>NZ_ANNG01000009.1 GCF_000466685.1 Campylobacter concisus UNSWCS
TCTTTCTCAGGGTTCTCTACCTTACCAGTTACCTTAGTATCATCATTGTCGATTGGATCGATAGATGGTTTATTAGCTGGAGTAGTATCTATATTTGCTCCAGTCCATGCAATGCCACCTGCTGCTCCACCGCTTACGCCACCTATCCTCTCAGCACCTGTTGCACTGTTTAGATCGCCTAAAGAGCGGAAATTTTCACTGATATTTGAGTAGTGACCACCCTCATCAAATGACGCTGCTCCGAGGCTAACACCATCTCCGCCACCAGCTGCAGCTGCGTTACCACCAGCAGCAGTCTCCTCTAGTTTTGTTAGATCCTCGCCGTTTAACAACGCTTTTTGCAAGTCACTTACATCAGCAACTGTGTTATCAGAATTTGCTAAAACACTATTATCTAGTTTAACAGATTCATTACCTAAGATAGTTACATCTTTGCCGTTATCCATTGATACGACTGCTTTAGAAGCTGCTGAAGAAGTTTTTATCACCTCGCCAAGAAATAGAGCATCACCTACTTTTAATACTCTTTGTGCGCCGTTTTCATCTATAGCCACAACTAAGCCAGATACTTGCTTAATGACACCGATTTGAGTTGTCATGAAATCCCCTTAATGTTAGAATTTAATTAATTATAGGGAATTATAGTTCAAATCATTTAGTTTGTAAATTGTACTTTGGTACAATAATCGTTAATAAACTGCGATAACCTCTATTTCTACGAGTGCATCTTTTGGCAAAGTCTTCACAGCTACCGTGCTTCTAGCTGGATATGGCTCTTTGAAAAATTTAGCGTATGTGACATTTACTTTGGCAAAATCTGCCATATCTGCTAAAAAGATCGTAGTCTTTACAACATTATCAAAACTAAGTCCAGCTTCAGCCAAAATGTTTTGCAAATTTGTAAGTGACTGCTGTGCCTGAGCCTCTACGCTACTACCTGCAAACTCGCCCTCTGGTGTGACGCCAAGCTGCCCTGAGATGAATAAAAATCCATTCGCGCTAATCGCCTGAGAGTATGGTCCGATCGCTTGTGGAGCGTTTTTTGTTGAAATTTGTTTTTTCATATCTTCTCCTTTAAATTTTGGCAAAATCCTACTATAAATTTCTAAATTTTTAGGCACCAAAGGCTATAATGAACAAAATTTCAAAAGGACAAAGATGCAAATAACCCTTGCACCAAATGAATTTTTAGATGACTACGTGCTTGGCGCTCAACTTGCCAAAAACGCCGGCATCTCATCAAATGCCTATCTTTTTTGGAAAAATGCGATCAGCGCTAAATTTGAAAACTCGCGCATCGTTTTTATTAGAAAAAAGAGCGTCCCAGAGAAATTTGCAAGCGCTTTACAAGCTTGCACGCCCTTAAATGGCCTCGTGCCAACTGGCGTTTTTTGCTCATTTACCTCGCTTGCTCCCTCACACCTCGTGGCGAAAAATGGCTCTAAAATTTATGAGCTTTTTGAATTTCATGAAATTTGCGGTATCAAATTTTTAAATTTAAAGAAATTTTATGATGATTTTAAGCTTAGCTACTCGTATAGGATTTACATCGAAAAGTGTAAATTTTTCTCGCCAGCGCCATTTGAAAAGCGCATAAAACTGACTGAGACTATGTGTCTTGGCTACTACTAGCCACCTCGAAAACGATTAACGCCTCTGTTTTGTAGCCACCACATCCATCTTTATATAGCAAAATTTCGTCGTTTTCTCTTTTGGCGTAAATTTTAATGTGAGCGGAGTTTGTACTCTCATCGTAGTCTTCGTATATAAATTTAAACTCCTCGCTACCTGGCGTGATAAACTGCAGCGCCTGAAACGAAACAGCAAGCACTATCTCCTCGCTAATGCCACTTGTTCTAAATTTATCAGCCAGCTTCACTACAAACGACCCCACGTCGCTAAAATACTCCTCGCAGCTTTCATACTCGCTTTCAAAAACTACTATCTCATTTAGCGACCACTCATTTTGCGTCTTGTTTTGCTCAAATTTCTGCCTTTTTCTTATGGCAGCTTTTAAAAATATCCCTTGTGGTTTTGAGATAAAGCCCTCATTTAAAATTTGCTTTAGCTTTAAATTTACTAGCTCGCTTTTGGTTTTGGTAAAAAATTTAAGTAGTGGCTTTGCTTGATCGTTGTAAAAAGTTTTCATTTTAGAAGAAATTCCGCTAGCTTAGGCTGCTAGCGGATCAAATTTAGATTTTTTTGTAAGGTGCTTGGCCGACTTCGTAGAAGTTATTGCCCTCGCAGTCGATAGCGACTATCGCTGGGAAGTCCTCTACTGTGAGCCTTGCGACTGCCTCTGGTCCTAGCTCTGGGTATGCCAAGACTTCATATTTTTTTATACTTTGGCTAATGACCGCTCCAATGCCGCCGATAGCGACCATATAAACACAGCATGATTTTTTCATCGCATCAACCACTGCATCATTGCGATATCCCTTGCCGATCATGCCATTTATGCCAACTTCATTGATCATAGTTGGTGTGTATTTGTCCATTCTGCCGCTTGTTGTTGGGCCTGCTGCGCCGATAGCTTGGTTTGGTTTAGCTGGTGTTGGTCCGACGTAGTAGATAGTCTCGCCCTTTAGCTCAACTGGCAACTTCTCGCCACGTGCTAGAGCCTCTGTTAGTGCCTTGTGAGCGGCGTCACGAGCAGCGATGATAGTGCCTGAGATTAGGACATTGTCGCCTGCTTTTAGGCTTTTTACTACCTCTTTATCAAATGGTGCTGTTATTCTTTTTACTTCTGACATGTTATCTCCTTAAAGCTCGGCGTCTGCGTGGCGTGCAGCGTGGCAGTTGATATTTATGGCTACTGGTAGGCCTGCGATGTGAGTTGGATACCACTCGACATTTACTTTTATGGCAGTTGTATCGCCACCAAGCCCTTGAGGACCGACGCCAGTTTTGCTAGCAAGCTCAAGAAGCTCATCTTCAAGTTTTGCATATCTAGCATCAGCATTTTTGCTATCTACTGGACGAACTGCGGCTTGCTTGGCTAGAAGTGCAGCTTTATCCATAGTGCCGCCTATGCCAACGCCTATTGTCATTGGAGGGCAAGCGTTTGGTCCAGCGTATTTTACAGCCTCTAAAAATACCTTTTTAACGCCCTCTATGCCATCAGCTGGCACAAGCATTTTTAGTATTGATTTGTTTTCACTACCAAAGCCTTTTGGAGCGACTTTTATCTTTAGCTTATCGCCTGGGACGATCCTAGTGTGGATGACCGCTGGAGTGTTGTTTGTGGTGTTTTTTCTCTCAAAAAGTGGCTCAGCAACGACTGATTTTCTAAGATAGCCCTCAGTGTAGCCCTTTGCAACGCCTTCGTTGATCGCATCTTCGATGTAACCGCCTTCTATATGCACATCCTGACCGATCTCGACAAAGACAACCGTCATGCCTGTATCTTGGCAAATAGGCGCAACGCCCTCTTCTGCTAGCTTGGCATTTTGCAAAATTTTGCCCAAGATATCTTTGCCTAGAGATGAGCTCTCAGTGGTTTGTGCTTTTGTAAAAGCAGCCTTTAGATCTGGTGTAACGACGTAACAGGCTTGTTTGCAAAGCTTTGCAACAGTCTCTTTTATATCTTTTACGTTTACCGTTCTCATTTATCCTCCTCGTAAAAAACAATTTTTAATTATATAAATTATATGTAAAATTTAAGATTAAATTATAATATTAAATTTAATCACCCAACCTCGGTGTTTAAATACTCTTAAGCAACTTTGGATAAACTACAACAAACTTAAATTTCAAAGGAAAAGTTATGAATTCGTTAGTCATCGTGATACTTGTTGTCGCAGTCATTTTTGTCTTTTTCATCAGCCTTTACAACTCGCTTGTTGCAAAGCAAAACCAGGTAAAAAGCGTGGAGGCTGGCATCGACGCACAGCTAAAAAGAAGATATGACCTTATACCAAATTTAGTAGCTACCGCAAAAGAGTACATGGTGCATGAAAAGAGCCTACTAGAAAACATCACTGCCCTTAGAGAGAGTGCTAGAAGCGCCTCTACAAATGAGGAGAAATTTGAGCTAAATAACAAAATTTCAGGCTTGCTAAATGGTTTAAGAGTGAGCGTAGAAAACTACCCAGATCTAAAAGCAAATCAAAATTTACTTCACATCCAAAGCACACTAAACGAGGTCGAAGAGCAAATTTCAGCTGCGCGCCGTGCTTACAACTCAGCTGTTGAAATTTACAACAATGCCACACAGATGTTTCCTTCAAACATCGTAGCTTCAATGTTTGGCTTTCACAAAGATGTGTTTTTTGATATCCCTGAAAATGAAGCAGTTGCTCCAAACGTCGGTGATCTTTTTAAAAAATAAGGCATAAAAATGCAAGCAGACGAACTAAAGGGCATCGATCTAAGCGATCTTGACGAGCTTGAAAAAGAGCGTCTTGCGATGGGGCAAAAAGCCTTTAAAATGATCGTTTATGGCTTTCTTGGCATCATAGTAGTAAGTGGTTTTTTGGCATCACTGCACCTTGGAAATTTATTTTTCTTTTTGCTAATCGGCGGAGTTTTTTATCTTGGCAAGACGATAAATGGGCTAAAAAACGAGCTTATAGCAAAATTTAAACAAAAAGTAGTTGGCGTCATCGTAAAAAACTATGGTCTAAATTTCAGCGCAAATGGCGGACTAAATTTGAATGATTTTTATAAAATTTACGACGCTGATGTCAATAGACACTACGCAGAGGATATGATCTACGGACAGATCGATGAGACGCAGTTTAAGCTTTGCGATTTTTATGCGGCAAAAGAGGTAAAAGGTGAGAAACGCACCACTACAACGGTGAAATTTCAAGGCATTTTGCTAAAGGCTGAGTTTAAAAAAGAGCTAAACGCCACGATCTACGTCTGTGATAAGAAGCGGACATCTGATCTAAGAAGCGATGGCGAGCTAGCTGTGATGGATAATCCTAAATTTAATGAGCTTTTTAAGACCTACACGACCGATCAGATCGCCGCTAGATACGCTCTGACGCCAAAGCTGATGGAAAATTTAACCACTCTAAGAACTAAATTTAACGCTCCACTCTCGGCAGTGTTTTTAAAAAATGAAATTTTCATCGCGATCGATCTTAGAAAGGATAGCTTTGAGCCTGATCTTAAAAAGCCGATAAACAGCAACGAGAGCGTGCAAAACTACATCGCAGGAGTTAGCGACTTTGTGGAGATCGTGCGTGATCTGGAGCTAAACAAAAACATCTGGAAGAGCTAAATTTATAAAATGCCAGATAAGACAAAGCTCGAAGAAGGCGACATATTTTACGTCTATAATGACTACTACAAGAGATATTTCTTTGGCAAAATATTAGCTGATATTAAAAACCGCCTTGTAAAGCGAGCGAATGAGGGCCTTCTTTGGCCGCTTGATTTTTTTAGTGATTGCTACTTGGTTGCTGTTTATAAAGATATAGCAGATACACCGGTGCTAAAAAGCCGTGAATTTATAATCCAGGGTAGCTTCATTTACAAAAGTAGTTTCAACCGCAAAAATGAAGACGGCATAAAGTGGGTGTATTATGATCACGAAGATATCAACTACAAAGAGCTAGAATTTCCAGAGTATATCATCAGTAGCAATGATAAAATTTGCCTAGAGCGGGGAGAGCTTAGCATACCAACTGGCTTAACTCGCGCGCAATATGAAAATGAATTTAACATTACTGGCAGCAAAACTGGCGGCATAAACTACTCAAATGCCCTGCTCTTACAAGGCTTGCCAGCGTATAAAGAGAGGATAGATTATAGCGATCTTCGCCTTTTGCCAGAGCTTCGTAAAAAGCTCTATGAGATGATAGGAGAGAACCCAGACACGCCCTACTACGAGCTAGCATTAAAGCACGGCAAAGATCTAGCACGCTTTTATCAAGATAAATTTACACATAAAAATAGATAAGCAAATTTGGCTACAAAAGAGCTATTAAGAGGTGCTGCTAAAATTTAACAAAAGAAATTTGGCTCTCTCGCTGCAGCCTAGATGAGCATGATAGAGAAATTTATGATGAAATTTCGTGACATCATATCTCCCCGCCAAGGCTAATAAACTTTAGTAAATTTAAATATCACAAGCAATATTACTCGGCTACTTTTGCAAGCAGATAATAAATTTAAAACTAGCAAGCCATTTTAAAATTTATAACCAAATTTACAAAAAAGCAGTGCTAACGTTTTAGAGAGCTATTTAAAATGTGGTGTTGCTTTAAATTTTGTGGTTTTAAAAGTTAAATTTTGATGGCTTAGAGCCTTTAAAAACCGCAATGCCACTTAAATTTGCCCTATTTTTTTATTATGTTTAGAGGTTAAATTTAATGGCCAAAAGCCATTAAATTTATAAACTAAGCCTGAGCAGGCTCCTCTTCTTCTTTTATCTTTTTTCTAACTTTTACACGTGAGATGCTGGCTCCATCCATCTTTCTCACCTCGTAGTAGCAGTTTTCATCCTCGATCTTGTCCCCAACGACTGGCAAACGACCGATAAGGTTAAAGACATATCCGCCGATCGTGACTTGATCGGTCTCTTCATCAAAGCTTATGCCAAGAAGCTCCTCAACACTCTCTAGATCGTATCTGCCTTGGAATTCATAGATGTTTTCATTTATCTTTTTATAGTGTTGATCGACCTCATCGTGCTCGTCGTTAAAGTCGCCAAGCACCTCCTCCATGATATCCTCCATAGTAAGAAGTCCAGCCGTGCCGCCATACTCATCAACGACAAGTGCCGCTGAAATTTGCTCCTTGTTCATCATCACAAGCACCTTTGAGATAGAAAGGCTCTCAGGCACGATGACAAATTTACGCACGATCGCGTCAAAGCTCTTCTCTTTATCCTCGCTAAAGTGTAGCTGCAAGATATCTCTAATGTGTATCATGCCCAAAATGATATCTTTTGAGCCGTCTATATAAGGATAGCGAGTATATTTTGACTCAAAAACGACTTGTAAATTTTCTTCAAAGCTCTTTTGTTTATTTATACAGATCATGTCGCGTCTTGGCGTCATAACCTCTTTTGCGACCGTGTCACTAAAATCAACTGCATTTTTGATGATCTCAGTCTCAAAGCTATCAAGCACACCGCCCTTTAAGCTCTCGCCAACGATGATTTTGATCTCCTCTTCAGAATGCGCTAGTTCATTCTCTTTTGCTGGTTGGATGCCTAAAATTTTAAGTCCAGATGTAGCTAGGATGTCAAAAAGTTTTATGATAGGCGAGAAAAGTATCCAGAAAAAGTGAAGCGGACGAGCGATTTTAAGCACTGCTGATTCTGATTTGGCTATGGCGACTGACTTTGGCACAAGCTCGCCCATAACTACGTGAAGTAGCGTGATAAGCGTAAATGCGATCGCAAAGCCGACTGTATGAACTAAGATATCGCTAAGATTAAAAACATTTTTAAGTGGGGCTTCTATGAGCCTTGCGACTGCTGGCTCACCGATCCAACCAAGGGCGAGCGAGCTTAGCGTGATGCCAAGCTGAGTGGCGCTAAGATAGGTATCAAGCTTGTTTGACATCTCAAAGGCAAGCTGGGCGTTTGGCTTTTTCTCTTTGATAAGCTCTTCAAGTCTAGACTTGCGAACCTTAACAAGGGAAAATTCCGACAAAACAAAAAATGCGTTTAGTAAAATGAATATAATGGCAAGTATTACCATTAAAAGCGAGTTATCGCTACTGGGGTACAATTATGATCCTTAAGAGTTAAAAATTTTGGCTGATTATAGCGAATTTATATTTAGCGGTCAAATTAGCCGCGCCCAAAAGTAACAACGTTTCTTAAATTTAAGATTTATAAAAAGTTCTTAAATCATATTTTGGTAACATTATTTTCATCACTAAATTTATGGATTTTACAATGAGCAAAAAGAATTTTTCATCACGCTGGGCTTTTATATTAGCCTCAGTTGGTTCAGCCGTTGGTATGGCAAATGTTTGGGGCTTTCCTTACAAGCTAGGCACAAATGGTGGTGGAGCGTTTTTACTCATCTACATCTTTTTTGTGGCGCTTTTTTCTTACGTTGGCTTAAGCGCTGAGTATGCGATCGGCAGGCGCGCAAAGACTGGCACACTAGGATCATATAAATTTGCTTGGCAAAGTAGAAATTTAGGCGTCATCGGTAGCATCGTTGGCTGGCTCCCACTTGCTGGCTCACTTTGCATAGCCATCGGCTACGCTGTCATCATCGCTTACGTGCTAAAGGCCCTTACTCAGGCGCTTACTGGCTCATTTATGAGCGTTGATACAAATGTTTGGTTTAACTCATTTGCGCTTCATGAGTACTCAGTCCTGCCATATCACTTCATAGTCATTATTGGCACGCTTCTTACGCTATTTTTTGGAGCAAAAAGCATCGAAAAGACTAATAAAATAATGATGCCACTATTTTTCGTGTTATTTGCCATTTTGGCTATAAATGTTGCGATGCTGCCAAACGCATTTGAGGGGTATAAATTTCTATTTATCCCTGACTTTAGTAAGCTTGAAGATCCGATGGTATGGGTCACTGCGATGGGTCAAGCCTTTTTCTCGCTCTCTATCACGGGATCAGGCATGATAGTTTATGGAGCATATCTTTCAAAGGATGAAGACATCGTCGAAAGCGCCAAAACTACGGCATTTTTTGATACGCTTGCAGCCCTTGTTGCAGCGCTTGTCATGATCCCAGCAGTCTTTGCCTACGCTATGGATCCAGCTGAGGGTCCAAAGCTACTTTTCGTAACGCTTCCTAAAATTTTACAAAATATGATCGGCGGTCAAATTTTTGCAATCATACTATTTACCGCGGTCATCTTTGGCGGTATCACATCGCTACAAAATATGTTTGAGGTCGTGGCTGAGTCGCTTATGCATAAATTCCCGCGCCTTAGTAGATTTTGGGTGCTTGCGCTGCTTTGTGTGGTTTGCTTTGGCTTTGGAGCGTTTATGGAGCCTATTAGCAGCTGGGGGCCTTGGATGGACTTTGTCTCTATCTACATCATCCCAATCGGCGCAGTCATCGGCGCAATATCTTGGTTTTGGATCATTAAAAAAGAAGAAATTTTAGACGAGGTAAATTCAGGAGCAAATAAAACTTACGGCTCATTTTGGTATTTTGTGGGTAAATTTATCTATGTGCCAATAGCCTTTTTGCTCTGCATCATCGCTATTAGCAAGGGAATTTCTTTTTAACTTAGCCCATCAAAAGACGAGCTAAGTCTAAATTTGAAGTTATTTTAGCTTTTTAGAGCCGATGTAAGTAGCAAAGACCTCTTGCGAGCCATCTTTTTTAAAGAGTATGACGTCGTATTGCTCGGCTTTGCCGCCTTGCTCCATACCTTGACTCTCCATAGGCATGCCAGGCACTGCGATACCAACGACATCTTTTGGTTTAAGCTCTAGCAGGCGCTTGACCTCATCAGCTGGCACGTGACCCTCGATAACGTAGCCATCAACGATAGCTGTGTGGCAGCTTGAAAGCTCTAGTGGCACGTGAAATTCTTTTTTAACCTTGACCATATCATCTACTTTTATGGTCTCTTCGCTAAAGCCAGCCTTTTGCATAGCATTGGCCCAGTTGCCACAACAACCACAAGTTGGGCTTTTATAGACCTTCATATCGGCCCCAAGCGCTAAGGTCGCACAAAGACTAAGAGCTAAAAATGCAAATTTCTTCATCATTTTCCTTTACGTTAAAATTTGCAAAATGATATAGTTTGGGTTTAAATTTTATATAAATGCTTAAACCTTGCCTGCTATAATTGCCAAAATTTACAAAAGGCACTTTATGTTTTCATCATTCTTTAAAGATAAAAAATGGGCGCTTTGGGCTTACGGCGGAGCGATATTTATCATCTTACTACTTGTCTATCAAACGCATCTAAACGTCCGCATCAACGAGTGGTATAAAAATTTCTACGACATCGTGCAAAACTCAAAGGATCACAAAGTAGATGAGTTTTGGCGCGAGATATTAAATTTCATAAAGATCGCCATGCCTTACGTCGTGACCTACACGGTGATATCGTTCTTTGCGAGCCACTGGGTCTTTCGCTGGAGGGAGGCGATGACCTTTAAATACCTCAAATTTTGGCGAAACTGCCAAAATGACATCGAGGGTAGCTCACAGCGTATCCAAGAGGACATCTACCGCTTTGCTAAGATCATGGAGAGCCTTGGCGTGCAGGTTTTAAAGGCGTTTATGACGCTGATTGCCTTTATACCGGTGCTTTGGGAGCTAAGCAAGAGTGTGAGCCTACCTTACATCAAAGATATCGAGGGCTCGCTGGTTTATATCGCACTGCTAATTAGCATCGGAGGCCTCATCGTATCATGGTTTGTAGGCATAAAGCTACCACATCTTGAGTACAACAACCAAAAAGCAGAGGCGGCGTTTAGAAAAGAGTTAGTTTATGGCGAGGATGATAAGCTCAAATTTTGCCAGCCAAACGTCATGCTAGAGCTTTTTACAGGGGTCAAGCTAAACTACTACAAGCTATTTTTGCACTACGGCTACTTCAATCTTTGGCTCATCTCGTTTTCGCAAATTTTAGTCATCGTGCCTTACATAATCATGGGAAATGGCCTATTTAGCGGTGTCATCACGCTTGGTGTTTTGATCCAAGCTAGCAACGCTTTCTCACAGGTCAGAGAGAGTTTTAGCGTCTTTATCGATAACTGGACGACGATAACGGAGCTAAGATCGGTCAATAAGCGTTTGAGAGAATTTGAGAGAAATATAGACTACAAAGCGTAAAGGTTAAATTTATATACTGAAGAAACTCGGGCAAATTTTAAAATTTCATGAACGAGTAATTTCGGCTCTAAAATTTGAGCCAAGCTGCAGGTGAAGCCAAATTTTAGTAGTCAATTCTTGCGAGTAAATGAAATTTTAAAATTTGCGCGATAGTAAATTTCTATTTTTGAAATCTCAAAATTTAAATTTATCCCTTCGTTTAACAATGCATATCCAACTCAGGCTATAATACGCCAAATTTTAATCCAAAAAGGATGAAAATGAAAAAAATTTTACTTACGTTATTAACAGCTAGCATGCTTATCACCGGCTGCACGAGCGTCACAAAGTCAGGCGTCGTGGGCGCAGATCGCAAGCAGTTCATGCTAGTATCTTCTGAAGCGATGGAGCAAAGCTCGGCTCAAGCCTACGTCAAGACGCTCACAGCTGCTAGAAGCAAGGGCGAGCTAAATGTCGATCCGATCCTTACAAAAAGAGTTCAAGATATCGCAAAAAGACTGATCGCGCAAACTGGCGTTTTCAGAGAGGATGCCCTAAAATGGAAGTGGCAAGTAAATGTCATAAACGAAGATACGCTAAATGCTTGGTGCATGCCAGGGGGCAGGATCGTCGTTTATAGCGGTATTATTAAAAAGCTAAATTTGACAGATGCACAGCTAGCAGCGGTCATGGGTCACGAGATCGCCCACGCACTTAGAGAGCACAGCAGGGAGCAAGCGAGCACCGACCAGCTCAAAAACATCGGCATCTTTGCAGTCGCAACCGCCACAGGACTTGGCGACCTTGGCGCAAGCGCTCTAAATTTAGCCAGCCAATACACCATCTCGCTACCATTTTCTCGCTCACACGAGACCGAGGCTGATCACATCGGCACCGAGCTAATGGCAAGAGCTGGGTACGATCCAAAAGAGGCGGTCGAAGTTTGGGTTAAGATGAGCAAGATGAGTGGTGGCAAAGTGCCTGAAATCCTAAGCACTCACCCATCAAACGAGAGCAGGATCAAAGACCTAAAAGAGATCGCAGCAAAGCTTGAGCCAGTATATCAAGCAGCCAAAAAAGGTTAGGCTTGATCGAGCGAGCAAATTTAAGCGACCTTGAAGCGATCACGCAAATTTATAATGACTACATACTAGAAAGAAGTGCGACTGCTGATATGCGGCCAGTTAGCACAAAGGAGCGAGAGCCTTGGTTTAACGCCCACGGCGGCTCGCGCCCTATTTTTATCTACAAAGAAAATGATGAAATTTTAGGCTACTGCTCGCTAAGTGACTTTAACCCCAAGATCGCTTACGATATAAGCGTAGAGATAAGCATCTATGTCGCTAAAAAAGCCCTTAAAAAGGGCATCGGCAAGCAGCTTTTAGCCCACAGTCTAAATGAAGCTAGAGGGCTAAATTTAAAAAATATCATCGCACTAATCTTTAGCAAAAACGAAGCAAGCCTTGGGCTGTTTTTGAAATTTGGCTTTGAAAAATGGGGCGAACTGCCTGGCGTTTGCCTGATGGATGGCGAGTATAAAGATGTCGTTATCTTGGGGCTAAAGCTCTAAAAGCCAAGCATTAAGCAAATGAAGATATAATCACCTTCTTCTTGGGTAGATGTCCGAGCGGTTTAAGGAGCACGCCTGGAACGCGTGTGTGGGGCAACTCACCGAGAGTTCGAATCTCTCTCTACCCGCCATAAATTTGACAAAATTTACTCTATTGTTTTAACACAAAAAAAATTAAAGGATCAAAATGATCGAACACCTACTGCTATTTTTTGCACTACTAGCTATCATCATCGCTTTGGTAATGGTCTCAAACCACCTCAAAGTCGCCTATCCAGTGCTATTAGTCCTTGGCGGGCTTGCCATTAGCTTTGTGCCAAATTTACCAAGTATAAAGATCGATCCTGAGCTTATTTTCATCATATTTTTACCGCCACTTCTTTACGAGGCCGCGTGGGCAAACTCGCTAAAAGAACTCTTTAAATGGCGCCGCATGATCGGCAGTTTCGCCTTTATCGTGGTTTTCATAAGCGCAGCAGCAGTTGCAGTGATAGCAAATTTAGTGATCCCTGGCTTCTCGCTCGCCCTTGGCTTCATGCTAGGAGCTATCGTCTCGCCACCAGACGCGGTGAGCACGGCAGCTATCCTTAAATTTGTCAAAGCCCCACGCAGGATCAGCGCCATTTTGGAGGGCGAGAGCCTTTTAAACGATGCCTCCTCACTCATCATCTTTCGCTTCGCCGCAGTTGCAGTGACAACTGGGCAGTTTATCTGGTATAAGGCGGCTGCTAGCTTTGTTTGGATGGTGGTTGGCGGCGTTTTGGCTGGTCTTGTAGTGGCACTTGCGGCTTATTTTTTACATAAAATTTTGCCAACTGATGAAAACAGCGACACGATAATGACGATCACGACGCCTTATATCATGTATATCTTGGCTGAGGAGCTTGGCGCTAGCGGCGTTTTGGCGGTGGTTTGTGGCGGACTTTATCTCTCTCTACTAAGAAAAATGAAATTTTTACCGCTTCAACAAGGATCCACGCGGTGCCCGTTTGGAACAACTTTATTTTCTTGCTAAACGGCCTTGCCTTTACCATGATCGGCCTTGATCTGCCTGAAATTTTAGCAGGGCTAAAGCGTAGCGGCGTCTCGCTCTTTGAGGCGGTCTCTTACGGCGTTTTGGTCACTGCCGTGCTCATCGTTATCCGCCTCATGGCATCTTATGGCGCTGTTTATATCACGATGTTTATGAAGCGCTATATCAGCGTGGCGGACGATCGCAATCCAGGCAAAGCGACGCCATTTATCGTTGGTTGGGCTGGCATGAGGGGCGTAGTCTCGCTGGCTGCGGCACTTTCTATCCCTGCCATGGCTGGGAGCGAGCCCTTTCCGCACAGAGACCTCATCTTGTTTATAACATTTGTCGTGATCTTACTAACGCTCGTAGTTCAGGGCTTAAGCTTGCCACTGCTCATCAAAAGCGTGAAATTTCCAGACTTTAACGACCACATGCCAAATGAGCTTGCAAGGATCAAGATCAAAAAAGCACTTGCGCAGGCTTCGCTTAAATTTAAAAAAGAGAAATTTGTGGGCGATGAGAATTTCTTATTTCAAAAGTTTGAAGAGGTTTGGAATTTCGAGCTTGAGAGCGAAAATTTTGAGATCAGTGACGAGGCCAGACAGAGATATTTTGAAATTTTAGAGGAGCAAAGAAAGGCACTTTGCGAGCTGAACAAAGATCCAAAGATCGACGAAGAGGTGATTAGAACGTTTTTATATCACATCGACCTTGAAGAGCAGAGGTGGCGTGCGCATAGCGAGCACTAAAATTTTCTCCCAACATTGCAGCTTACCGCGCCGCAAAATCTCTTGCCAAATTTGGCCTCGACGATGAGCACAAGCACGAAAAATATCTTCTCATCGTTCATACGTGCGATCTGGCGCAGGGTCTGGCTGGCGTTATTAAATTTAACATCATTTTCGCGCAAGCTCTTGCAAAACTCAGTCTCGTCAAAGCCAAGCATGCGCGAAATTTCACTAATAGTGTAAGGCTCAAGCGAGGCGATGATGCGGTCCATGTTACAGATAGTTGGATTTTTGCGGTGCGTGGTGACGTCGATTATCTCATTTACGAGCTTTACTAGCTTTCTTCTGCGGTTAAAAAGGTGTAAGATCACGGCACAAACGATCAAAGCTCCTGCAAATTTGTGCGCGCTCATCATCCACTCACTATAATCACCCATGGCGAAATTTAGCCCAGTAAATGCAAGCAGACAGATCCCACAAGCAAGAGCGCAAACAAGACAAAATTTATATATCACTTCTACTTTAAGCAATGCAAATTCCTTAGTTTTCTTGAAATTATACACCTACTATGCAAAAAATGAAGGGCGCCAACTAGAAATTTAGCTGGCGCGTTAGAGTAAATTTAGCTAAAACTTATAGTTAAAGCTGAGATTAAAGGTGCGTGGATCGCCATAAACCATCTTGTTTGCACCAATGCCCTCATAGTATTTTTTATTAAAGAGATTGTCGATATTTAGCTGCACGTCAAAGTTTTTGGCAAATTTATATCCAAACATCAAATTTGCCAAAGTGTAGCCCTTTTGCGTGATCTCGCTTGCGCCCTTGCCGGTGTAAATTTTACTCTTATACATAGCCCCAGCTCCTACTCTAAAGTCCCTAAATTCATACTTTGCAAATAAATTTGCCGTACTTCTTGATGAGTCGGTGGCGTATTTTTCACCATTAGCATCTTTTGCATTAAAGTGCGTTGCACCAAAGCTTAGGCTCAAGTTTTTAGTGATCTCGCCGTTTAGATCTAGCTCGACACCCTTACTTGTCACGCCTTTGCCAGCTTCATATATATCGGCATTTGTCGCTGGATTTTTCTTGCCAGTCTTTACGCCAAGCTTGTCTTGCACGATCTTAAAGACACCAAGACTTGCTTGAAGTGCCCCGTCAAGATACTCGCCTTTGATGCCCACCTCATAGTCCTTGCCTTGGATCGGGTCAAGATATTTGTCGTTTGCATCCTTTAAGCTTTGAGGCTTAAATATGCTCGTGTAGCTCGCATATAGAGTGTGGTTTGCTCCGATGTCGTAGGTGATGCCAAGATATGGCGTGATCTCATTTGTGAAATTTCTATTGTCTTTGCCACCCTCGATCTCGTATTTGTAGTAGCTAACCCTAGCACCTAGCAAAAATTTAAGCTCATCGGTGATTGATAGTTTATTTGCCGCATAAAATGCCTTTTGTATCGTTTTGTCTTTGTTGTTTTGATCTTCGTAAGGAAATTTTGGATCATCAAGGTGCAAGTTTTTAAAGTCTATCCTGCTTCTAGCTGTATAAGCAAGCCCAGCTGGCGTAGTCCTTTGCAGCCAGTAGCTACTTACCTTATCGCTACTTTTTTTATAGTTGTTATACATCGCGCCAAAGACAAACTCATGGGATAAATTTGCTATCTCGTAAGGGATATTTGCATATGCATCGACGTTGTGGATGTTCTCCTCTCTTTTGTTTGCATAGGCGCTAAGACCACCTATGTTGCCGGTGCCATCTAAATTTACCGCTCCGCCGTAGTAGAGTAAATTTGAGTCAGTGTTTGCCCGCCTAAATGAGTAGCTTAAATTTAAGCTCGCTTCATTTTCAAAGTAGTGCTTAAAATCAGCGTAGAAATCAAGCGTTTTTATATCCCACCTAGTCCAAGGCTGAGAGAAAATTTCATTTTTACTAAAATTTGTCCTAGAGCCATCTGTGTAAAATGCTGGCATACCGCCCCACCTAACCCCGTGGCGTCTTAGCTCTTGATAAAACGCACCAAGACTAAGCCATGAGTTATCGCCTATGTCGCTATCGACTACGCCGTAAATCGCGCTATTTTTACGGTTGTAATAATCCATATAAGAGTGCGACTTCTCATGCATAAAAGATAGCCTTGCTCTAACGCTTCCGCTCTCATTTACTGGCGTTTGCACATCGCCATTTACGCCGTATCTATCGTATGAACCAGCACTTAGTCCAAAATTTCCTTTTAGCTCCTTTGAGTCTGCTCTTTTTCTTATGAAATTTAAGCTTGCAGCTGGGTTGCCAGCGCCTGCAAGCAGGCCATTTGCCCCTTTTACCACCTCGACTCTTTCATAAGGTAGCAAGCTCATATCATTTGCGCCAAGGCTAAAGCCGCCAAAGCTAGGCATCGAATCAAGCAAGTAATAATCTATCTTAAAGCCACGAGCCGTCGGATATACGCGCTCGTCCCATTTGTTTAGCGTGACGCCTGGGATATTTCTAAGAAGCACTTGATAGTCCTTGATGCCTTGATCTTTTAGCCTTGCTTCTGTTAGCACAGTTAGCGACTGTGGCGTTTGGCGAGAGGTTAAATTTAGCCTAGTTGTGCTCTTTACAAGCTCTTTTGCAAAGTAGTTTGCATCGTCTCTTCGCTCGCTCTCCACGACATCGACCGCTTCTAAAACCTTGTCATTTTCACTAGCATAAATTTGAGGCAACGCCAAAATTTAAAGCAACTAAGCTAAATAAAATTTTTTTCATTTTTTCTCCTTTTAAATTTTCTAAACCACAGATAAAGCCCTGATATACTCAAAACTAACGGCGAGATGCCCACTATAAACCAGATAAATTTTGTACTTTGGTTGTAGTTTCCAAAGTGCGATCTTCTAAAGGCCGAGAGGATTTTCTCGCTTAAATTTGCATTTTTTATGTCTAGGACGCTAACTAGCTTGCCGCTATCTTTGTCATAAGTGATCACGCTTGAGTATTCGTTATGCAAAAAGCTTTGCCACATCACGTGGCCAAAGATGCGGATGTTTGCCCCTTGCATGAAAGGCAGCGAGATGAAGTGTGGCTCAAAACCTTTTATATCCTTTTTCGAGCTAGCGACCAGCTCATCAAGGGATAAACTTTTGTTGTAAATTTTTGCGTCTATTACGAAGTCATTTTTAAACTCTGGCGTGCGTGCCATCTGAAATTCCCACCAAGCGCCGCTTATGCAAATGAGCAGTAAAACTGGCGTGCAAAAAATTCCTATTATCTTGTGGATGTCGTTCATGAAAACATTTAGCCCATTTACGCGCAGTCTAAGCAGAGTTAGCCAAAATTTGCGGTAGATCACAAAGCCGCTAATGCAGATAAAAAATGTAAAAATAGCTGTTAGAAAAAGGATAATATTGCCACTTTTTTCAAGAAGAAGCTCCTCATGGATATGCGCTAAAACCCCGAAAAATCCCTCATCGTGTGCCAGTGGCTCGCTCTTTATCTTGCCACTAAAAGCGTCAAAATAGATAAATTTCCACTCTTTTTTGCTATCGTTATGCTCGATTAGCCAAATTTTGTCGCATTTTTTAGGGTTTGCATCGATGTTTATGCCAACCATCTCGTAGCCGCTAAGCTCGCTTGCGACGATACCTCTTAGCTCATCAAAGCTGATCCTTTTGCTCAAATTTTCTTTGTTTAAATTTACATTTACGATATTTGGGATAAAAAGGCTGTTTAGCTCGTCTTTATAAACGAGGATCGCACCGCTAAAGCAAACTACGACAAGCGGGATAAAAAAGAGAAGCGACAAATATGCATGCACCTTGTAAAAAAGCTTTAAATTTAAAAATTTCACCCCTTTTGCCACCTTTTTAAAAATTAGTTTTGATAACAGCTCGCAATTTTATAAGATTTTTGCTTTTATAATTTTTAAAACCATTATCAAAATATAATTTTAAAAAGAAAGTGACGTTTGTGAAATTTGAGTTTGCAAAGGTAAAAAATTTGATTTAAAAAAAGAGAGACAACTCCTCTTTGTGTAAGCGGAAAAGCCAGAAAAGGGGGAAGCAAAGTCTTAACCGCTACAAAAAGGAGGGCCCGTTTAGGACGATGAAATGTTATTATTTAAATATAAATTTTAATGAAATTTTTAGTTAATAAAAAAGAAATTATGCGTAATACTAAAGTCAATCGCGATATTTAGGCATTTTCTAAAGAAATTTCTCTTTTAAAATGGTAAAAATATATGCTTTGCATGAAAGCAAAATCACATTTGAAATTTCATTTTTATTACTATTAAACGTGATTTGTAATGTTTAATTTAGCGACGTAAAAAGGTATCTCGCTAAATGCGCTTAAAAACTCGGACAAATTTTAAAATTTCATGAACGAGTAATTTCGGCTCTAAAATTTGAGCTAAGCGATAAGCGAAGCCAAATTTTAGTAGGTAACTCTTGTGAGTGAATGGGGTTTTAAAATTTGTAAAAATATAAAAATTTATTTGCGATACTTTTATTCAAAAGGGAGACAAGGGGACTCGAGTTACGGTCTGCTTGCAGTTGCGAGCCTGCGAAGCAAAGAAGCTCCCTTCCCCCTTAACAATCCCCTAAACCCGACGACGTTAGAAGTCGCATGCTTCAGTGCTTCGAACTGCATACGTCATTTATACCAGACAAACTCGCGCAAATTTTAAAATTTCATGAACGAGTAATTTCGGCTCTAAAATTTGAGCTAAGCTGCAAGCGAAGCCAAATTTTAGTAGTCAATTCTTGCGAGTGAATGAAAGTTTAAAATTTGCAAATTTGCTTCGTCATACATATAAATTTAAGATAAATTTTAATTCTTAGGCACAAGCTCTAAGACGTTGCAGGCTCGTTTGCTGCCCATTTTGCAAGCTTTATCAAGGGCATTTGCAGATAGATCAAAGCTCTGCTCTACGCCGTTTCCTTGCAGATATTTTGTAGCAAGCTCGTAGCAAGCTTCGCTGCTGCCATTTTCGCAAAGCGACTTAAATATCTCATAAGATCTAACCATATCTCTCTCCACGCCAAGACCTCGCCCTAGCATGTCAGCATATAAAAAGCAAGAGGTTTTGTCTTTGTTCTCGCACTCGCTTGAAAGCTTTTTAGTAAAGCTCCCGCAAGCTTTTGCGTCACTTTTGTTGATGCAGTTTTGCATATTTTCATCCCAGTTTGCACTTAGAGATAAAACGGCAAAGGCTAAAAATAAAATGGATTTTTTCATAAATTTCCTTGAGAGAGATAAACCCCCTTTGGGGGAAAGGGGGTCATTACAAAAAGGAGGTTTCTTGTTGGACAATTGGAATAATACAAGCCTCGTCTAAATTTAAAGCCAACTCTTATTTAACAAAAAACAATCAAACAAGATCTCTCTTGCTAAAGCCCAAATAGCCACAAACTAGCAAGATCGCACCAAGCAATAAAGGATAGATGATCGCATAAGCTACGAAGGTCGCTTTTGAAAATGTGCCTAAGATAAAGTAAGACGCAGTGCCGATGACTGCTAAATTTGGATCAAAAAGGCTAAGCGCTGCTATCCTAAAAAGCTCGATCGGATTTAGCATAGCGATGGTGTAGATGACGTACTCATCGACAGAGCTTCGCATAAGCAGTCCAATGAGTGCTAGGTCGATAAAAGCTAGCATGATAAGCCAGAGCAAAAACGCCACGCCCTGCCCTGTTTCTTGGTTTTTGATAAGGCTTGAGATAAAAAAGCCAAGCGATAAAAAGACGATACTTAGGCTAAAAAGTAGGCCAAAGTAAAGCACCAGCACGCTCCAAGGTATCGACACGCCCTTTATAAAGCCAACCACCACGCAAAGCAAAAGCGAAAACAAAAGCGGCACAAAAACGACAAATGTCCGCCCAAGCGCCTTGCCAAAGTAGTACTCTTTAAGGCTTAGCGGGAAGCTTAGCACGTACTCAAGCAGGTTTGTGTCCCTGTCTTGATTTATACTTCTTACAGTTGAGATGAGGATAAATATCGGCACGATGATGACGCAAATTTGTATAAACAAAAGTAGCGCCCTTGTTAGTCCAGAAAAGCCAAGCACGCGCGAGTCGGTCACTCCACTAAATAAAAATCCTATCATCAAAGCAGAAAAAAGAAGCGCATATATCGCAAACCACCTCGAGCGAAACGACTCTTTGACGTCTAGTTTTGCTATTAAAAAAAGGTTATTCACTCTTGCTCCTTAAATTTTCTTCTTTGATGATCTTGCCAAGGTCCATATAGACGCATCTATCAAGCAAATGAGCGATCTCATCTATGCGGTGTGAGATGAAAACTAGTGTCTTTTTTTGCGTGAAATTATCTAGCAAATTTTTAAAAGACTCCCTTGCTTTTACATCTAAATTTGCCGTTGGTTCGTCAAACATCAAGATTTCACTATCTTTGGCAAATGCGATGGCTATTAGCATCTTTTGCTTCATGCCGCCAGAGAGTTTGTAAAAGGACTTGTTTAAATTTGCATGCAGGTCAAGCTCCAAAAGCTTGCTAAATTTCTCAATATCTTCAAATTTTACATTTGAGCTTTTGCAGACAAACTCGCAAAGCTCACGTAGGCTAAATTTAAGCGGTGGCGGGGTTTGTGGCACAAATGAGATAAACTTTAGCGCCTCTTTTCTATCTTTTAGGGTATTTACGCCATTTATCGCGACGCTTCCGCTATTTGGCACAAACTCGCCCAAGATGATACGCATGAGCGAGCTTTTACCAGCTCCATTTTGCCCAAGTATCGCTATCTTTTCGCCAGCTTTTACATTTAGACTGACGTTATCAAGTATCTTTTGCGAGCCAAAAATTTTCGTTACTTCTTTTATATCTATCAAAAAATTTCCTTATATGAGTTTCTTAAAGCCGTTGTCAAATTTAAGCGCATCTTGGTGGCAAACGTCGATACACCTGCCACAAAGCGTGCAGTCAGCCCCAGCTATCCTAAAGAGCTTTTTACTATCATCAGTTTTTGCGCCCTTTTTTGTCATAAAAAGCACGTGTGGCACTAGGCAAACATCAGTGCAAACCAAGCAGTGGTCGCACTTTTCTTTATCCCAGCTGACCTTTATCGCATTTGGCTTAGCCAGTAGCGAATAGGTCGCTCCAACAGGGCAAACATATCTGCACCAAGCCCTGCGTGAGAAGAAAATCTCAACCACAAGCATAGCCACAACTAGCCATATAGCGTGAAAGTAGCCATAGATGATAAATCTTGAAAATATCCCAACGACGTTAAAAATTTCAAAGACAAGACTTGAGCTAGCAAAGCTAAGAGCCAAAAACAAAATGGTAAAGGCGTATCGCCACTTTGTGTCAAAAACTCGTGGTTTTACTATCTTTTTGGCGCGTAAATTTTCGTGAATTTTCTCAGCTATCTCGCTTATAAGTGAGTACGGGCAAACCCACGAGCAAAAGCCCCTGCCACCAAAAATGATGTAAAAGGCTAGGATACTAAGCGAGCCAATTAGTAAATTTACATGAATTTCATGCGTTGCTAAAAAGACTTGCAAGCTCATAAATGCATCTGCTAGGTGAAAGCCAAGTATCCTTGAGGCGCTGATGTCGCCCTCTAAAATTTGCACATCGACCCTGTAAGAGAGCACAAATAAAAGATGAACTAATACAATGGTAAAAATGCGCCAAAAACGTATGCTCGGGCGCTTTTTGCCATCTTTTGTAGTCGTTATTAGCGTGCTTAGAAAGCTTACATTTCTAATGGTCGCACGAACGTTATATTTATCCATTTTTACTTTTTAAATTTAGAAATTTCATCAGCAAGGCTGTTTAGATCGCTGTCACTAACGTTTGTTAGCAGTCCCTTCATAAGCGTGTTTTGCACCTTGCCAGCCTTATAATCAGCCAGTTTTTTAAGAAGCTCGTCCTTGCTTAGATGAGTGATATCAGGCGCTACGACGCCTTTGCCATTTGCGCCGTGGCACGGGGCGCAAGAGGTTAGATATTGCTTGCTAACGCCTTCATTTTGAGCCTTAGCTACGCTTAGACTTAGCTCTTTTACCTTTTTTAGCTCATCTTCGCTGGCAAATTCCTCGCTAGACTTTGGCTGCTGATTTGAGATATTTTGCTCCACCTTTGGCGTGGCGACTTTTGCTACGGATTTCTCCTTTTTAGGCGGAGTTTGGCTTAGCATAAACACCATGATACCGCATATCAGCACCGCTAAAATGATCGTTATGATTTTTCCGATTTTCATTGTTTGCTCCTAAATTGCGCATTAAAATCGCTTATCTCTTTAGCTAAATTTCTTATCTCACTCTCGTCCATTTTCTTAACAAGATCACGCATCAAAACATTTACCTTTTCCTTGCTCTTGTAGGCGTTTATCATCTTGAAAATTTCATCCTCGCTCTTTGTTAAAAGAGATGGTCCGATGATGCCATTTGCGTAGTCATCGTGGCAGGCTGAGCACTTTGTGATGAAGTCCTTGCTAAGTCTGCCCTTTATAAGTCTTAAATTTATACTTTGAAGCGGGCTTTTTACCATGGCAAGCGCTCCGATCTGACGACTTACGTTGTTGTCTTCAAGTCCAAATTTAACGCTTTTTTCGCCGTGCATGTCGTATTTTATAAATTCATTTTGCTTATTTGCACTCTCGTTGTTTTCATTTTTTTCGACCTTTATGCTAGCACTTGTCGCTACTTTTGCACCTTGCTCGCTAGCAGCCTTTTGCGCTTTGTCCTCACTCTTTTCACAGCCGACAAATAGCAATGCAGCAGCTACTAAAGGTATTATTGCTCTCATTTTTTCTCCTTGTAAATTTCATCATAGCTCATCTTTGGGGCGATATTTATGATCTTTGCTGGGCAGACCTCAGCGCAAACGCCACAACCAACGCAGCCATTTTTTATAAGTGGTAAATTTGCCTCGCTCATTGCTATCGCGCTATCGCCAACTGGACAAAGCGTGACGCAAAGATCGCAAATTTGACCGATCTTGCCTTTTATCTTATCTTTTAGCGCCTCTTCTCTGTCGTTATAGGCTTTGCGATCA
The DNA here is from genome assembly GCF_000466685.1 of Campylobacter concisus UNSWCS. GTDB lineage: Bacteria > Campylobacterota > Campylobacteria > Campylobacterales > Campylobacteraceae > Campylobacter_A > Campylobacter_A concisus_A. The sequence continues at coordinate 23,020 of NZ_ANNG01000009.1, forward strand.
AGCAGATCTTTAACGCCAGCTTCGCTTAAATTTTCTCTTTTCACGCTCAAACAGGCTGCCGTGTCACTTAAAACCGCAACGCCCATTTTGACATCACCAACAACCTTTGTGGCGTGATCGAGCGCACCGCTAGGACAGGCTAGCACGCATGGGAAAAGGTCACACAAGTAGCAGCCTCGCTCTTTGGCGTCGATGTGAGCTGAGCCACTTGAGTAGCCATCTTCTATGTCAAGTAAATTTATGCTGTGATAAGGGCAGACTTGCACGCACTGACCGCATTTTACGCAAAGATCATCAAAGTCATCAACAGCACCTGGCGGTCTAAGATAGAGTTTGTCGCCACTACTTTTTGGCAAAAACTTGCCTATGGCGTATCCAGCCACAGCTGCGGCTGAGCCTATTATCATAAAATTTCTTCTATCCACGTTTCGCCTTTAAAGCGTTGAAATTTGAAACATCAAGCGGTTTTATCCTAGGCGAACTATCTTCAAGTAGCTTTATGGGCTCAGAAAATGGAGCGAGTTTAGCTAAGAAATTTAAGACGCTAAAGACGCTAGAACCATAGAAAAACTGCAAATTTGGATAGTACTGCCAGAGCTGATCGATGTATGAGAGGTGCAAAAATGGCGTGTCGCCGTAGCCATCTTTATCTCTATCAAAGCTCTCATACTCGTCATAATAGTTCTTGCTCCATCTATTTAGTAGCATCTTTTCGCCTGGGGTGTCGTTTACGACGATGTCCATGTTGCCGATAAAGTCGTTGTTTTCAAAGATGCTTGTGCCTTGCGTAGCGTGAAAATAGACGCCAACTACGTTGTGTAAAATTTTATTGCCTATAAAATTTATAGTTGATCCCGGCTGAAAGGGCGAGTTATCAAGCAAGATGCCACGCGCGTTATAGACAAGGGTGTTATTTTCTATCGTAAAGTCAGACACGTCCTTTAGTCCGATGCCGATACCAAAGGCGCCGTCACTATCCATAACTAGGTTATTTTTTATATTTGAGCTAGCTGAATACATAAAAAACATACCAACAGCGTTGCCGATAAATTCGTTATTTTCGACTAAATTTTGATTAGCATACATAAAATGCAGAGAGTATCTGCTACCAACTGCTTTGTTGCTTAAAAATTTATTGTGACTTGCATACCATGCGACCATGTCACGGCTGTCGCGGATATTGTTGTGCTCGATCAAATTTTCATGGCTATACCAAAGTCTCACCGCATCGCCTCTAAAGCCAAGGCTAGCGCCCTTTTTTGAGGTAATGTTGTTTTCAGTGATCTTTGAGCTACTGCACTCTTTAAAGTCAATCCCAAAAAGCACATCGCTTATGTCGTTTTTAGAAATTTCAACGTTATTTGCCTTGTCACAGCCTATGCCAGCGTCAAGCTCGCCAAGATCGTTGCCACTGCCACTTATCTTTAAATTTTTAAGTGTCACGTTTGAAGCGATGATCTTTATAACGCTGCCCTTGCCGTCACCTTTTATGTGGGCATTTTTGCCCTCGCCGATGATAGTAAGAGGCTTAGAAATGATTATATTTCCTTCATAAACGGCATCCCCCAGCTTTATCACATCGCCAGGGCTAGCGTTGTTTATCGCATCTTGAAGGACGTTTGCAAAGCCAAAAAGTGGCAAAAAAACAAGGGCAAATTTAGAAAATTTACGCATTTAGCTCTTTTTTCTTTGAAAATACTGCAAGTATGCAAAGCACGCTCATCACCATCATCACCCAAAAGCCGATAGTTGGATAAGAGTGCGTTGTAAAGTGCGCCACGCTACCATCGCCTAAGACTGTTGGCATAAATGGCTTGATCTTAAAGGCGCCCCACTCTTGCATATTGTGTCCATACCAGTATAGCCAGCCCACAAATGCGCTCATAAATAGCACAGGTGCGATGATGGTTGGCACCATGAGAAGTGAGTTAAATTTACCGTCATAGTATAAAAACGCAAGCATGCAAAGTGTGGCGATAAGTAGATAATAAGGTGCGATCGCTCGCTCGACATTGCCGCCATGCTCCATAGGATACATGCCGATGTAGTGGTTTATCGTATTCATCTCGTGTACGTCGCCACTATATCCATCTACGTGAAAATATACTGGGATGCCATCTGGAAAGGCTGCCTTTGGATAGTTTGGCGCTTCAAGAGATACGTACCAGATAGGGAGTGATGGCGTGCCGATCTCTGCTTTTTGCTCGATCATCTTGTGAAGATCGCTTGCCACCTCTTTTGGCAAAAGGTGGTTTTTATACTGAAATGAGCTATAAAGATCGTAGATAGTGTAAGCATAAGATGGTAGCTCGTCGCCGTTAGCTATACGCTCTTTTGCTCCATGCCAGCCAAGAACTGGCAGAGTAAAACAAACGCTCATGATGATTAGTGCAACAATGGTATAAATTTTATATTTACTCATAATCTCTCCTTTAAATTTTAAAATTTAGCCTAGCAAAAGTTAAATTTTAAAATTTAAAAGGGGCAAAAATGCCCCTTAAAACTACATGCCTGCGTTTTCGTCTATCCATTTTAGATACTGGATGATATTTTTGATCTCTTCGTCACTCATGTGCTGATTTGGCATTCTAAGTTTAAAGAAATCAATCATCGCTTTAACGTAGTCGTCGTTATAGAATTTAGCAGGGTCTTTTATAAAGTCTGCTACCCATTTTTCGCCATTTTCATGTCTTAGCAAGACACCAGTTAGGTCTGGACCTGAGCTTACTTGACCGATAACGTGGCAGCCATTACATCCACCTTTTAGATAAGCTTCTTCGCCTTTTGCAGCAGCTGGGCTCATCGGAGTTGCGATCTCTTTAGCTAGGTTGTTTTTAGCTCTTAGACCAACGTCGGCGGTTTTTACCATGTATTGCCATACTTGGTACTCCCAAAGGATAGCGCCATTTACGTCGCCTTTTTTGTAAGCTTCGTCAGCTTTAGCTTTTACCTCTTTGATGTGGCCGTATTGATCAAGTGCGTCATCGACCAAAGCTTTTACTTTTGGATATTTCTCATAATGTTTCTCTTTTAGGTATTTAACAACCTCTTGGATAACATCATCAGTTGCTTTGTTAGTTGCGATTACTTTGTCGTACTCAGCTTTCAAAGCCTCTGGGCTTAGAGTTTTTAGCTTGCTATTTTTTGCAGATTCATATTTTTTATTTGGATCTTTAACAAGCAAATAACCCATCATCTCAAGGTGAAGTGCTGAACAAAACTCGGTGCAGTAGTATGGGAAGACACCTTCCATATCAGCTACGAAATTTACTGAAGCAGTTTTGCCAGGCTCAAGTGAAGCGTGGATGTTGTAAAGGTCGATGCCAAAGCCGTGAGTCTCATCTTGAGCGCGCTCTAGGTTTGTTAGGTGAATTGTTACATTATCGCCTTTATTTACCTCGATGTGCTCCGGGTTGATGTGGCTTCTGATCATTGTTGCATAGACAGTTACGTTTTTGCCGTTTCTCTCAACTCTTTCTTGACCAGCTAGTGTTGCAAATGGGCTTGCCTCGCCTGTTCTTGAGTTTGTACCCATGTTGTAAGTAAGCGCTGGAGTTAGCTTGCTAGCAGCTATTGAGACAACGTCGTGTGGCTCACCAAGTGGGATTGGCATATCATAGATTAGCTCCATTTTTGGACCATTGATGTCTATTAACTGGTGGTTTTGTGGATGGAGTGGGCCAACTGGGTTGAAGCGATCGATTGAAAGTTTATCAAGTGCGATTGCATATTTGCCAACTGGTTTTGCTGATTTGCCCTCCATTGTGTCAAGGTGACCGATGTTGTAATGAACATTTACTTTATCAAGCACTTTTAAATTTTTGTAGTCCCATTTTACGATTTGGCTATCAACGTAAAGTGAAGTATAGACTACGCCATCTTGTGAGTCAAATGATGTGTGCAGTGGTCCAAGGCCAAGTTCGACTTGTCCGTGCATTGTCTTTTCTCTATCTAAGATAGGTATGCCGTATGGGTCAGTGCCAGCGAACTCTTTTTTGTCGATTAGCTCTTTGATCTTTTTAAAGTCATAAACTGATGCGTGAGTATCAAGCTTACCACCAACGATGATGTATCTACCATCTGGTGTTACGTCACAACCGTGTGGGCTCTTTGACTCTGGGATCAAAAACAGTGCTCCAGCTTTTACAGCAGCCTCTATCGTGACCACTCTGTGACCATTTACAACTTTGTAGTTTTTCTTGTCTTGTGCAAGTTTTTCTAAAATTTGCCAGTTATAAACGTGCAAGAAGTCGGTGTCATTTCTACTAGCGCCTGCCTCAAATGGAGGAAGACCTTTTTCGATACCACCTGTATACATCTCAGTGTTTATTGAGTTTGTAAAGCCCCAGCCGTAGCTCTCGCCCTTACCAGCGTCGCTTAGGTCTTGCCAGTATGGAGGAAGCTCAAGAGAGAAAGATGCTTTCTCGTCGATCTTACCTTTTGGATAGTCAAATTTCCAAAATGTCACAGCGCCTCTATAAACGGCTTCGTAGTCGTCCATTGAGTGGTAGTTGTCATCAAGTGGAGCTGCGTACTGGCTAGCTTCGATGACATACTCGCTGTTTGGAGTAATGAAGCTACCACCGTGCTCACTCTTCATGATAGGGTTTACGACCATTTGAGTTGTCTCAAAGTCTTTTAAATTTATAACAGCGATCCTTGGGTTTGCCTTGTCGTTGATAAATAGATAATCACCAACATACTCACCATTTTTCTCAGTGAAATTTGGGTGGTGTGTATCGCCCCAAGTTATCTCTTTGCCCCTGATGTTGCCTTGTTTTAAAACAGCTTTTGACTCATCATCATAGCCATATCCTTGCCAAGGCTCTGGGGTGAAAACGCCGATGTATTTGTAAATTCTCATCGACGGAACGCCATAAACTAGCACTTGACCACTCTGCCCGCCAGATGAAAAGACGATGAAATCATCTTTTTTACCGCTTGGCTGGTAAGTCTTAGCAGCTGCAAGGACATCTTTTTCGCTTAGCCCGCGCTCTTTCATGACTTTTTCAAGGTCACTACTAGCAGCACAAGCAGCAGTTAAAGATAGCCCAAGCAGTGCAGCACTTGCGACACAAAATAACTTTTGCATTTACTCTCCTTTTTAAAATGAATTTATCTCTAAACTCTTTATCTTATTACTTAGATCCACGCCAACAAGCACGTTTTTATCTATAAAAATTTCTTTTATCTCGCCACTAAAAAGCTCTTTTTTGCCCTTTAGCTTAAAGCTTTTGTCAAATTTATAGATCACTCCGTCCTCGCCAGCTACTAAAACCTCATCTCCCACGCACGCAAGAGCTGAAATTTTAGATCTTAAAACTTGCTTTTTAGCTCCACTTTTAAGATCTAAAATTTCTCCGTTTCTAAAGCCTATGAAAATTTCATCATCGCTAAATTTACAGGCACTCACTGGCGCAAAGCCAACGCTTTTTTGCTCTTTTGCGTTAAGCTTGCTATCAAGCAAAAATGCCTTGCCATTAAAGCTTGTAAAAAACACTCCCTCACCAAGCGGCAAAAAGCTAGAAATTTTATAAACATTGTTAAAATTTTTTGATATAAATTTTTTAGAACTCTTGTCAAAAATGGCGATTGTTACGACATTTGCCATATCGCAAGCGACGTAAATTTTCTCTTTATCCAGCAAGATATTTGAAACCTTACAGCCAACATTTGGCAGAGCAAATAAAAATTCCTTCTCGCTAGCTACCTTTACGATCTCGTTGTTTAAATTTGCAACGTAAAAAGAGCTCTCATCGTAAGCACATCTTTGATCTTTGTAAATTTTCTCCTTTAGTCCTAGGCTTTTTGTCTCGCCATCTTTTACAAAGATGATGTTTTGACTATTTTCATCGACAAAACAGCCTTTATCCTCAGCAAAAAGCGCCATCAAAGATAAGCTAAGACATAGCAGAAATTTCATTATCTAGGTTGCTTTCATCGTAAATTTAAAATTAACAAAAATATACATATTCATATCTTAAAAGCAAATTAGAAGTTAATTTGTTTTCTTAAGCTTTTAAAGAAAAATATCAATAATTTTTTTTAAATTTTGCCATTTACAATAAATAGACTTTGGAATTTAACGGATAGAAATATACTTTTGATAAAATTTATTATCTATAAAAATTCGTATTTTAGGTATTTTATGCATTAAAATTTAAATTATAAATATTTTTTTAAAAAAATTATTTAAATTAGATAATTATATTAAGAAATGAAAAAATCCTCTTGCCTTTTGAGCAAAGCTTAATTTTTAGATTTTTGATATTTTTTTGCTTAAATTTACTGATAACTTAAATTTGCTTAAATAGGCTATAATCTGCCAAAAAAAGGAGAGATAATGCTAACACATTTAGATGAAAAAGACCGTCCAAAGATGGTCGATGTAAGCCCAAAAGATCCCACAAAAAGAGTAGCAACTGCTAGCGGGATCATCAAAATGAGCAAAGATGCTTTTAAGGCGATCAAAGAAAATACCGGCAAAAAAGGCCCAGTCATCCAAACAGCTGTCGTCGCTGCGATAATGGGCGCTAAAAAGACAAGCGAGCTAATACCTATGTGCCATCCACTGGCCATTTTGGGTGTGGATTGTGACATCGAGGAGCTGCCTGAAATTTGCGCTTTTAAGCTTTATGTGAGCGTCAAGATAGAGGGCAAAACAGGCGTTGAGATGGAGGCGCTAACAGGCGTGAGCGTGGGACTTTTGACCATTTACGACATGGTAAAAGCCATAGATAAGGGCATGGAGATCAGTAACATCGTGCTAGAGAGCAAAACAGGAGGCAAAAGTGGCGAATATATGCGATCTAAATAACAAAAAGGCAAAAATCGACTACCCAACACACTGGGAGTATAAAGTGATATTTGACGCTGGCGTAAATGCCGAAGAGAAGGTAAAAGAGATAGTAAAAGATAGAGAATTTAAGCTAGTTTTTTCAAAATTTAGCAAAGATAAAAAATACGCTAGCTACGATTTAGCCGTGCTAGTTTTAAGCGAAGAAGAGAGGCTGGAGATTTTTTCAGCGCTAAAACACGAAGCAAAATACGTTTTATAAGGCAAAAATATGGATAAACTTGAGCAAAATTTACGTGATTATAAAGATAGCGAGGGGCTACTAACTAGCATAAAGGCTCTTTGCAACGACTTTTTTAGGGACGTCTCAGACAAAGACGAAAACACACTGCCTGATCTTTTGAAGCAAAAAATGAACGAGCTTTACGACAAGATGGACAAAGAGAACCTCATAAATGCTAAAAACCTAAAAAGCGCTATGGAGGGGATAAATCAAGCTCTAGTTAGCGGCGAAGAGAAGGGGCTTTATGAGCTATTTGATAAAAGAGATGAGATAAATAGAGCGATCGAGGCAAAGCGTGAAGAGATAAAAAATAGGCTAAAAATTTCATTTGAAGCGGCCGAAGAGGTCGTAAAAGATAGAAATTTTGGCGAAAAAGAGGAAATTTTAGAGCTTTTAAATAACGCCATTATTAGAGAAACGAGAATGCTTGGCATCTTAAAAGAGAGCGCTCAAATCGCCTTTTTAACAACACTTGAGGGCGCAAAGGATGTCGAAGAGACCGCTGGTGCGATAGCTAAAAATATGACCTACGCTGCGATAAGAGGCGGGGAGTTTAGCAAAGAGCGAATGTTTGAAATTTCAAAAAATATCATCAGTGCAGCTGGAAATTTAGCAAATGAGGGGCATATATTTGCAAAAGAGCTCATAAAAGGCGCGATAAATGGCACAAGAGATGGCATTTTAAGAGCTATAGAAAAGCTAAAAGATGAGGCGAAATTTGCTCCAGATGAGCTAAGGCTAAACTCACAGCTTTTAAATTTAAAAAACGTGGATGAAGAGTTTATAGCGCTTCTTAAAGAGCTTGAAAATGAATTTGACGGCGTGGCTAAAAGCGAGATCGAAAGCGTGATAAATAGCGAACTTGATACAAATCTAGCAAAATTTAAACGCATAAGCGATCAAGCGATGGAGCAGATCAGCTCAAGGCTTGAAGAGCTAAAGTCAAACGGCGTTGCAAAGCTTATGAGTGAGGCGAACAATAAATTTGAAGCTCTAAAACAAGAGCTAAACGACAAGAGCAAAAAGCTAAAGCTAAATTTTGACGCAAACGATAAGCTTGAAGGCCTCAAACAAGATATCGCAGAGTTTGAGAAAAAGGCAAATGATAAGCTTGAAGACATCAAACAAATGGATATAAAATCAGAAGCTAAGAAATTTGGTGACAGAGCATATCAAGCCGCAAAAGACTTCATAAACGTCATAAAAAAAGATAAAAAAGAGGAGTAAATTTGCCAAGCTTTTTGGCAAATTTATCATTTTGGCTAGGTCTTAGCCTAGCCTTTTACAACTTAAATTTATAAAAACAGATAGAGCAAAAACGCACCCAAGATCAAGCGGTAGATGACAAAAGGAAGCATCCTGATCCTTGAGATGATCCCCATAAATAGCTTCACGCAGATATAAGCACTAACTGCACTTATGATGACGCCAAGGGCGATGTCGCTCCAAGGAAGCGCGTTTGGATCTTTTATAAGCTTGATACTCTCAAGTCCGCCAGCTAGGATGATGACAGGTATCGAAAGTAAAAATGAGAAATTTGCACTGCCTTTGTGGCTAAATCCTAAAAAAAGTGCCGCTGTCATCGTTATGCCTGATCTTGAGACGCCAGGGATGAGCGCCACAGCCTGCGCTAAGCCTATGATGAGAGCAAATTTTATGGTCATTTCGTATTCGCTTTTGTTTGTTGAGCGAAGATCAGCAAAGTAAAGTGCGATACCAAAGATGATCGTTGTAACTGCGATCACAACGCCACTTCTTGCGTACTCTTCGATCACGTTGTTAAACAAAAGTCCAAAGATGCCAACTGGGATAGTGGCAAATCCCACGCACCAGACAAGCAAGCTATCGCCCACCATCTTTCTTTGTGCTATCGAGGCAAAAAAGTCGCGAAGTAGCTTAAAAATCGTATCTTTAAAATAAAAAAGTATCGCGCTTAGCGTACCAACATGCACTGCCACGTCAAAAGCAAGCCCTTGATCTGGCCAGCCAAGTAGCTTTGGCACCAAGATGAGATGAGCCGAGCTGGATATCGGCAAAAACTCGCTTATGCCTTGCACCAAGGCCAAAACGATAACATGAGAAATTTCCATAAAATACCTTTTTGATTTTAGATTGCAGCTGGGGATTTTACTCCCCAAAGTTAAATTTTATATAAGTTCGCTAGCAAAATTTGCAAGCTTTTGCGGAGTAAATCCGAAGTGGTCAAATAGCTCGTTCGCCTTGCCACTGGCGCCAAAGCTGTTCATGCCATAAACCGCGTCAGCAAATTTATACCACTCATAGCCAGTTGCGGCCTCAACTGCGATGATCGTTGTATTTTTATCTAAAATTCTAGCCACATACTCAGCTGGTTGCTCGCAAAGTAGGTCAAAACAAGGCGCTGATACGATATTTGCACCCACACCTTGCTCAGCTAGAAGTGCAGCTGCTTTTACACAGAGTGAGACCTCGCTGCCGCTTGCTATAAATGTGATCTTCGCATCTTTTGCCGAGCTTAAAAGATATGCGCCGTTGCCAACCTCGCCAAATTCGCCTTTTGCAAGTGGATCAAGCCCTTGGCGACTAAGCACAAATGCACTTGGAGCGTTTAAATTTAGAGCCGCTTGCCAGCTAGCTGCGTTTTCGTTGCCGTCAGCTGGGCGGAAAGTGTAGAAATTTGGCATCGCTCTAAATGTGCTAAGCTGCTCGATAGGCTGATGCGTTGGACCATCTTCGCCAACGCCGATACTATCGTGCGTAAAGACAAAAAAGTGCTTGATGCCCATTAGCGCTGCTATCCTTGCACTTGGCTTTAAATAGTCGCTAAAGATGAAAAATGTCGCTGAAAATGGCAAGAAAAGGCCGTATCTGGCGATGCCATTGTTGATCGCTGCCATGGCGTGCTCTCTGATACCGTAGTGGATATTTTTGCCATTTGGGAAGTCACCCATGCCCTTTAGCTCAGTCTTGTTTGAAGGAGCAAGATCTGCGCTACCGCCGATAAAGCCAGGGAGTTTTTTAGCTATCTCATTTAAAATGACGTGGTTTGTATCTCTTGTGGCTAGTTTTTTGTCGCTAAAGTCTGGAAATTCGATCTTGCTAAAGTCTGGATTTAGAAGTGAGTTTAGTAAATTTTTGCCCTCAGTACTTAGCGCCTCAACCTTTTTGTTCCACATAGCCTCTTCAAGATCGCCCTTTTCTACTGCGCCTCTAAATCTTAAAAGCACGTCCTCGTCAATGGCAAATTTCTTCTCAGGATCAAAGCCAGCTGCGGCCTTTGCCTTTTTAATGATCTCCTCGCCAAGTGGTGCGCCGTGGCTGTGGTGGCTGCCCTCAAGCTCCATTGCGCCGCGTGCTATGCGCGTGTTTGCGATGATGAGATATGGCGACTCTTTCTCGTTTGCTTGCTCAAGCGCAAATTCGATCTGGTTATAGTCGTGTCCGTCGATGCGTGCGACCTCCCAGCCCTGCGCCTCAAACCTAGCCTTGACGTCCTCGCTAAATGCGATCGCTGTATCGCCCTCGATCGTGATGTTGTTTGAATCATAGATGAGCACAAGGTTGTCTAGTCTTAAATTTCCTGCGATTGAACATGCCTCGTAGCTTATGCCCTCTTCAAGGTCGCCGTCGCCGCAAAGGCAGTAAATTTTATGATCGATTATTTTATTATCTGGCTCATTTAGCACGTTTGCAGCGTATTTTTCTGCCATGGCTAGACCAACTGCATTTGCTACGCCTTGACCAAGTGGGCCAGTAGCCATCTCAACGCCTGGAGTGTGAATTTCTGGGTGTCCTGGGGTATTTGAGCCAAGCTGACGGAAATTTTTAAGCTCATCTAGGCTTAGATCGTAGCCGCTTAGGTGCAAAAAGCTATAAACCAAGCTTGATGCGTGACCACCGCTAAAAACGAGCCTATCCCTGTTTAGCCATTTTGGATTTTTAGGATTGTGTTTTAAAAAGTTGCTTAAAACCACCATGATATCGGCTAGGCCCATAGGAGCACCTGGGTGTCCGCTGTTAGCGTTTTGCACCATATCAGCGCACAAAAATCTTATAGTATCGGCTTGTTTTTTTAGCATATGATCTCCTTTTATTGCGTCAGATTATACAAAAAAGTGATTAAAACTTGCCTTGCATTTTTGCCCAAAATGTCTAAAAAGTGATATAAATTTACTAAATTTACGCGCTTATCTTAGGTGCTTGTCCGTAAGCTCTAAGATCATCTTTGCTATGCCAGCATCTATCTGTTTTAGTGCCTCTTCTATCTGGCAAATTAGCTCATCTTTTTTCTTTTTTGCGCCAGATAGACCTAGTAAATTTGTAAATGAATTTTTCGCTAAGTCGTTGTGCACGGGCTTTCCAGCGGCCGCCTCGTCGCTTGTAAGGTCGATGATATCGTCTTGTATCTGAAAAGCAAGCCCAAGCTTTAGGCCGATAACGTAAATTTTCTCGCACTCATTTTCAGTTAAATTTGCTATTACTGCGCCCATTTTTAGGCTAGCAGCGATGAGTTTCGCGGTTTTGTGGATGTGTAAAAATACTAGCTCATCAAGGCTTAGCATCTTACCAGAGAGGCCAAATTTAGCCTTTGCTCTTTTTATATCCTCTTTATTTGTATTTTCAAAAAAACAATCAAGCGCCTGACCTAGCACCATGCCGCTAACGCCAGCATTTTCGCTTAAAATTTCCACGCATTTTATTCGTGTTTGCGCTGGCAGATCAGCACGTGAAATTTCATAAAAAGCATGCGTATTTAGCGCATCTCCTGCAAGTATCGCAGTAGTCTCGTCGTATGTTACGTGAAGCGTTGGTGTGCCACGTCTTAGGCATGCATTATCCATCGAAGGCAGATCATCGTGGATGAGCGAGTATGTGTGCATCATCTCAAGCCCCAAAGCCACTCTCATCGCCTTTTGCGTGAGGCTTTTATCCACATTTTCGACCACACCAAGAAGCAAAAGCGCCCTAAAGTGCTTGCCTCCAGCCTTTAGCATAACGCCAAGCGCCTCCTCGTAGTAAGGGTGAAAGCCAGACGCCTTTGGCAAATTTGCGTTTAGAAATTTTACAAAGTCCTCAAGTAGGCTCATTTTGGCACTCTTGCAAAGAACTGAAAGTCATTTCTACTAAACAAAAGGACGAAATTTTGCAGATCGCCGATCTTTTCTAAAAGCTCCTCGCGGTCGCTCACGCTCTCTTTGTTGTAGCCTAAAATTTTATCGCCGATCTTTATGCCAAAAATTTCTGCATTTGACTTTGGCTCGACCTTAGTAACAACTAAATTTTTATCGACCGTGATACCATAATCCACCAAAACTTTATCATCAAGCAAGCTCTCAGGCGACTTTGGCATGACGTTTAAATTTGGCAGATCAAGGCTTGAAGGGGCGTTTATTTCTAAGCTTTGGTTAAATTTCACCTCGCCGCTTACTGGCACTTGAAAGAGTAGCTGCTCTCTATCACGCTTTACTATGATGTCTAGTCTTGCGCCCTTTGGAGCAAAAAGCACCATCTCATTTAGCTCTCTTAGGCTCTTTGGCTTGATGCCATTTATCGTAACAAGCTCATCATCTACCATCATCATCTTGCCGCGACCCAAAGGATCAACAAGGCCAACAAAGAATTTATCCTCTTTTTGTAAGAATTTCACGCCGATATCGCCGTAATAGACGTCATCGTAAGATACAAAGTGCTTTAAATAGCGGTTTGGTATAAATTTATCAGCTCCAACAGCTATGCCTATCATCTTACAACAAGGCGTGTTTATCTCGCCAGTTGCGTTATACTCGAAGCTTAGCGTGTCAAAGTCGCCTAAATTTTGCCCTAAAGACTTGATGTGACCCATGACGGTGTTGTTTGCGTCATTTAAGATGCCAACCCAAGTGCTCTTTTTTATGCGCTCCTCGTTGGTCTCATCAGCCATCACGACAGGGCTTAGCTCCTTGCTAGAGCGGACCAAAAAGAGCTGCAAATATGGATCAAATTTGACATATTCACCAAGTGGCGCTCCCTCGCTTTTTGGCACTGCGATCAAATTTTTAGTGATAGCCACGCCAAAGTGTTTATTTACCGAGACGATTGAGTTTTTGTTCTTTTCAAAGCAGGCGTTAAAGTCCTCTTGCGTAGGCCTAGGATCGGCATTTAGGCAAAGCGCTGATAGCAAAAAAGCAAGGGCAAATTTATAATTTAGTCTCATTTTATCCCCATCGAAGCAAGGTCGCCAAGCATCCTTGAAGCGGTGTTTTTCTTATCGGCCTCAACTGATTTTAGCACGTCATTTACAGCGCTTATTAGCAAAATTTGCATGCTCTCTTTATCTTCAAGCAAGCTATCATCTATGCTGATATCAAGTATCTCGCCGCTGCCGTTTGCTCTCACGCTTACCAGCCCACCGCCGCTTTTTGCGCCAAATTCTTTATTTTTGCTCTCTTCTTCCATCTGTTTGGCTTGCTTTTGCACATCCTCAAGCATCTGCCCCATCTTTGAAAAGTCAAATCCCTCAAACATCGCCTACTCCTTTATGATCTCGTTTTTGTTATTTACATGCACGATGGTTGGCTTAAATTTCTTAGCCTTTTTAAATTTCATACTAGCATAAGCCACGATGATGACCACGTCGCCAACGCAGACCTTTCTAGCAGCTGCGCCGTTTAGACAAATTTCGCCTTTTTTGCCCTTGATCACGTAGGTGGCAAATCTCTCGCCGTTATTTACGTCTAAAATTTCAACCTTTTGATTTTCTATCAAATTTGCAGCCTTTATAAGCTCCTCGCTGATGCTGATCGAGCCAACATAGTTTAAATTTGCGTCTGTTACGACGGCTCTGTGGATTTTGCTAGCTAAAATTTCTATTGTCATTTTCTGCCTTGTTTAGTTTATTTGCACTCTATCACTGGTCTGTTTGCTAAAAATTTCTCGTTAAATTTCTCTGCCTTTAGCGTCTTTTCTAGCTCGTCAAGGGTTTTGAAATTTCTAGCAAAAGATACGCCAACTAGTCCACACTCGCTCGTTTTGGCAACGTCTAGAGTTATCTCGTAGCTGTTAAATTTTGGATTATTTGGCTCTGGATAGTAAATTTCCTCACGGTAAGAGCTGTCGCTACCTATCTTTTCTATCTTAAATTTGCCCTTTTTTGGATCTGTGGTTTTTTTTATCGCTGTTATAAAATCATCTATGTTTTTGATGCTTGGCGCATAGGTAACGCTGATTAGCTTACTCCATCCATAGCCGCCCTCATCTTCCAAATAATACTCCACCGTAAATTCATTTTGGTATTTTTGGTGATAAATTTGGCCGTCATACTCTATATTTTGAGGTAGGTTGCTCACCAGATAGCTCTTTTGGTTTGCGCTAGATTGTAGCTTTTGCGGCTCTTTTTGAGCAGTGGCACATCCTAGCAATAGTGCAACGCAAGTAGCCGTAAAGGCTAAATTTAAAATTTTCATCGTTTTTCCTTTCGTAAGTTATCTAGATAAAATTTCAAGCACCACTTCTTTGTCGCTAAATGGGTGCTTGACACCCTTTATCTCCTGATATGGCTCGTCACCTTTGCCAAGTATGACAAGCGCCCAGCCGGGCTCAAGCTTGCTAATGGCTAGAGCGATCGCCTCTTTGCGGTTGGCGTTTCGTATCAAATTTTCATTTTGGCTCATGCCAGCGCAAATTTCATCGATTATACTCTCTGGCTCTTCGCTTCTTGGATTGTCACTTGTGACTATGCAAATTCTTGCGTATTTTTGGGCTATCGCTCCCATTTTAGGGCGTTTTGTCCTATCTCTGTCGCCGCCTGCGCCAAAGACTGCGATCAAATTTAGATGTCTAAGCGAGTTTAGCACCTTTTCGATGCCATCAGGCGTATGGGCAAAATCCACGATGACTAGCGGATCGGTGCTAACGACCTCCATCCTGCCGCTCACACCTTTAAATTTACTTATCGCCTTTGAAAGTGCGGCTGCGTCTGGGCGCTCTAGCAGGCAAACTGCTCCAAGAGCGGCAATTAGATTGTAAAGATTAAACTCACCTTGAAGGCTTGAGTCTATCTCGACATCGCCATTTGGCGTCTTGATGACCGCGTCTATGCCGTCCTTTAGCCCATAAACTATCGGTGCAAAGCTGGCTGGCTTTTTGAGCGCGTATGTGTAGGCGTTTTTTGGGTTAAATTTAACTCCGCCATCATCAATGTTTATGAGCTTTACGCTCTCATCGTCAAAGAAGCTTGACTTTACCCTAGCATACTCCTCCATGCTCTTGTGGTAGTCGAGATGGTCTTGAGTTAAATTTGTAAAAATTTTAAGGGCAAATTTCAAGCTCTCTATGCGTTTTTGAGCGATCGCGTGCGAGCTAACCTCCATCACGAAGTACTCACAGCCATGCTCGCTGGCTGCTTTGAGGTATGAGAGCGTCTTTAAAATGGCACTTGTCGTAAGCGCCTTGTCATCTATCTGCTCACCCTCTATAAATGCCCCTCTGGTGCCACTTAGGCCGCATTTTTTACCTAAATTTCGCAAAGTCTCGTAGATAGCCGCAGCCGTTGTGGTCTTGCCATTGGTGCCCGTGATGCCAACTATCTTTAAATTTTCATCGATCTTTAAAAGCTTTTTGCACTCTTCAAGGGTGATTAACTTAGCGCCCTTTTTTGCCGCAGCTTCTGCAAATTTTGCATTTGCAGTAGTTTGCACAAAGTATGCACCCTGCTCGCACTCGTTTGAGTCATCTGTTATGAAGCTATTTTCTACTGATATTTTCATCGTTTTGTCTTTTTTGTATCTCTTTAAAAAGCTGATCTATACGCTCGTCGCCGCCAAACATCACCGCCGCACTCTCAAGGTAGTTCATGCTCATGTCGATGAAGTCATTTTTTATCAAATTTCCTAAAAATTCCAAAAAATCGTCTTTGTTTGAGATCATGACCTTGGTTGAGAACATGATGTTTTCAAAGACCTTTTTAAAGCTGCCGTCCTTATAAACAGCCCTTTTAAAGTCCTCGTAGCTGATCGCGTCTTGCTCTTCAAAGTACTCGCTCTCCTCATCTCTGGACTCTAAAATTTTTAAAATTTCCTCCACGCCCTCGTCGTCTTCGCCGGCTCTTACCTTAGCCATATAGTAGTCAAACAAGAGCTTTGCCTCTTCGGCATTTTCCTCGCCAAGAGAGCAAATTTGTATCAAAAATAGCAAATTTTTCTCCTGCGTCTTTTCGTAGGCTAGTGAAAAGTAAAAGATCGCATCTTTAAATTTAGAGCGTTTGAAATATTTTATGCCTATTTTTTTATAATCTATCAATGTCAAATTCCTCGCCGATTGGGACATTTATGACCTCAAGCTCTGGATGAATGTCGATGCGAAGCTGCCTTTCAAGGCCGTATTTTAGCGTGGTCGTGCTAGCCGCGCATCCGTGACAATGTCCTGTGAGTCTTACGTAAATTTTGCCGTTTTTTATGCCAAGTAGCTCCATGCCGCCGCCGTCATTTTCAAGCATCGGTAGCACCTTTTGCAAACTCGCAGTCACTGGTTTTAAAAGCTCTTCATCACTAAATGGGATCATATTTTTTCCTTAAATTTTTTAGCTATTATAGCAGATAAAGTGCAAACAAACGTTTTCTAGGCTTTTGGCGTGGGCGTTTTGGCTTTAAATTTTGGTGGTTTTTTGTGAGAAAAAAGGGCAAATTTGCCCTTTAAGTTTAGTTTAGTAGAAGTGATTTTATATCTATTTTATGCTCTATCATCTTACTTTCAAGCATAAATTCTTGCGTAGCCTCAAGCGCTTTTATATCATCAGCCGTGATCTTTGAGCTAAAGTCGTACTGAGGATACATGCTCTTTACCGCCTCTATACTAAGCCCAGTCTCTTCAGCCGTAAATTTAAGCGCCTCATTCTCGTTTGCTTTGATGTAGGCCAAAATTTCATCCTGAGCCTTTTTAAATTTCTCAACTATGTCTTTGTGCTTTTTGTAAAACTCTCCGCTTGTTGCCGTGACGATAACTGGTGTGATGACACCTTTGCCAGTTGTCACTACATTTAGGCCTGATTTTTGAGCATTGTAGGCCGCTGGTCCTGCAAGAAGTGCTGCATCGACGCTGCCGTTTTCAACTGCAGCTTGCGCAGCTGGGATACCCATAGAGATGAACTCTACGTCGTTTATACTAAGTCCGCCAAGAGCTAGGTATCTCACCAAGAGCTCGTTTAAGATCGTGCCTTTTGGGCCTGCTACTTTTTTGCCTTTTAGATCTTTTGGCGACTTGATGTTTTGGTCTTTAGAAAATATAACAAAGGCCTCTGGTGCCCTTGAATAGGCACTTATGATCTTTATATCAGCCTTATTTGCAGCTGCAAGTATGACCGAAGTGCCACCCACGCAGTTTAAAAACTGGAGCGAATTTGAAGCGAGTGCTTGCGTTTGCTTAGCACCTGAGGTGATCTCAGAGTACTCAACCGGCACGCCAAAAGACTTCGCATAAAAGCCTTTAAATTTATCGACGATCGATGGGACGTTTAGCGGCGATTTGACGTAGGTCATGCCGATCTTATCTAGCCCTTCGCTTGCATTTGCGACTAGGCAAAGCAAAGAGGCCGCGCACAAAACTTTAAAAAACTTTCTCATACTTGCTCCTTTTAAAAATTTTCAAGATTATATAATTTTTTGCTTCATTTTGGTTTTAATTATCATTTTATTTGTCTAAATTTCACTCAAAATTTTGCGTTTTATCGCTATTAGCTCCTCGCTTAGCAGATCTCTTGGCCTTGCTAAATTTGATAGATCATAGTTTGACTTTATCCCGCCCTTTTCAAGCAAGATGATCTCATCAGCTAAAAATAGCGCCTCATCGATGTTGTGAGTGACGAAAAGGATGGTTTTACCGGCTTGTATTTTTAAAATTTCAGCCTGCATGCTAGCTCTAGTAAACGCGTCAAGCGCGGCAAATGGCTCATCCATTAGGATCAAATTTGCCTCATACGCAAGCACTCTAGCAAGCGAAACGCGCGAGCTCATGCCACCAGAGAGCTGCGAAACTGCGGCAAATTTAAAGTCGCTAAGCCCTATCATAGATATCAGACTATCGATCTTTGAGGCTTCAATCTCCTGCTTTTTAAGAGGAAAAACGATATTTTCATAGACGTTTAGAAACGGCATGAGGCGGGGCTCTTGAAAGACAAAGCCGATCTTTGCTTGCTCTTTAAATTTTATCTCGCCCTGACTTACGCTCTCAAGGCCAGCGATAAGGCGTAAAAGCGTGGTTTTGCCACAACCGCTTCTGCCAAGTATGACGGTGATCTTATCTTTTTTTATGCTCAAATTTAGCTCTCTTAAAACGTCGATACGCTTTTCGCCTATAAAAAAATGCTTGGATAAATTTGAAATTTCTATCATTTCTCACCTCGCAAAAGGCTAAATTTCGCTATCAAAAGCAAAAAGAGCCTATCTATGAGCACGCCGCAAATGCCGATCGTAAAAATGCCCACAAATATCCTATCCGCGCGTGAGAGCTCCTCTGCGTCGAGTATAAGATATCCCAGCCCACTTGAAGCCGCTATCATCTCAGCTCCGATGATCGCGCGCATGGCGTAGCCAAAGCCTATTCGCATGCCGACAAAGATATCTTTTAGCGCGCTTTTTAAGATGATCTTATAAAAAATTTCAAATTTACTAAAGCCAAAAATTTTACCAACCTCGATGAGCTTTATATCGCAGCTTGTTAGCCCCTTTTGGATACTTAGAAACATCGGGAAAAACGAAGCTAGGATGATAATGATAATCTTTGGCGTCTCGTTTATGCCAAACCAAAGCACCAAAATGGCGATCAAACTAAGCGGCGGGATGTTTCTAAAAAACTCCAGTATCCACTCGTAATAAACACTGATCTTTGGCAAAAGTGCCGCTATACCGCCAAGCACGAGCGCCAAGGCAAACGAGAGAGCATATCCTGCAAATATGCGCTTAAAGCTGATAATGGTGTGCGTAGCAAGCTCGCCGCTTAGGCTCATGCTACACATCGTTTTTATCGTAGCTATCGGACTTGGCAAGATATATGGTGTGAAAATTTCTAGCTCGCAAACGACCTGCCAGATGGCAAAGATCGCTAGGATCAAAATGCTCTTTTTAAAAATTTCTTTCACAGCCCATCTCCGTTGTGACAGCCGTTTTCGCAGTATAAAAGCTCGATGATCTGGTAGTTTTTAAGCTCGCTAAATTTATATGAAAGGGCGTTTTCTATCTTCTCTTTACTGCTAAGACTTAGTGTTTTTACGTCCAAATTTGTGAAAAATCCCGGCGGTATCGGACTTTGCTCGATGTTGCGCATCTTTAAATTTATAGCGTTTTGCTCCATAAAGCTTTTCCATGTCAAAAATGTGGTTCGCTCCAAATTTAGCCCCCTGCCAAGCTCTGCCAAGTCCTCGCAAGGTGTGGTCACGTAAAGCCACTCGTTCTCTTTTAGCTTTGCGCTTAGCTCAAGCGCGCTTTCTATTAAAATGGGGTTTAAATTTGAGATGAGATCGGCCTGCTCTTTGAAATTTGCCCTGATGAAATTTACAGCCCTCGGACAGCGGCTATCGTAAATAAGCTCACTTTGCGCAAGAGCGTTTTTGTATGCGTTTTTTACGCTTTTAACGTGGTCTTTTTCACACTCTACTACGCTAAAACCTTTGTCTTGCAAAATTTCTTTAAGTGCTGCAAAGTCGTAGATACTTTTTACAACAGGATTTAACCAAACCACTTTTTTCATGAAAACTCCCGTCAAATTTAAAGCAAAATGTAATAATTAAAATCAAAATTGTATCACTTGAAAGTAAAAAGATGGCTTTGGAGGTTAAATTTATAAGAAAACGGCTAGACTTTTACGTCTAAATTTCGCTTTTTTTGGCTTTTCTCCATTAGCTTTAGTATGTCTATGCCGTTTTTTTCAAGGCGCATCAGCTCCTTAAGATAGGCAAATTTCTCATCTTTATTGATATCGTAGGTCGCTAGTTTCTCGCTTCGGCCAATCACTGAGGCATAGACCTTGTTGCCGTCAAGCTTGTCGGTGTTTTGCACATTGTAAAGCGACAGCACGCCCTCTATCACCTCTTTAAATTTCGCGCCACTCTTCATACCAGCCTTCATCAGCGTTAAAAATCTCTGCCTGCTCTCATCGTCAGTGAAATTTATACTTTGCATTGTCTCATATTCTATCGGTGGCTTGTTCGTGCTAGTTAGCATTGAGATAGCCTTCTTGCCTATCGTAATACTCTCAACGCCGACCCTCTCGCCAAGATATTGTCTCAGCGCATAGTCCAGCCACTTGTCCTTAAACTCCTCGACGCTCATGTCCTTATCCAGTATCTCAAAGCCCTCCACGTGGCTTTTGCGGCCAAGTCCGAGCAAGGTGCCGCTATCATCTTTTGACGTGTACTCTTTTGCGAAGAGATCGACGTTTGTTGGATAGTATCCGATGATCGATTCGTAAAGCCTTCCAAAACCAAGCGCCTCGGTCTGACTAACAAAGCTTTTAAGCTCGTTTATCTCATCTTGACTCATTTGCTTGTCGTATCCCATGAGCTTGCCCCAGATGCTTATCTTGCCATTAGCGGCCATGCCTGTGAGCGAGTTGTCTTTAGCAAATTTTAGTGGCTCATCATCTTTGTTAAATTTACTCTCGCTCGTGCGACCTAAATTTATCTGATTGGTGTTTTTGGCTAATTTTTGAGATGATAAATTTAAAGAATTTTCGTCCGCACTAGGCTTGATATGGCTAGCACTTTGCTCCCTAATGTTTTGAAAGCCGCTATATAAATTTACATTAGCTCCATTTACGCCACCTATCATTTCAAATCCTTTGCGAGATAGTTTAAACAAATATCGTCTTTTTAAAATAATTTTTGATACAAAAGCAAATTTAGAAATTTATGGAGCTTTTTGCTTTTAAATTTAGGTTGTTTGAAGCTGGCTAATTTTTAAATATTTTATTATTTTGCTATTTTTTTAAAAATTACCTGCGCCATTTTTATTGCATTTGACCAATATATTTGGTTTTGACTGTAAGTCATATATTTAGAGCAAATTTACACCATCTCTGCCCTCGCAGCCACATTACCAAGCCATTTTTGTAGTCTATCAAAATTTAGAATTTTGCAACTTTTTGGATTATAAATTTTAAATTTGTTTTTTGGATAATTTAAATTTGAGATAGTTTGTCTGGATAATTTGCCCTGCTTTTGCATCATAAATAAACTTCGCAAACTAGCTTATAAATTCCCTCAAAATGCAAATAACCCACCTAAAGCAAATATCACGAAAAATCAACGAAGCAAAATTTAAAAACCAACTAGCTCTAAATTTAGAAATTTATGGTGTTAGCTTTGAAATTTAATAGATAAGTTGAGCTAGAACTTTAAAACCTCATTTTTGAGGTTTTTGGCATAAATTAAAGAGCGTCTGCTCATTTTTTGTGCTTTAAAACCGCTATAAATTTACTTACACCAACTATTTTAACCTATCGAAGCACCTCATTTAAAAGCCACGAAATCAAATTTGTAATGTTCCGACTTGTAAATTTGCCACAGCCTAAAATGGATAAATTTAAAACAAAATTTTAAAAAAATAAACGTAAAAAGATAAATTTAGAAAGAAAAGAGAGCCAGATAGGCTCTCTGGGGATTATTCAGCTACTAGCTCTATATAAGCCATCTCAGCTGCGTCGCCTCTGCGAACGCGAGTTTTGATGATCCTTGTATAGCCACCGTTGCGCTCTTTAAATTTTGGAGCTACTTCAGTAACTAGCTTATTTGTAGTCTCTTTGTCTTGCAATGAAGCAAATACTGCTCTGTGAGCGTTAGAGTCGCCCTTTCTAGCTCTTGTGATAAGCTTTTCAACATAGCTTCTAAGCTCTTTTGCTTTTGGTAAAGTTGTCTCTATCTTTTCGCTTTTGATGATAGCTATCGCTAAATTCTTAAGCAATGCAGATCTATGAGATGACGTTCTACCAAGTTTGCGATATCCGTGTTTATGTCTCATCTATTGTCCTTTTATTCTTTTGCACTCATTTGTGATTTTAGCTCGGTTATTTTCTTTCTGAGTTGCTCTTTGCTATCTTTTAACACATCGACACCAACTGGATAGCCTATCTCTTCCATAACCGCTTTTATCTCTTCAAGAGATTTTTTACCTAAATTTTTAAGCTCTTTAAGCTCGTTTTCGTCCATCAACGCAAGCTCACCGATAAATCTAATCTCAGCCTTATCAAGGCAGTTAAAGCTTCTAGCGCTTAAATTTAGATCTTCTACACTAGAAAGTAGCTTTGAAAACTCGCCGCTTGCACTTGAGCTAGCAACTGGAGCGCTAACATCAATATCTAAAATTCCTTTAAATACTGACATTTGCTGATACATAGCTTCTAAACAATTTTTAAAAGCTTCTACTGGACCAACTTGACCATCAGTTGTTATCGTAAATACGATTTTCTCGTAGTCTGGGTCATCTTCAACCAAGACGTTTTGTATATCGTAAACTGCTTTTTTAACTGGTGTAAAGAAAGCGTCAAGTGCGATAAAGTCGTCTTCGATCTCTTCTCTGATCTCTTCACTAGGAACATATCCGATACCTTTTTGGATGATGACTGAGAAATTTAACTCAGCATCTTCGTTGATAGTCGCAAGATATGCGTCTGGATTAACGATCTCAACTAGGTCGTTATTTAGATCAGCCCCAGTTATCTCTTTTGGTCCTTTAAAGCTATACTCTATAACTTCACGCTCACTGCTACTTTTTAACTTAAATCTGATCTTTTTCAAATTTATAATAAAAAACGCTACGTCTTCAAGCATGCCGCGCATACTATCAAATTCGTGGCTAACGCCTTTTATCTTTACACCAATAGGAGCAAAACCTACCGTACTTGTGTAAAGAAGGCGGCGAAGCGGGTGAGCCAAAGTAACAGCATAACCTGCTTCAAAAGGATATGCTGTAATGTTAGCTACATTTTCGCTAACACTTTTAACTTCAATTTCAGTTGGCATATAAGCTGATGTAGTAATCTTTCTCATCTCTATACCCTCTATTATTTCGAATAAAGCTCTACTATAAATCTTTCCTCAACAGGAATGATAACCTCTTCTCTTTCTGGATTTCTAGTGAAAATTCCAAATTTTTTCTCTTTTTCCACATCTACCCATGCAACGATGCCAGTTTGAGCTGTAAGATCGATCGCACGAACGATTTGTGGATTGTTTTTAGATTTCTCAGCAACTTCTACTTTAGAGCCTGGTTCCACTCTGTAAGATGGGATATCCACTCTCTTGCCATTTACTAAAATATGTCCGTGAGTTACAAGCTGGCGAGCAAAACGACGAGTTGTTGCAAAGCCCATTCTGTAAACAACATTGTCTAATCTCTGCTCTAGTAGTTGAACCAAAAGAGCACCAGTGTTGCCCTCGCGGCGTGCTGCTTCTTGGAACAATCTTCTAAATTGTTTCTCTGAAACACCATACATAAATTTAGCTTTTTGTTTCTCACGAAGTTGTAAGCCATATTCGCTTATTTTTGCTCTTCTTTGTCCATGTTGTCCTGGTGCATAAGGTCTTTTTTCTAAAGCACTTTTACCAGCAAGTCTTCTTTCGCCTTTTAACGCAAGAGACACACCAAGACGTCTTTCTAATTTTTCAACAGGTCCTGTATATCTAGCCATAATAATTTCTCCTAATTTTCTCTAATTATACGCGGCGGCGTTTTGGCGGTCTGCAACCATTGTGTGGTAAAGGTGTGATATCTTTGAAGAAAGTTACTTTTATACCTTCAACACCACCTACACTCTTAACAGCCGTTTCACGTCCGCTACCTGGACCTTGAACCTTAATGCCAACTTCTTTAATGCCGTGCTCTTTTGCTTTATTTAAAGCATCTTCTACGGCTTGTTGAGCTGCATAAGGAGTTGATTTTTTACTACCTTTAAAGCCTAAGCCGCCTGCACTACTCCATGCGATAGCATTTCCCATTTCATCAGTTACAGTTACCATAGTATTGTTAAATGTTGCACTGATATAAACGATACCTTTGGCTATGCTTTTTCTAACTACTTTTTTCTTAACAATTTTTCTTTTCGCCATTTATTATCCTTTAACCCTTGCCTTACTTAGTAGCCGCGCCGACAGTTTTACGTCTGCCTTTTCTGGTTCTAGCATTAGTTTTAGTCTTTTGACCACGAACAGGAAGACCTTTTCTGTGGCGAAGACCTCTGTAACTTCCAAGATCCATAAGAGCTTTGATATCCATAGCAACTTGTTTTCTCAAATCACCCTCAACGACGTGGTGCTCTTGAATTTCTTTACGGATAGCTGCTGCTTCGTCTTCGCTAAGCTCATAAACTCTCTTGTCGTAAGAAATTCCAGCTGCGTCAAGAATTTGACGAGATTTGTAAAGACCTATACCATAGATATAAGTCAAACCGTACTCTATTCTCTTTTTGTTTGGTAAATCTACACCTGCAATACGTGCCATGCCTTATCCTTGTCTTTGTTTATGTTTTGGATTTTCGCAGATAACACGAATTATGCCACTACGTTTGACAATTTTACATTTGTCACACATCTTCTTTACAGAAGGACGAACTTTCATTTTAGTCTCCTAAAAATTTATTCCACTTTTTTAGGGGCTGCATCAGGTCTAAAGAAATAATTTAAACCAACTATTTTCAAAATAAGTGGGGAACTTTGAAAATAATTCTTCATACAGCTTTTCGCAAAGCTTGGATTTTATCCAAAACCAGCTTTAAATTTACTTAGCATATTTGCCACAAAATCAAATTTACTTATATCTATAAGTGATCCTGCCCTTGTCTAGGCTATATGGCGTAAGTTCTACTTTTACGCGGTCGCCAGGCATTATCTTTATATAATGCATTCTCATCTTTCCGGCGATATGACATAAAATTATATGTTTGTTGTCGAGCTCAACTTTAAAAGTTGCATTTGGCAGTGCTTCAACAACATTTCCATCAATCTCAATGACATCGTCTTTTGCCACAAATTCTCCTTTCTTTAAATTTTTCTCTAAATTTCACGCTTGACTTAAAATTTCAGCTTTGCCATTAACTATCGCCATACAATGCTCATAATGGCTAGTTCTCAAACCATCTTTTGAGGTTACTTTCCAGTTATCACTTCCCAAAACTGGTGTGCCATCTTTTTGGCAGATCATCGGCTCTATACAAAAAACCATTCCCTCTTTTATCTTTGGTCCAGCTTTTGGGTTGTTTCCTTCAAGATAGTTTGGAATTTCTGGCTCTTCGTGTGGCCTTTTACCTATGCCATGGCCGCAATATCCGCGCAAAGGCACATAGCCTCTGCCTAGTATAAATTTCTCAAGCTCGTAGCTAATCTCTTTAAAATGCATACCAGCTCTTATAAAATCAATCGCAAAATATAGCGCATCTTTTGAGCAAGCGATCAAAGCCTCGTCATCTTTTGAAATTTTACCAACTCCAAAAGTCCTAGCCGAATCGCCAAAATAACCATCTAAATTTGAGCCAATATCAACACTAACGATATCGCCCTCTTTTAGTTTGTATTCGTTTGGAATTCCGTGTATTACCACTTCATTGACGCTTATGCAAGCTGCATTTGGAAAGCCATAAAGTCCCTTAAAGGCTGGTTTTGCCCCGGCAGCTCTTATCATATCTTCACAAATTTTATCTATCTCAAGAAGTGAAATTCCAGGTTTTATGATCGTAGAAACATGATCAAGTGTTCGAGCGACGATCTTATTCGCCGCTCTCATTTTCTCTATCTCAGCTGGTCTTTTTAGCGTGATAGCCATTTTATAGACCTACTGCACTTAGAGTTTGGTATTTGTTTGTATAAGACTGAGCTTCTATACGTCTCATCGTATCAAGTGCTACTGAAACCACGATAAGAACTGATGTACCGCCAAAATAAAATGGTACGCCCATAGTCTTGACAAGTACCCAAGGTAGTGTTGAAATGATACCTAAGTATAAAGCTCCACCTAAAGTTAGTCTGCCAGCTACTTCGTTTAGATAGCTAGCAGTACTTTCGCCTGGTCTAACACCAGGGATAAACCCGCCTTGTTTTTTCAAATTTTCACTTATATCTTTTGTGTTAAAGACGATAGATGCGTAGAAAAACGCAAAGAAGATAATAAATAAAAATGTTAAAACATTAAACATATAGCCATTTGGACTTAAAAAGTCGTTGATAGCCTGGATTACTGGATTTGTGCTAGCCTGCAAAATAGTGCTTGGAAACATCAAAATCGCACTAGCAAATATCGGTGGGATAACGCCACTTAAATTTACTTTGATCGGTATATAGTTCATTATACGCTTGTTTTGATTTTCCATTATCACTTTTCTTGAGTAAGAAATAGGGATACGTCTTTCGCCCATCTCGACAAAGATAATAGCACCAATTGTCGCTAGAATAATCACCAAAATAGCGATGACTGTTAGGAAATTCATCTCAGAAGTATTTACCAAATTTACAGTTCCGCCGATCGCACTAGGTATGCCAGAGACGATGCCCGCAAAGATGATAAGACTTATACCATTGCCTATACCGCGCTGTGTGATCTGCTCACCTATCCACATAAGTAGCATAGTGCCAGTTAGCATAGACACAGCAGAGATCGCGATAAATAAATTCATATCTATCATGATAGCTTGCTCGCCACCACGACCGCTTAAGCTTTGAAGTCCGATAGAGACGCCGATTGATTGTACAAGAGTGATAACGATAGTCGCATAACGTATGATTTGCATATATTTTTGCATACCGTCGCGCTCTTTTTTCATCTGACCTAACTTTGGAAATGTCGCTGCTAGAAGCTCCATGATGATCGAAGCTGTGATGTAAGGCATGATGCCCAGAGATATGATACTTAAACGCTCAGCGGCCTTACCACTAAACATATTAAATAGACCCAAGGCGTTGCTATTGTTTGAATTGAAAAATTCTTTAATTACGTCGACATTAACACCAGGAACTGGCACATAAGCCAGTATCCTGTATGCGAACAAAAATGCCAACGTGATTAAAATCTTGTTGGTCAGTGTTTTATCCATTATTTTGTTCCGCTAACGCTAACGTTCTCGTCTTTGATCTTTGAAGCAAGAGCTTTTGCGCTTGCACCGATTAGTTTTATCTTAGTAACGCTCTTTGAAATTTTATGAACGCTAGCTATTGTTGCGATTGAAATTTCCGCAAGCTCTTTTATAGCTACGATCTTTTCAACATTGATAACATAAGGTTTTTCAAATTTAGAAGCAAAGCCCACCTTTGGAAGACGTCTTTGAAGTGGTTGTTGTCCGCCCTCAAAGCCTCTTTTTTCATTGTAGCCTTTTCTTGCTCTTTGACCTTTGTTACCTTTGCCAGCAGTTTTGCCATTGCCACTGCCTTGACCACGACCTATTCTTTTAGTTGCATGAGTTGAACCTGCAGCAGGTGTTAATTTTTCTAATGCCATCTTAACTCCTTTCTCTTAGCTTTTTAGCAAACTAAGTGCTTTTATAGTAGCACGAACGACGTTTGCTGAGTTGTTTGAGCCAAGTGATTTAGTAAGGATATCCTTAATACCTGCAAGCTCGATAATAGGACGCGCACTACCACCAGCAATAACACCAGTACCTTCGCTAGCTGGGCGAAGTAGCATTCTACTTGCGTTGTATTTTACCTCTACATCATGAGGGATAGTTGTGCCCTTGATCTTAACGTGGATAATATTTTTAAATGCGTCATCAATCGCTTTTCTCATCGCATCTGGTACCTCTTTAGCTTTGCCATATCCAAAGCCAACTAGGCCATTTCTATTACCAACAACAACTAAAGCTGTAAATCTAAATCTACGACCACCTTTAACAACCTTTGTAACCCGACCGATATCGACGATTACTTCTTCAAATTCTTCTCTATTATATTTTTCCATCGATTTTCCTTTGGGTTATAGCTTGATGCCATTTTCTCTTAAAGCTTCAGCGAATGCTGCGATAACGCCATGGTATAAATAACCATTTCTATCAAAAATTGCAACATCTATCTTCTTAGCTTTCAAAGCCTTAGCAAATTCTTTAGCTAAAGTGACCGCACCTTCTTTATTTGCTTTTATGCCTATTTTTCTACCATCAACTGCAGCTAGTGTAGTAGCTGTAACGTCGTCAATCGCTTGAACATAAAGAGTTCTGTTTGATTTGAAAATAGAAACTCTTGGGCAAGTTGCAACACCAGAAATTTTACCTCTGATTCTTCTTTTTCTCTTAATTCTAAGAGCGATTTTTCTTTTTAGTACTTTTGCTGTCATTTACCGCTCCTTACTTCTTAGATGTCTTGCCCGCTTTGCGGATGATACGTTCTTCTAGATATTTAACGCCCTTGCCTTTATATGGCTCAGGTGGTCTAAATCCTCTAACTTGAGCAGCCACTTGACCTACTACTTGTTTGTCGTCACCTTTGATAGTAATAACGTTTTTATCAACGCTAGCTTCAACGCCTGCTGGTAGCTCATAGTTAATAAGGTGTGAAAAACCAAGAGAAAGCTCTAAAATTTTACCTTTTGCAGCTGCTTTGTAACCAACGCCGTTGATCTCAAGCTGGCGAGTAAAGCCATGAGTGATACCAGTTACGATGTTGTTAGCAAGTGCTCTATATGTTCCCCAGTAAGCTCTGCTTTGGCGATCTTCGCCCTTTGGAGCAAAAACTATATGACCATTTTCTATCTTGACATCAACGTGACCTTTTGTGTCAAGCTCTTTTAAGTGATTGCCCTTTTTAAATTTTAGGACATTATTTTCAACACTAACGTCTACACCACTTGGGATAGCGATAGGCTGTTTTCCAATACGTGACATTTTTTTCCTTTACTTGTCTAGGGTGTTCCTACATTTACGAATAAACACCACAATGCCGTAAATTTGATCGTCAAATTTGACGAAACCTTCATTTGAATTTCAAAATTTAGCTTTGGCGAAATATAAAATTTCACCTAGCTAAAAAGAAATTTTAACCTTAAGTTATAAGGTCAAAATAGCGTTTTTAACGCAGTTTGTTACCAAACGGTACAAAGAACCTCGCCGCCAACGCCAGCTTTACTTGCTTCAATACCGCTCATAACGCCTTTGCTTGTGCTAACGATAACTGTTCCGTAACCATTTTTAAAACGCTTAATGTCGTCTTTACCTTGATAAACACGGCGACCAGGTTTTGAAACCCTTTTAAGCTCGTTTATAACGCTTCTGCCGTACTCATCATACTTTAAAACTACGTTTATAAATTTCTTGTTACCTTCTTCGATAACGTTGTAGCTCTCTACATAGCCTTTTGCTGCAAGGATAGAAAGAGTAGCCTCAACAACCTTAGAATGAAGCAATTTCGCAGTCTCAAGTCTTCTCATACTTGCATTTCTAATGCGTGTTAATCCATCTGATATTAAATCGTTCAACATTTCTCTTCCTTACCAACTTGCTTTTTTAAGACCAGGTATTAGGCCTTCGTTAGCCATTTTTCTTAGGCAAACACGGCAAATTCCAAAATCTTTATAAACAGAGTGCGGACGACCGCAAATTTGGCATCTAGTATAGCCGCGAACCGCAAATTTTGGCTTGCGTGCAGCTTTTGCTATCATTGATTTCTTTGCCATTTTACTTTCCTTTTGCAAACGGCACACCAAATAGCTCTAGCAATTTGAATGCCTCTTTATCGTTTTTAGCCGTAGTAGCAATCGTAATATTCATACCATGAGTTCGTAAAATTTTATCATACTCAACCTCTGGAAACATTAGCTGCTCACTAAGACCGAAGTTATAGTTTCCACGTCCATCAAAGCCATTTTTTGGAAGACCACGGAAGTCTTTAACTCTTGGAAGAGCAACACTGATTAGCTTATCTAAGAAAGCATACATTTGCTCTTTTCTCAAAGTTACTTTGATACCAACAGGGAAACCTTCGCGAACTTTAAAGCCAGCAACTGATTTTTTAGCATCAGTGATAACTGCTTTTTGTCCAGCGATAAGTGAAATGGTATCAGCCATATTTTGAAGCACTTTTTGATCTTTCGCAGAGTCTCCAGCACCTACACTGATCACGATTTTCTCGAGCGCAGGGATAAGCATTGGATTTTTGATGTCAAATTCTTTTACGAGAGCTGGCTTGATAGTTTCGTTAAATTTATCTTTTAATCTACTCATATCTCTTATCCTTCAACTTTCGCGACGTTTGATATGTCAATTGGCATCTCTTTATTTACGTGACCACCATTTGGAGTTTTTTCGCTTGGTTTGATAGCTTTTTTAGCTACTTTGCATCCCTCAACTATAACCTGACCTTTTTTTGCAAGAACTGCTAAAATTTTACCAGTTTTGCCTTTATCGTCACCAGCGATGATCTTTACAGTATCGCCTTTTTTGACTTTAAATTTTACATTAGCCATTATAAAACCTCCGGAGCTAGCGAAACAATCTTCATAAAGTTAGCATATCTAACTTCACGTCCAACTGGTCCAAAAATACGAGTGCCGACTGGCTCTTTTTTGCTATCAAGTATAACAGCTGCGTTCTCATCAAAGCGGATTAGCGAACCATTATCTCTTTGAACCTCTCTTTTAGTTCTTACAACAACAGCTTTTACAACCTGTCCTTTTTTGATCTTGCCATTTGGAAGAGCTTTTTTAACAGAGCAAACTATGATATCGCCAAGTGTAGCGTATCTTCTTTTGCTGCCGCCAAGAACTTTTATACACATTAACTCTTTTGCGCCGCTGTTATCAGCAACTGCAAGTCTTGTAAAACTTTGAATCATTACTCAACTCCCTTTGCTAATACAGCTTTTAAGCGAAAATTCTTGCGAGCTGAAAGTGGCCTGCACTCAACTGCAACAACTGTATCGCCTGCTCTTGTCTCATTTTTCTCATCATGAACTAAATACTTTTTAAAGCGTTTTACAAATTTATGGTATCTTGGGTGCATAACGCGTCTTTCTACCAAAATAGTAGCTGTTTTATCTCCAGCTTTTTGTAAAACAACACCTTGAATTTCTCTTTTTAATGCCATTTTACGCCCCTTGTCTTGTTGCACTAATTGCAGTGTTGATCTGAGCTATCTCTTTGCGAACAGCACTAATCTCATTAGGGTTGCTTAACTGCATAGTTTTTAGCTTTTGTCTCAATGTAAATAAAAGCACCTTTTTCTCTTTTAGCAACGCGTTTAATTCTGCAACGCTCTTATCTTTTAACTCAGTATATTTCATTTTCACTCTCTCGCGTTACAAATTTTGATTTGAATGGAAGTTTGTGTAGAGCCAAAGTTAAAGCTTCACGAGCCAACTCTTCGTCAACACCAGCCATTTCAAATATTATACGACCAGGTTTAATGTTCATAACCCACTCTTCAACTCCTGCCTTACCTTTACCCATACGAGTTTGTAGAGGTTTTTTAGTAAGTGGCTTGTCAGGGAAAACCCTAATCCAAATTTTAGCCTGTCTCTTTACGTGACGAGTTAGAGCTTGACGAGCAGCTTCTATTTGGCGTGAATTTACTCTACCAGCCTCAACAGCTTTAAGCGCAAATTCGCCAGTTGCTAAAGATGCTCCACGAGTCGCATAACCACGGTTGCGACCTTTCATTTGCTTACGAAATTTCGTTCTTTTAGGCATCAACATAATTATTTACCTCTTCTTGCTCTACGTGTTTTCTTAGGTGCCTCTTCTTCAGTTTTCTCAGGTTGAACACCTTTTTGAAGAACCTCACCTTTAAAAATCCATACTTTAATACCTATGTTTCCATAAGTTGTATGAGCCTCAGCTACACCGTAATCTATCTTTGCTCTAAGAGTATGAAGCGGAACGCGACCTTCTAGATACCACTCGGTTCTTGCCATCTCAGCGCCACCTAAACGACCAGCAACTGAAATTTTGATACCTTTAGCGCCTGATTTTTGAGCACCTTGGATAACTTTTTTCATAGCACGTCTAAATGCGACACGCTTTTCAAGTTGCATAGCTACGTTTTCAGCAGCAAGTTGAGCTGAAGCTTGAGCTTTTCTTTCTTCTTTGATATTTACATTTACTTCTTTACCGATAAGTTTGCTAACTTCGTTCTTTAGGTTTTCAACATCTTGGCCTTTTTTGCCGATGATGATACCAGGACGAGCTGCAACTACGGTTACACGAAGTTTTTTAGCCGTTCTTTCGATTAAAATTTGGCTAATTCCTGCATAGTAAAGTTTTTTCTTTAAAAATGCACGAATTTTGTAATCTTCACCGATATTTTCAGGAAGACTTTGTTTGGTTGGAAACCATCTAGATTCCCAGTTGCGGTTAATTCCTAGTCTAAGACCTATTGGATTTACTTTTTGTCCCATATTATGCTTCCTTCTTTTCAGGTTTAGATACTTCTACCATTACATGAGAAGTAGGTTTGCGAATTTTGCTCGCTGTTCCTCTTGCTCTTGGTCTAAATCTCTTTAATACAGGACCAGCGTCAACGCGGCAACTAGTTACTACAACTTCTTCTGGCTCAAATCCGCCATTTGCTACTGCTGAGCTAATAGCGTTTGCTATAAATTTAGCACCACGATTTGGCATAAATTGCAAGCTTGCAAGTGCTAGCTCGGCATTCATACCTTGAACTTCTCTTGCTATAAGTCTTGCTTTTGTAGGAGAAAGTCTTACGAATTTTATAATTGCTTTACTCATATTATCTCCCCTTACTTGCCGATTTTCTTTTGCACTGAGCCTTTGTGACCCTTAAATGTGCGTGTTGGAGCAAATTCGCCAAGTTTATAGCCTATATGATTTTCTGTAACATATACAGGAATAAAGCTCTTGCCATTATGAACGTTAAATGTTAGTCCAATCATTTCAGGTACAATCGTGCTACGTCTTGACCAAGTCTTGATTGGTTTGTTATCGTTTGCATTTTTTGCGGCAATAACTTTTTTCATTACATGATCATCTACGAAAGGACCTTTTTTGAGTGATCTTGCCATCTCTATTTTCCTTTCCTTCTTGAAATTATAAGCTTATCGCTAGCTTTTTTACGGCGAGTCTTAGCACCTTTAGTTGGTTTACCCCATGGAGTAACTGGGTGACGGCCTGAATTTTTCTTACCTTCACCACCACCGTGTGGGTGATCAACTGGGTTCATAGCAGAACCACGTGTTTGTGGGCGGATACCGCGGTAGCGATTACGTCCAGCTTTACCTATAGTGATGTTAGCCCAGTCTTCGTTGCCAACTACACCGATACTTGCCATACACTCAGCTAGTACTTGTCTCATCTCGCCACTTGGCATTCTTAAGATAACGTACTTCTCTTCTTTACCCATTAGCTGAGCATAACCACCAGCTGAACGAGCTATCTGAGCGCCTTTGCCAGGTTTTAGCTCTACGTTATGAACGATAGTACCAACTGGGATAAATCTTAATTTCATAGCGTTGCCTGGTTTAATATCTAGTGAGCCCTCATCGATAGATGCGATAACGTCGCCAACATTTAGGCCATTTGGTCTAATGATATAGCGTTTTTCGCCATCTTTGTAAGCTATAAGAGCGATACGGCAGTTTCTGTTTGGATCGTACTCGATCGCTTCAACTTTACCTTCTATACCAAATTTGCGACGTTTGAAGTCGATGATACGATAAAGTTTTTTTGCACCTGCTTCTTTATGTCTTGAAGTTATACGACCATTATTGTTTCTACCACCAGTTGCAGGTAGTTTAACAAGCAAGCTTCTAACACTTGGTTTAGCTGTTATATCTTCAGAGCTTAGTCCAGTCATATATCTACGACTAGGTGTATATGGTTTATATGATTTTATAGCCATCTTACGCCTCCGTATTTTCTAGGCTTACGCCTTCAGGTAACTTAACGTAGAATTTCTTTATCTCGTCACGTTGGCCTGCTCTTCCTCTAAAACGCTTAACCTTGCCGCTAATTCTAAGTGAATTTACGCGAACAGGCGTTACTCCAAAATACTCTTGTAAAACCGCTTTTAAGCTGTTTTTTGTAACTCTTGGTGAAGTTTGGATAACAACAACGCCTTGTTCTTGAAGGCCTAGAGTTTTTTCTGTATAAATAATTGTTTTGATATCAGTTATATCCGCCATTTTAGCCCTCTTTTGTTATAGTTTTTAGTGCAGCTTTTTCAATAATAACCGAACTAAATGTAGAGACAAGATAAGCATTTACCTCATTTGCATCTACTACATAGCAGTTTGCTAAATTTCTAAAAGCAAGTAGTGTTTTATCGTCTAGTAAATCTTTAACGATAAGCGCGTCTTTTACTTTTAAATTTTTGATGATATTAGCTGCATCTTTTGTCTTTCCAGACTCGATTGAGATGCTATCTACTGCGAAAATTTTACCATCTTGTGCTTTTACTGCCAAAGCGTACTCAAGAGCTAGTCTTTTTTGTTTTTTATTGACTTTTTGAAAATAGTTTTTCTCGTTTGTTGGACCAAATGCAACTGCACCGCCTACCCAAACGTTAGTTCTAGTTGAACCCGCTCTTGCACCACCACGTCCTTTTTGTCTCCATGGTTTTTTACCACCACCGCTTACAAAAGCACGGCTTTTAGTATGAGCCGAATTTGCTCTTATACCAGCAAGGTAAGATTTTACATAAAGATATAGGTTGTGCGGATTTACTTCAGCGTAGCTTGCAGGAAGCTCTAACTCGCCTGAATTTTCAAATTTATCGTTTAATACGTGAATTTTACTCATTTTACAATCCTTATTTTACCCATTGCACCATTGTGACCAGGAA
The DNA here is from genome assembly GCF_000466685.1 of Campylobacter concisus UNSWCS. GTDB lineage: Bacteria > Campylobacterota > Campylobacteria > Campylobacterales > Campylobacteraceae > Campylobacter_A > Campylobacter_A concisus_A. Next base: position 57,810 of record NZ_ANNG01000009.1, read on the forward strand.
CGCAACCTTTTACAACTACGATGCCATTTTGAGCGTCAAAGCTTATCAGCTCGTTTTTAACAGTAACTTTCTCATTGCCCATGTGTCCTGCCATTTTCATACCTGGTTGAACACGACCTGGCCATTCGCAGTTACCAATTGATCCGTGGCGTCTGTGGAAACGTGAGCCGTGGCTTTTTGGACCACCACCGAAACCATGTCTTTTTACCACACCTTGGTAGCCTCTACCTTTTGAGTTAAAGCTAACTTTTAAAATTTTAGCCTCATTTAATGGTGTAAAGTCTAGGTTTCCAACTTCGCTATTAGCTACTTCAAGCGTAGCGAATTTGTTAAATTCTGCTGTCAGATTGTATTTCTTTTGCTGACCAGCGATAGCTTTGTTGTTTGCTTTAGTGTGGGCATACGCTACGATAGCACGTTTGTTTTCGTCGATCTCACATACTTTAGCCTCAACTAGCTTAAGTAGTGTAACTGGCGTACTCTTCGTGGCAATCGTTCTACTCATGCCTATTTTTTCTACAATATATTCCATACTCTTATCCTTTTGTCCGCTTATTTCATCGCACGAACTTCGACATTAACTTCTGGAGCTAGGTCGAGTTTTGTTAGGCTATCTACAGTTTCTGGAGTAGCAGCTACGATGTCAAGCATACGAGCGTGTATTCTCATCTCAAACTGCTCACGTGAGTCTTTGTTGATGTGTGGAGATTTTAAGACTGTATAGCGTTTGATCTTTGTAGGCATTGGTACCGGGCCACGAACGTCGGCACCTGTTCGTTTGACAGCTTCTACGATTGCTGCAACAGTGCGGTCTAGAACTCTATGGTCGTAAGCTTTTAGCTTTAACCTGATTCTTTCCATGTGTTTTCCTTTAAAAAGAACTTGTCGCAAACTCGCGACCTCTTTACATCAAAATAACTCGCATAGGATCAAGCGATCGTACGAGCAAGACATAGGTCTTTCGTAAAGAGATAGGGATTTTACAAAAAAGCTATTATAGTTGTCAAGAAAAACGCTATTTTTTGTTGAATTTTGATTAATTATTTCCTTTTTATAAGGAAAGTATCTTGCAAATGGAGAATTTATTTTTCAAAAATTTTATAAATTTCTAGTCTAAATTTTTATTTTTTATTTCTAAATTTTGTTTATTTTTTAAAATTTAAAGCAATATTTTCCTTTTTAAAAGGAAGTGGCTATAATTTCAAAAAGCCAAAAAGGTCAAATTTGAAAAGTTTAGAAACGCTCTATCAAGCACCCATTAAAAATGCTAAATTTATCCCCAGAAAATATGAGATCATCTCGCCAAAAACGCTTATCATTGGCGCTATATCAAGTGGCAAAACAGCCCTTGTTTATGAGTTTTTGAGCCATTATAAAAGCGAGGAGAGGCTTTATATAAATTTAGACGATCTAAGGATAGATAGAGCCTCGCTTTTAGCAAATTTAAAAGATTTTTTAGAAAAAAACACCCAGATAAAGGTGCTCGCAGTTGAAAATTTACAAGGCGCTTATCTTATAAATTTAGACTTTTTAAAGGGCAATGCACTTGAAAATATCATCCTTACAAGCAAGGAATTTTCACTCTCGCTTGAGGGCTTTGCACGCATAAATTTAAACTATCTCGACTACGAGGAATTTATACTATTTTTTAAGAAAAATTTAGACCAAGACCTGCTTTTTAGCTACTTTTTAGCCCATGGCAACGAGATAGCAAGCGCCTTTTTGGACTCCAGCGAGGTCACGGCACACTTGCAACAGCTCTTAAGAGCAAATTTAAACGAGCAAAGCATCGCTATCTTAAAAGAGTGCGCGACAAAGTGCCACGACACAATAAGCGCCTTTGGGATTTATAAAAACCTAAAAGAGCAGATGAAAATTTCAAAAGATAGCGTTTATAGCGCGATAAATTTGCTAAATGAGAGTGGATACGTGGAGTTTGTGCCAAATTTAGATGAGAGTAGCACGAGCAAGAAAATTTACTTTACAAATTTCGCACTTCGCAACGCTTTGTGTCTAAAAAAGGACTTTTTGGCAGTCTTTGCAAATGTCGTTTTTTGCGAGCTGCTTAAATTTAAAGATGAAATTTACTACACAAAAGAGATCGATTTTTTCCTTGCCAAAAAGAAGCTTGCAATCATTTGCGTGCCATTTTCTGCACCAGAGATCGTCTTTTTGAAATTTAAAAAACTCCACGCGAGCCTAAAAGAGCTAGGCGTTAGCAAACTTCAAATCATCAGCGTCGCAAACCAAGCCGAGCAAAGCATCGAGGGGATAAAGTGCGAGATCTTGCCATTTTCTAGGTGGAGCCTAGGTTTATAAATTTAAACTCTTTGTTTGATTATCATTTTAAAAGTCTAGGGATAAAATAGTTATAATCAAAAAAACTATAAAGGACGGACATGAGAGCATTTTTTGGGATCTTATTTATCGCTGTAAGCCTTTTTGGCTATGAGATAAACCACGAAAACTGGGCTAAATTTTATAAATTTAGTGGCGATGCAAATGGTGTGAAATTTGAAGTTTATATGAACTATTTTAAAGATGAATTTGAAAATTTCAAACAAACCAAGAGCTTTAAGGTCCCGCCTAAGATAAGCGGCCACATCTTTTTTGACGGCACAAAATACGACTATGAAAAGGGCTCTTTTGAGCAAAATGGCAGTGAAATTTCTTCATTAAATGCAGTCTCAGACAAGATAAATTTAGACGTTAAAAACGAAAACGGCGAGCTAAAAGGCAAGATAATCGTCAAAAACAAAGCCTACAACGCCACCGTAAAAGAAGAAAAAGAGTATGAGATCCTAAATATCGGCATCCAAATGACCGAGTCAAACGGCACAAGATACGAAGCGATCACTAACGACATCTTCGCTAAAGACTCCGCCAAAAAATACAAAAACAAGCTTCTTGCAGAGTTTTACGACCTAAAAAGCGAGCGCAAAAAATGGCCAAATAGCCAGTATGAGAGCCTAAAAGAGATCTACTACATCAACGACAAGATCAAGAGCGTTTGCACCTATAAAAATGAAAAAACAAACTGCGAAGTGATCTCACTTGCGACAAACAAAAAGCTAAAGCTAAAGCAAATCTTTAAAGATATAAACGACAGCCACCTAAAAGCGATCCTTGCAACCGCTGGCGTGAGCGATAACTTCGTGCTTTCGCCGCTTGGGCTTACATTTTTAAACGAAGAGCAGATCAGCGTGCCACTTGAGGAGCTAAGACCTTACTTTAGCGATGAAGTCGGGCTGTAATGGCTAAAATTTGTGGTATCGACGAGGCTGGACGTGGGGCGCTGGCTGGACCACTAAGTGTGGCTGCTTGCGTGCTAAATAGCGAAATTTCTGGCCTAAACGACTCCAAAAAACTAACCGCAAAAAGGCGCGAAGAGCTCTTTAAAGAGATCACAAAAAGCTCAAATTTCCTCATCGCCTACTTCTCAAACACCCAGATAGACGAGCTTGGGCTAAGCGAGTGCCTAAGGCGTGCGCTCAAACTTTTCAAGGCGCATTTTGAGGGCTTTGAGATCATTTATGATGGAAATTTAGACTACGGCGTTGGCATCACGACGATGATAAAGGCTGATGGCAAGGTCGCTGGGGTAAGTGCAGCCAGCATCCTAGCAAAAGTAAGCCGTGACCGCTTGATGAACGGCTGGGATAAATTTTACCCAGCATACGGCTTTGCAGGGCACAAAGGATATGGCACAAAGTCACACCTAGAAGCCATAGCTAAATTTGGCTACTCAGACTTTCATAGAAAAAGCTTTGTCATAAAGCCAAAACTAGCTCAAAGCTCGCTATTTTAGCAACGCATCCTCCATATAAAAAAGCACGCTTGCATCATAAAATTTATAAACTCCGTTTTCTTGCATGATTTCCATAGAGCGCAGAACAAAGGCGCGCTTGCCTACTTCAAAGAGCAAAAGCTGCTCTTTTAGCCGCTCAAATACCTCAGCGCCAAAGTCGCCATCTGGCTTTAAATTTAGACTTGCGAGCGCCTTTTCTAGGTGTTTTTGCATATTTATGCTGACGCTTTCATTATCTAGCTGCATAACGAGCTCGTCTCCATTTGTGCTGCTTGTGATGGGCGTTTTGATGGTCGCATCTTTAACGTTTATAGCTATGCCACTAAAATCTATACTAAATATCTGCCAATTTTTCTGTTCAGCTACCTCAAGACCCACTATAAATTTTTTATTTTCTAGTGCAAATTTATCGCCATTTTCTACTAAAAAGTCAAATTTATCTTGCAAAAAGTAGAGCTTCTCTTTGCCTATCTTACTCACGTCGCCACTTAGCAAGCCGCTACTATCAAGTAAATTTAGCGCTCTTAACTCTCTTAGTAAAAGCTCTTTTTGAGAATTTAGCACAAGCTGCTTTGTATCAAGGACAAAATGGGTGAAAAATATGCCAAATATCATGAAAAATGCTAGAAATTTATAAGAGAAATTTCTAAGAAATATCATCACAAAATAGCTCAAATTTGCAAATATCACGCAGGCGATGAGATATATCCTGGGCTCACTTAGGCCGTACTCGCCGACCCTATGCAAAACGCCCCACCAAAGCATTATGCTAGGCAAGATGACAAAAAGTGGCAAGAGCTTAAAAATTTGATCATAAATTTGGCTTTTGATAAGTAAATTTAGCCCTCTTAAAACAAAGCCGGCTATCAAGCAGGCAAGCACGATATAGGCCACTCCGCCTCGTGGCAGCTCAAGCAAAACAAGCCTATAAATGCAGTATAAATTTAAAAGCGCCACATAGATGATAAGCACGGGATTTAGGATGAAATTTATGGCGATCTTGATGAAATTTAAGAGCCTGTACTCGCTAAATTTACTCTCAAAAAAGATAAATAGACAAGGCAGACCAAAAGAGGCCAGTGTCAGATAGAGCCTTTGCGTCCTGTGGCTGGTTAGAAGCTCTAAATCAAAAAGGTAGTTAAGCCCTGCACAAACAGCCACAATGCCAAGAAAAAATAGGTGAAAAAGGGCAAATGAGATGAGTAAATTTAAAAGTCTTGCTAGGCTCCCTCTTATAAATTTCTCATTATCATTGGCAAAATTTAAAGAAAATAAAAGCACAAAAGCCATGATATAAAGTGCCACAAGATCGCTGGCATGACCGCTTAGCTTAAGGCCAAAAAAGTAAAGTGTTGCGCCAAATATCAAAAAATATAAAGGGAGTAAAATTTGCCTTTTATTTAGATAGATAGCGACCAAAAGCAGTGGCTCAAGCAGCCAAAAACCTCTGTAATCCCCAATGATCTGACTTGAACTAAGAAAGATGGTAGGCAGACTAAACGCCAAAATGGTAAGAAACAAAATTTTTTTATCAGCAAATGCAGCTTTTAGCTCGGTGATGATATGCAAGGTCGTCCTTTAAAGGATGAAATTTAGCCACATCGCGTGGCTAAAATGGGGGTTTAGAAATTTGCAAGAGGCGCAAATTTCTAAATGAAATTTATACTTTTAAAAGCTCGGCTTCTTTCTCTTTTACGAGAGTGTCGATCTTTGCGGTGTAGGTGTCAGTTATCTTTTGAACCTCATCTTGTCCCTTTTTGCTCTCGTCTTCAGTTATAGCCTTGTCTTTTTCAAGCTTTTTGACCTCGTCGTTTGCGTCTTTTCTAACGTTTCTTATGCTAACTTTTGCCTTTTCGCCCATAGCTTTTGCGTGTTTTGCGTTTTCTTGGCGTTGCTCGACGGTCATTGGTGGGAAAAATAGCTTAACGCTCTCGCCGTCGCTGTTTGGATTGACGCCGATATTTGCAGCTTGGATGGCTGATGAGATCGCTTTTATCATGCTCTTTTCCCAAGGCGTGATAGCGATAGTCGAAGCGTCGCTTGTAAGCACGGTGGCTACTTGATTAAGCGGAGTTGGCGAGCCGTAATAATCGACCATGACATTATCTAGGATGTTGATATTTACCTTGCCAGTTCTAAGCGTTGTAAAATCGCGTTTTAAAGAAGCGATCGCCTTTTCGCAACCCTCTTTTTGGGTATCGTAAATTTTATTTAGCATTGGTGTCCTTTATTAGAAGTTTTGTGCTTCTGTGATGATCTACTTTTAGCGACATTAACACTTTGCGTTTATCAAGTGGTGGGTTAAATTTACACTCAAAAACGCCATTTGTCATAGGTACTTTTCTAAAGCCGTCAAAGCCAGTCATGAAAAAACTGCCCTCACTTGCGTTAGTGTCGGTCTTGATGATGAGCTTGTCGATAGCGTTATTTTGCGGATAGCCCTCTGGAAATATCCACTGGGCATTTAAAAATTTACTATTAAAAGTTAGCGCTATCTTTGTGCCGTTCATCACTGGCGTTCTGTAAAGATCATAAACGTCGCTTTTATCTGAAACTGCGCCTGAGTTTTGATTTAAAAGTGCTAAAAAGCCAAATTCTTTTGCCAAAGAGACGACCCTGCTATCGATCTCACCGTAAGGCACTGCAAAGTATTTAGGCTTATAACCCATATGCTTTTCAAAGGTCTCAACGCCCTTTTGAAAGTCCTCTCTTAAGGCCTCATCGCTAAGTTTAGTCATCCTTGGATGAGCGTATGAGTGATAGCCGATCTCTCCGTAAGCTTCTAGCTCTTTGATCTGATCAAAGTCTAGATAATCACCATATTTGTTCGCGCTTGCCTCTACATAGACCATCAAAGCAAATGGGTAGTTATACTCTTTAAAAAGCTCAAGAGCGTTATTGTAAAAGCTTTTGTATCCATCATCAACGGTGATAACGATCCAGTTATCAGGGATCGGTTCGCCAGCATTTACCGCATCGACAAGCCTTGATAGCTTGACAACTTCGAAGCCATTATTTTTAAAGTATTCAAACTGCTCTCTTAAATTTTGGATAGAAATATCTGTGCTAACGTGTCTTGGATCGTCAAAGCGGTGATAAACTAAGATGTGAGCGTCTGCCAAAGCAAACGTTAGCGTCAAAAGTGACGCTAAAAACGTTTTTATCATTGTTATTTTACTGGATTTTGTGGTGCGCTAGGAGCTGCTGGCACGTCGTTTGATTTTGGTATGACTAGAGATTTGCTATCGACACTATCAACGATAGAGCGTTTTAGATCTTTGTTGTAAAAATATCCGAGTGCAAGTGTGTTTAGGATAAACAAAACGCCTACCACAAAGGTAAATTTAGCTAAAAACCCAGCTGGTCCTTTTGCTCCAAAAAGGCTCTCGTTGCTTCCACTGTATGCTCCAAGACCGATAGATGAGCTCTTTTGGAGTAAAACTGCGATCGTGATAACGACAGCTAGAACAAATTGCAAGATTAAAAATATTAAACTCACGAAATTTCCTTTAAATTTTTTAAATAGTTTGCGATTATACAAGAAAAGATTTAAATTTTTAGTTAAAGTTCTTTTTCAAGCTCATAAAGCTCGTATCTTATGCTTTTAAAAAGCTCGGCTTGCTCTAAATTTACAAGCTTAAAGCACTCTTCAAGCACGCGAGCGCTCTCCTGGGCACGCTTGAAATTTGCAGTGATAATCTCGTCTAAATTTGACCTTGTCTGCTCGCTTTTTGTGCTGGTTTTAAGGACGTCGTTTTGAGAATTTCTAAATTTTAAAAATTCTTTTTGTGGGATCTTTGCCTTGTGGCGGAGAGATTTTATCTTATAGGCGAGCTTAGCGTCGTCAAAGACATATCTTTTTATATCTTCAACGACGCGAAGCCCTTCTTTTAGCCTATTTAAATTCGCATCTATCACTCGGTAGATGCGCTCATCATTAGTCATTTCTATTAAAAATGCCTAAAATTTGTAGTAATGATGTAAATAAATTTACAAAATCAAGATACAAAGCAACTGCACCCTCAACTGGTGTCTCGTAGTTGCCACGGATGATATTTTGTGTATCAAAAAGTATGTAAGCACTAAATAAGATCGATGAAATACTTGCGATTACAAGTTGAAACATCGTGCTTTTAACGAAAATGTTGATGATCGCTGCCACAACGATAACTATCAAAGTTATAAATAGCATCTTGCCCATCGTTGTGAAGTCGCGTTTTGTATTCATCGCAAAGACGCTTAGAGCACCAAATGCAACTGTTGTCAAGCCAAATGCTTGAGCCACGATGCTAGCACCACTTGGCATAGCGAGGATCGCTGAAAGTAGCGGAGTTAGCGTAAGACCGCTTACAAATGTAAATGCAAAAAGAAGTATTAAATTTAATCCCTCTTTGCGTTTAGCCGCCATTAGTCCAAAAAGTAGAACAAACTCAAGTATCACAAGTCCCCAAAACAAAAATCTATTTGCCGCAAAAACACTAGCGATGCTAATGCCTACATAAGCGCCAGCAGTAGCTGAAAGTAGTGATGCTGCAAAAAGTTGATAAGTCTGTTTTATAAAAGTGCTTAGTGAGCTTTGAGAATACGCAAGCTCCTCTTGATTTTGCTTAGCGTAGTTTCTATCATACAAACTCATTTTTTCTCCTTATGAATTTTTGCGGTGAGTTTAGCCTAAAATAATTAAACAATATATAAAAAGAAGTTTAATAAAAAATATTAGTTTAAAGTCCATTTTAGAGGGCATTTTTTTGATTAAATAAAAGTTGCTATAATCGCGATAAAAATATAAAAAATGGAGATAAATTTTATGGATGATTCAATACTTGAAGGTGCAGTAAAATTTATGGAAGATGGCTTTTTAGAGCATGAAGAGCTCTTTAAAAGTCTGCAACACAAGCAAGATCCGCACACGCTTTTCATATCATGCGTGGATTCAAGGGTCGTGCCGAATTTGATAACAAACTGCCTGCCAGGCGAGCTTTTTATGGTGCGTAATATCGCAAACATCGTGCCACCTTATAGGGTGAGCGAAGAGTTTTTGGCGACCACTTCGGCGATCGAATATGCGCTTGAAGTTTTAAACATAAAAAACATCATCATCTGCGGGCACTCTGACTGTGGTGGATGCGCGGCACTTTATGTTGATGAAAAGAAGCTAAAAAACACTCCAAACGTTAGAAACTGGATCAGGCTAATAGAGCCTATCAAGCGAGAAGTGCTTAAATTTACAAGCGATGATCCAGCCAAAATGGCATGGCTAACCGAGAGGCTAAACGTGATAAATTCGATCGAAAACATAATGACTTATCCAAATGTAAAAGAGGAGTATGAAAGTGGTAAGCTTCAAATTTATGGCTGGCACTACATCATAGAAACTGGCGAAATTTTTAGCTACGATTTAAAAGAGGGCACGTTTAAACTTCTAGCGGACAAAAGAGGCGAAAATGCGTAAATTTCTAGCCATTATCCTGCTTTGCTTTACCTTTGCTTTTGCGGCTGAGAGCAACAAAACTCAAGAAGAAGACATAATAAGCATAACAAATCAAATCCAAACCATAAACAGCCAGATAAAAATTTTAAAAGCACAGCAAAAAGATACGAATAACTCAAAGGCTGACAACTCAAATTTAGCTAGCCTCCACAAAAAAAAGAGCGATCTTTTAGAAAAGATACCAAACTATATCATGCAGATCGAATTAACCCAAAGCGATATAAATAAATTTAATCTGCAAAAAGAGGCGCTAGAAAAAAAGGTCGCAAGACTTGAGAAGCAGTCAAACAAAGATGCCTACATCCAAAGTGCTATCGAGCTTGAGAAGATGAAGGTTGATTCTGCTTATTACTCAGCGCTTGTCAGCCTTGAAGAGATCTTTAAAAAGGGTGCTAAGGCAAATTCTATAAAAGAAGTGATAGATAATGGACTTTTAAATTTACAGACAAATTCTTATGTGAGTATAAAAGATCTAAAAGACTCACTAAATGACACTTCAGGCTCTTATGACAGCGCCTTTTTTGACCTTGAGCTAAAAAAAGAGAGTGAAGAAGAAATTTTAACCTATCTTAAAAATAACGCCGATCTTCTAAGCTCAAGCATGCTCTTGTCTGAGCTAAATTTAGTCGATGCAGTCGAATACATAAACAAAACAACTGACATAAATTCAAGTAAATTTAACATCGGCAAGATCGTTGTTATCGTTGCGATATTTTTATTTTTCGTCTCGCTAACTAGAATTCTAGCCAAACTAACCTACTGGCTAATGTCACTCGTCGCTTCAGGCGAAGGGGTAAAAGAGGCTAAAAATCAGATCGTTGATATCGTGAAAAAGCCGATCTCAGCACTTCTTATCATCTATGCGCTAAATATCTGTATCGGCGTTGGATTTTACCCAGTGCCAGTACCTCTAACGGTAGCAAATATCTTTTCTATCATATATATAGTCGCATTTTCATGGCTTGTCCTCACCATACTAAATGGCTATGGCATCGCTATACTCGACAAGATCGCGCAAAAAAGCAAGCGTAAAGAGGTGATAAACCTAGCGCTAAAAGTGATCTACGTGATCGTGCTGATCATCACACTTTTACTGATCCTTCAAAAGCTTGGCTTTGATATCTCAGCACTCATCGCCTCACTTGGTATCGGTGGTCTTGCTGTTGCCTTCGCTGCTAAAGACATCATCGCAAACTTCTTTGCCTCTGTTATGATGCTCTTTGACAACTCATTTTCACAAGGCGACTGGATAGTTTGTGGCGACATCGAGGGCACGGTCGTTGAGATAGGTTTTAGAAAAACAACAGTTAGAAGCTTTGATAACGCCCTTATCTTCGTGCCAAACTCAAAGCTAGCGAGCGATCCTGTTAGAAACTGGAGCAGAAGAAAGGTCGGCAGACGCATAAGAATGGTTATTGGCATCGAGTATGGACCAACTACAGAAGAGATCAAAAAATGTGTAAATGACATCAAAAATATGCTGATAAATCACCCAGATATCGCTAAAAGCGAAGATATCGCGGCTAATAAAAGAGGTCTAAAATATAGACAAAACATAGTTTCAGTTGATGACTACGCTGGATATAAGTCAAATTTATTTGTCGTGGTTGATGACTTTGCTGATAGCTCGATAAATATCCTAGTTTATTGTTTTGCAAAAACTATCGTTTGGGGAGAGTTTTTAGATGTAAAACAAGATGTAATGCTAAAAATTATGGATATTTTAAAGCAAAATGGTCTAAATTTTGCATTCCCAAGCCAAAGCTTGTATATAGAAAATATCAAAGATAAAATTTAAGGAGAGAAAAATGAGTGATGATTTTGACTACGAAGAGGTAGAAGAAGACTACTCTGAATTTAACGATGAAGACGAGGATAGTAGCGATAGCTATGACTATAACTACGACGAAAATGACTACAACTATGAAGATAGCGATGAGGATGAGGATAGTTACGACTCGTATTAAAATGGTCTAATTAAATTTAATGGATGAAATTAACGGAGAGAATGCTTGGTACAGGAATTTATAGAGCAAGATAGCTATAAGGCTATCGATGACATTTACAAAACGATATTAAACGTAGCGATATTAAGTAACTTGCTTGCTATTTTAGTATTTGGTTTTTTTAGTGAAAACCTATTGATTGTTTTTATATGCCTCTTGTTTTTTTGCATAAATATACCACTAAGGCTAAAATTTGACGTTAAAAAAAGATATCTAATATCCGCACTTTTTCATATAAATACAACTGCTGTTGTTATTGCTGGCGTTATTAATATAGGCTGGAACTGTAACATTTGGATAATACTAATTGGAGATATTTTTATAAGCTACTTTTTAGCTTTTAATAAAAGGATAGCTACCTATTTAGTTAGCATCTTTGAAATTTTAGTGCTTTTATGGCTTTATTTTTCATATAAAGATTCTTTAGGAGCAGCTTCCAAACAACTTCAACACTTTATCACCTGTTGCAGTGTTGCATTTACTTTTTTTCTTGTTTTTAGGCTATCTGGTTTTGCTGATGTGATCACATCTAATGGCTATAAGCAGATCAGCGAAGAGAAAGATGAGATAGAGAGGGTTGCCAAATATGACTTTTTAACTGGTCTTTTTAATAGACGCTCAATAGAACATACACTAAAAAATAAGATTATAGAGCTTCGAGAAAATAGTAGTGATACGAATTTAGTCGTTATGCTAGGAGATATAGATAACTTCAAAAAGATAAACGATACCTACGGACACGACTGGGGTGACAAGGTTTTAAAAGAGATAGCGCTGTCTTTAAAAGATACATTTAGAGAAAATGATGTCATTTGTAGGTGGGGTGGAGAGGAATTTCTAGTTATCTTGCCCGATGTTAAAACTGAAGACGTAAAAAAAGTAGAAACTAGACTTGGCACAAGGATATCACAAGTAAAGCTACCAGATAAAAGTGCGGTGACTATGACCTTTGGTTTAGTTCTTTGCGCAAGTGGTATAACTATAGATATGGATACGGTGATAAATATAGCCGATAAAAAGCTATATGAGGGTAAGAAAAACGGCAAAGATCGTATAGAATATGCCATATTAAAAAAAGGACATTTAGACTATGGCAATACCTAAACTTTCGCTTTATATATCACTAAAGATCATTATTTTTTCGGTTTTTTTAATACACATTTTTTATATAATTGGATTTTGTATCATAGGCGAAGAAATTTTGGCTGTGGCAAACATCCTTTCTGTTAGCATATATCTTTTTGCACTAAAGATACTCTTTGATAGCGAAGAGAACAACAAGATCGTGATGCTCATCTTGCAAGTAGAAATTTTACTCCATGCCTCACTTTGCGTCTTTATCCTTGGTCTAGGCTGGGGCTTTGAAATTTTATTTTTAACATCGACAATTAGCCTCTTTTTCTTATCAGTTAGCTTTAAAATGTTAAGCAGAATTATCTCTTTGCTAGATATCGCGGCATTTTTGCTTTTTTATCTAGTGATAGATATACCAGTAAAAGATGATACTTTATATAAAGAGATATTTTTTGTATTTAACCTAACCGCATCTTGCGTGTTTGCTGTTCTAACATCATTTTTGCTAGAGAGCTCAAATTTATTTATATTCTTAGGCATCTTAGAAGAGAAAGAGTCTGCTAAAGCTGTCTTTAACCACGACCCACTAACCGGGCTTTTAAACCGCGCCTCGATGCAACAAATTTTTAGACAAAAGAATTTATTTGACGGCAATGACTTTGCTATCGTGATGTGCGACATCGATAACTTTAAAAAGATAAACGACACCTACGGACACGGAGCAGGCGATGAAGTGCTAAAGAGCCTTTCTAAAATTTTCAAAAATGCTTTTAGAAATGAAGATAGGGTTGCAAGATTTGGTGGCGAGGAATTTCTAGCTGTTATCTTTGATGTTAAAAAGGCAAAAGCAGTTAGCATCTTAGAGCGTATCAGAGAGACGCTTAATCAAAATGTCGTTGAATTTGAAAACCATAGGATAATAGCTACTATGACCTTTGGTGTCGTGGCACATAGTGGTAACACTGAGGTAAATATCGAGCGTATGATCAAGCAAGCTGACGAGCTACTTTATGTCGGTAAGCGAAATGGTAAAAATATCGTTATGAGTGCGGATTACGATCCAAAAGGATAAATTTAGAGGCCTAGGCCTCTAAATTTTAATGTCCATACATTATGTTTGGTAGCCAAAGCGAAATTTGTGGTATATAAGTAACCAAGATAAGGCCAAAGAACAAGGTTAGCGTCCATGGCAAGCACGCCATGATGACCTCTTTTAAGTTCATATTTGTAAGACCGCTTGCGACAAATAAATTTAGTCCAACAGGCGGAGTCACCATACCTATCTCCATATTTACAACCAAGATGATACCAAAGTGAATAGGATCAACGCCAAGCTGCGTAGCTATCGGAAGCAAGAGCGGGACCATGATCATGATAACACTTGAAGGCTCCATAAACTGACCCATGATAAAGAGCAAGATATTTACAAATATCAAAAATCCTATCATGCCGATATTTGCGTCAAGTATCATCGATGCGATCGCTTGCGGGATCTGCTCGCTAGTTAGCAAATATGCAAAAACAACGGCGTTTGCGATGATGAAAAATATCATAGCTGTTGTAAGGGCTGAGTCTAGGCAGATATCCCAAAGATCTTTTATCTTTATATCTCTATAGATAAAAAGCGAGATAAACAGCGCATAGACCGCACTTGCTGCAGCAGCTTCAGTCGGAGTGAATATACCTCCATAAATTCCGCCAATAACCACAACGACGATCAAAAGAGCCCAAAATGCTTTTGCAAATTTTTGCACTCTTACTTTAAGTGGCTCAGCCTTAGTCGCTTTAAATCCAAGCTTTTTTGCGCCGACGTAAGTTTGCACAAGCATCATGCCACCAAGCATAAGACCTGGCACAACGCCTGCCATAAAGAGCTTGCCGATACTAACCTCTGCCGTTACACCATAAACTATCATAACAACTGAAGGCGGGATCAAAATGCCAAGCGAACCAGCCGTAGTTATGCCGCCCACTGCGTACTCTTTTGGATAGCCGGCCTCTTTTATCGCTGCAAACATAATCGAGCCAATAGCCACAACCGTCGCAGGTGAGCTTCCAGAAACTGCTGCAAAGATGATGCAGGCAAATATCGCACTCATAGGAAGACCGCCTGGCAAGTGCCCGACCATAGACTTTGCAAAGTCGATGATACGTCTTGCTGAGCCGCCTTTACTTAGTAAATTTCCAGCCAAGATAAACATCGGGATCGCCATTAGCGAAAATTTATTGATACCATCAAAAATTAGCTGCGGGATCGTAGCGATGTCGATATCTGTAAAAAATATCATCGTTAAAACGGTACTTGTGCCTAGCGAAACTGCCACTGGCACGCCTATTAGCATCAGTGTAAAAAGTAGGATAAATAAAAATGCTATTGTCATCTTTTTCTCCTTAGTCTTTGACTACGCTACCATGAGCTAGCTCGTGCGCTTCGTTGCTTACGACCTTTGCTGCAGGAGTTAGAGCTACTTTGATAGCTTTTTCAGCCGAGCGGTAGCTAGCTGTGACGAAGGCTATTGGAAGTACTAGCATAGGGACCCATTGAGGTATGCCAAGGTCTATGATCATCTGCTCGATCTCGTGTAAAATTTTAAGATAATCAACCGAATAAACCGCGATAAATATCAAAAAGGCAGTTGTTAAGATGTGCGAAAAGAGCAGGCATGCTTTCGCGAGCGCTGGTGGAAATTTCTCCACCAAGATAGTTACGCTTACGTGGATGCCCTTGTTAAAGCCGTATGCTGCGGCAAAAAAAGCCGACCATATAAATAGGTAGTTTGATAGCTCGCTCGCCCACGACCAGCTTTTATCAAAAAAGTATCTAGCCACGACGTTGGCAAAGGCTAGTAGCGTTCCACTAGCTAGCCCTAAAACGGCGATAGTTTTATTAAGCGAGACTATCAATATATCAAGAGCGTTAATGAAATTCTTCATTATTTTGTCTCGATTGTCTTTTCTATAAGCTCTTTGCCGATGACATCGTAAAATTTAGGATAGATAGCCTGCATAACTTTTTGCCATTCAGCTTTTTGTGCGTCGTCGATCTTGAAAATTTCTAGCTTTTTAGTCTCTGCTATATATTTTTCAAGCTGAGCTATGACGTGAGCGTCCTCTTTAGCTGTCTCTTCTCTCTCGTAAGCTGTAGCCTCGCTTAGAGCTTGTTTTACATTTGCCTTTAGATCATCTGGTAACTTGCTCCAAAATTTATCACTCATAACGACTAGATAGCCCAAGTATCCGTGGTGAGAGAGCGTAAGAGAGCTTTGAACCTCGTGAAATTTAGAGTTATAGAAATTTGATAGTGGGTTTTCAGTAGCATCAACTACGCCTTGTTGAAGCGCAGAATAAACCTCTGAAAATGGCAGAACTTGTGGGTTACCACCGATCGCTTTGATCTGCTCTTCAAGCACTTTTGAGCTTTGGATTCTAAATTTTTGTCCTTTTGCATCTTCTGGCACAAGGATCGGTTTTTTGCTTGAGCTAAAGTGCTTAAATCCAGCATCCCAGTAATCAAGCGCCACAAAGCCCTTCTTAGTAACAAGGCCTTTTAGCTCCTCGCCAACTGCGCCATCTTGAACCTTGTGAAGGTGGTCTGCATCTTTAAAGATGAAAGGCAGGTCAAATAGCTGAAACTGCGGCACGATAGGTGTAAATTTAGAAAAACTAGGAGCTGCCATTTGAACGTTACCAAGTTTTAACGCACCAAAAACTCTATCATCATCAAGTAGCTGCGCTGATGGGAAGACTTGAACTTTTATCTTGCCGCCACTTAGCTCCTCAGCACGCTTTGCAAAAAAGTCAGCTGCCTTGCCCTTTGGCGTAGAAGCTGCGACAACGTGAGCAAATTTGATCGTATAGACCTTATCCGCACCAAATGCTAAGCCACTGATGGCACATGTAAAAAGTAAAGCTTGTAAGAATTTCATCTTTCATCCTTTGTAATAGTTTTGATAGGTGCATTATAAATTTCAAAAATAAAAATTTAGAAATTTTGTTTCATAAATTCACATATCTTTATTTTTATATGTGTATTTTTGTAACATTTTTGATCTAAAATGGATAGTTTTTGCTTTGTAAATTTAACGTAAAAATTTATTTATCATTTTTATAGAGCATATTTGTTACTTTTCTACACATATTTTTATATTATTTTTTACATTTAGAGAAATTTAAATTTACTTTTCTCTCTTTTACAAAGCCAAATTTGCTCTTTTAGGATATAAATTTCACTCTTTTAACCACAAATTTATAAAGAAAATTTGCTTATCTTTTATAAATGAAAAAATTAGCTTTTATAAAAGCCCTATTTTTGGCATAAATTTTAAAAGATTTTGTTTGTTAATCTTTTGTGGCTATAATACGAGATAACAAATTTTATTATTAAGGAATTATTATGTTTGAACTAAGAAAACTTCCGTTTGACGCAAATGCCAATGCAGTAGTAAGTGCTAAGACCTGTGAATACCACTACGGCAAGCACCACGCGACCTATGTTGCAAATTTAAA
The DNA here is from genome assembly GCF_000466685.1 of Campylobacter concisus UNSWCS. Classification (GTDB taxonomy): domain Bacteria; phylum Campylobacterota; class Campylobacteria; order Campylobacterales; family Campylobacteraceae; genus Campylobacter_A; species Campylobacter_A concisus_A. The sequence continues at coordinate 74,695 of NZ_ANNG01000009.1, forward strand.
CAATCTCATAAAAGATACAAAATTTGCTGACGCATCATTTTACGAAATCCTAAAAAATAGCGAAGGCGGCCTATACAACAACGTCGCTCAAGTTTATAACCACGACTTTTACTGGGACTGCATCGCTAAAAAAAGCGAGATGTCAAGCGAGCTAAAAGCTGCGATCGAGGCAAATTTTGCAAACTTTAAAGAGGAGTTTTTAAAGGCAGCTACAACGCTTTTTGGCTCAGGCTGGGCGTGGCTTGTATTTGATCCAAGCAGCAAAAAGCTAGAGATCGTGCAAACTAGCAACGCAAAAACTCCAGTGAGCGATGGCAAAGTGCCACTTTTAGTCGTTGATGTTTGGGAACACGCTTACTACATTGACAACTTCAACGCACGCCCAAAATATCTAGAGACTTTTTATGAGAACATAAACTGGGAATTCGTAAGCCAAGCTTACGAGTGGGCGCTAAAAGAGGGTCTTGGCTCAGTTGAGTTTTACACAAAAGAACTTCATAAATAATATTTGGCGGGACTTTCCCGCCTTTAAATTTCTGCTTTTATTCAAATTTAACTATCAAATTTATCATTTTAAAAGAGCGCAAATGCTTATTTTGACAAATAATCTTTTTATAAATTTACAACCAGTAAATTTATCAGCAAAATCACTTTTTGAAAGATAATGCGATTTTAAAAGGCTCAAATTCTCGTTTTGACAAAATGACTTCTTTTAAATTTAACACTAGCGCGAGATATCTCGCTTTCAAATTTCTATTTTTCAAATTTGAGTTGCTAAATTTAGTAAGCAATAGGCGTGATAGTTATAGCTTTGAAATGACATAAAAACGCTTGCTTTAGTGGTCTAATCTATTTTGGTGCAGTGGCTTTCGCTTTAAATTTAGCGCTATAAAACGAAACCAAAAACTATCTCGCCTTTAAATTTATCAGTAAAACTTACTTTGATATTTAAAAAATGGCAGGGGCAGTATTTGTTACTTCAAAATGCCCTGGTAGCTATTTTGTATCAAGCAAAGGCGGCTTAAATTTCAAAGCCACCCAGCCAAAATTTATCTTTTTGAAGTGTATAAATTTATCCCATTTTGCAAGCGTTTTAGCCCTTCAAGCACCCTCTCACGCTGCGTTGCGATATTCATACGAAGGAAAAATCTATCTCCTCTGTAAGCATTGCCGTCATTTAGCCAAAGTCCAGCTTTATCACGCAAGAAATTCATAAACTCACTCGAATCCTCACAAAACGCACTGCAGTCAAGCCACAAAAGATAGGTCGCGCTCGATGGCAAGAGCTTCACTGGTAAGCCTTGTTCTTTTATAAAATTTGCAACGACCTTTTTGTTTTCAAAAAGATACTCTCTAAGCTCATCAAGCCACGCCTCGCCCTCGTTAAAAGCGGCGATTGCGGCGATGATCGCAAAAGCATTTGCCTCGCCAACCTCATCGTAGTTGATAGCAGCATTTAGTCTTGATCTGATCTTTTCATTTGGCGTGACGACGGCTGAGCTTTGAAGGCCAGCTATGTTAAAGGCCTTTGTTGGCGAGATGCACGTGATGGAGTTGTTTTTGCACTCCTCGCTCACGCTGATAAATGGCACGTAGCTTAGACCTGGATCAGTTATGTCGCAGTGAATTTCGTCGCTAATAACCAAAACATCGTGCTTGTAGCAAAGCTCACCTATCTTTTTAAGCGTCTCTTTGTCCCAAATTTTGCCTATTGGATTGTGTGGGTTGCAAAGAAGCATCATTGTGGTTAGCGGCTGGGCTAGCTTCGCCTCGAGGTCGTCAAAGTCGATCTCGTAAGAGCCATTTTTATAGACAAGGTCGTTTGATAAAATTTCACGTCCATTGTTTTTTATGCAGTTAAAAAAGACGTGATAGACAGGCGCTTGCACTAAGATTTGATCTCCTGGACTGCTAAATCTCCTAATAGCAGTCGAGATGGCCGGTATGACGCCAGTGCAAAAGCACATCCATTCGTTCTCTAAGCTCACGTTGTGACGTCTTTGCCACCAGCTCTTTATCGCCTCGTTCCACTCTTTTGGGATGAACGAGTAGCCAAAGACACCATTATCAAGGCGCTTTTGCAAGACGCTTAAGATCTCAGGTGCAGCCTTAAAGTCCATATCTGCAACCCACATCGGTAAAACATCGCTCTTCATACGCCATTTTGATGAGTTTGTGCCTTCTCTGCCTACTAATGTGTCAAAATCGTACTTCATAGCTTTTCCTTAAATAAAATTTTAAATCAATTATAACCCAAAAGATACTAAGATGATTTAAAAATTTAATACCAAAAAAGGAAAAATGATGAAACTAGCTCAGGCCCTCATCCTAAGATCTGACACGCAAAAGCGCATCGAACAGCTAAAAGTTAGATTGCTTTGCAACGCAAAAACGCAGGAGAATGAAAGTCCAAGCGAAGATCCAAAGCTGCTTTTAAAAGAGCTTGACAAGCTAACAAGCGAGCTTTTTACGCTCATTTGCTCTATAAATTTAACAAACTCGAGCGCAAAATTTGATGGCATGAGCCTCACTGAGATGATCGCTAAAAAGGACGCTTTGGTGCTAAAAGCAAACGTGCTTAGAGAGTTTGCCACGAGCGCTAGTCAAAAGGTCGATCTTTACTCAAACAGCGAGATCAAAATTTTAAGCACAGTCGATGTGGCTGCACTTCAAAAGCAAGTAGATGCACTTTCAAAAGAGATCAGAGAGCTTGAGATGAAGCTTCAGGAGGCAAACTGGGTGGTTGATCTAGTAGAGTAAAATTTATGGTAAAAATTTAGCCAAAAGCGAGTAAAAAACCATTTATTGGCGGCTTGCGAAGACCAGGCAAAAGCTTAAATTTAGTCTTAGCAATCTTACAAATGTAAATTTAAAAAGCACTTTTACTACCACTTACTGGTTTGGCTATATTTTGGGTGGGTTTGGGGAAAATTAATCTTTATCATGTAAAATTTCGTAAATTTTTAAAAAGGAAATTTATGAAACTAGACACTCTCATTGTAAAAGGCATCGAAGCTAAAAACAATCCAAACAAAGCGGTCGTTCCGCCAGTATTTTTAGCTAGCACCTTCGTGCAAGATGACCTTGAAAATTTTCAAGAATTTGCCTACTCACGCGGCAACAACCCTACAAAAAAAGCATTTGATGACATCTTTGCTAAAGTTGAAGGCAGCAAATACGCATTTAGCTTTGGCTCAGGCATGGCAGCAACAGCAGCTGCACTTAGCCTTATAAAAACAGGGCAAAAGGTCCTACTAAATAGCAACGTCTATGGCGGCACATATAGATATGTCACGACAGTTTTTGAAAGTCACGGCATAAAGAGTGAATTTATAGATGATCTAAATTTTTTAAGCGAAGATGACATAAGTGAGGATGTGGCAGCCATCTTCATCGAAACTCCCTCAAATCCCCTCCTAAGAGTGACTGATATCGCTAGAATTTCAAAGATCGCTCACAAAAAGGGTGCTCTAGTCATCGTGGATAACACATTTTTGACGCCTTATTATCAAAAAGTGCTTGAGCACGGAGCTGACATCGTGGTATATAGCGCCACAAAATATATCGGCGGACATGCTGACGTGATCGCTGGTATCGTCACGCTAAACGATGATGCTTTGGCTGAAAAGATAAAATTTGCCAAAAACACACTTGGTGGCATCATCAGTCCGATGGACGCATACTACCTAATACGTGGGCTTAAAACACTTAGCGTTAGGTTTGACAGACAAATGCAAAATACCCATAAAATCATCAAATTTTTAGAGGATAGTGACGCCGTTAGCGTGGTGCATTTCCCTGGCTCATACAGCGAGCAAGAGGCCAAGATGCAAACGGCTCAAGCAAGCGATATCGGCGCTCTTATCTCATTTGAGCTTGATGAAAAATATGATGTAAATAAATTTGTAAAAGCGCTAGAAATTTTTGATCTAGCAGTGAGCCTTGGTGGCGTAGAGAGCCTTATCTGCAGGCCTGCTACGATGACGCACGAGGCATATCCAAAAGAGTTGCTAGACAAGATCGGCATAAAGCAAAATTTGCTTCGCCTAGCCATCGGCATCGAAAACGTCGATGATCTAATAGCCGACCTTGATCAAGCATTTAAAAAAGCTAAAAAATAAGGAGAAATCATGGCAACTACAAAATTTAAAGGTAGTGACGTAAATTTAAGCGGAAATGAGCTATTTGTCGGCTCTTATGCGCCTGAAGCCAGAGTCGTAGCGCAAGATCTTAGCGAATTTAGCGTGGGCGGAAATAACGGCATAGAGGTGCTTGTCTGCTTACCATCACTTGATACTGGCGTTTGTGCGGCAGAAGCACGTAAATTTAACGAAAAAGTGGCTGGAAAACACGGCGTAAAACTTAGCATCATCTCAAATGACCTGCCATTTGCTATGGGGAGATTTTGCACGACTGAGGGCATAGCAAATGTGCGTGTGGGAAGCGACTTTAGATACGGCGAATTTGCCCAAAACTACGGCATGCTGATGAGTGATGGGGCGCTAAAAGGCTTGCTCGCAAGAGCGGTCTTTGTCATCAAAGATGGCGTCATCATCCACAAACAAATCGTCCCTGAAGTGACCCAGGAGCCAAACTACGACGCAGTTTTTGACGCGATAAAACAAAGCGGCGGATGTGGTTGTGGCTGCGGCTGCCATTAAAATTTACTATGCAAATAGCCCAGCTATGATGGCAAAGAGCTGACTGCCCGTCACCACTAGCTCACCAACCTCTTTTACACCCCTTAAAACTGGCCTTATAGAGGCTAGTTTTAGGCTTGATTTTTCTTTTATTTGTTCGCTTTTCGGCGGCAAGTCTTGCGTGATGCTTGCGTATTTTTTGATGATCTCTATCACCTGTTTTATCTCATCTGGCAAATTTTCATCCAAATTTTTAGGCAGCGAGATGTATAAATTTTCACGGCTTCTTGTGAGGGGGTATAGAAAATGAGAGTGAGAAATTTTAGCGGAAGATTTTTGAAAGCACGTAAAATAGGCACTTTAAAAAGCTTC
>NZ_ANNG01000010.1 GCF_000466685.1 Campylobacter concisus UNSWCS
AAGTAACATCAGAAGTAGATGAGATGGCTAAAGCCATAGTTGAAGATGTTAGGAAGAATAAATTTTAAAAAACTTCTTATTTAGAGTTTTAAATAAGCTCTTGTTTGTTTAAAGCAAAACCACTCAATAAATTCCAACCTGGTTTAAGCTGGGTTGGAATTTAATAAAATGTCTTTTAAATTTAATGCTTTATATAGCTACTTTATTAAATTTATTTACCAAATTTTAGAATTTTATGAACGAGTATATCACTAAATTTAGAGCTGAAATTACTCATTCATAAATTTTAAAATTTGCTATAAAGTTTTCTGTCACAAAACATATATAATTGTGACAAACATTGCTAAATATTAAAAACATCTTAGTTGTAAATTTTTAGCTTCATATTTATTACATTTTCGAGATTTTAATTAAATAAAAGATAAATTTGGCCTATTATATATGTTACTTTTCTACACAGTATTTAATAAAACTTTTAATATATTTTTTTAAGATTAATAAAAAATAAGACTATATAATCATCTATATTTTTAATTTTACTTTTATGATTTTGCGCTCTTGGCAAGGCTCTTTTTTATAAAAAATCTTGGAAATAATTTGTAATTTTAAAATTTAAGATTTTGACAAAATAGTCGATGTAAATCAGGCGTAAATTAAGCTTTGCAAAGTTAATATTTATTTAACTTTGTGTTAAATCTTTTAAGGAGAAAAAATGAATCGACGAGATTTCATCAAAAGTGCTGCAGCTAGTGCTGCTTGTGCTAGTGCCGGTATCGCTGTGCCAAGCTCGCTAAATGCGGCAAACGAAGCTGAAAAAGGCTGGCGTTGGGATAAGGCTGCCTGTAGATTTTGTGGAACTGGATGTGGCATCATGGTTGCTACAAAAGAGGGCAAGATAGTAGCTGTAAAAGGCGATCCAGAAGCACCAGTAAACCGCGGTCTAAACTGTATCAAAGGCTACTTTAACGCTAAGATCATGTACGGAGAAGATAGGATCACTCATCCACTTTTACGCGTAAATGAAAAGGGCGAATTTGACAAAAAAGGTAAATTCAAGCAAGTAAGCTGGAAACAAGCATTTGACGTGATGGAAGCTCAGTTTAGAAAGACTTATGATGAGCTAGGACCTCACGGCGTTGGCGTGCTTGGCTCTGGTCAATACACTATCCCAGAGGGCTACACAGCTGTTAAGCTTATGAAAGGTGGCTTTAGAAGCAACAGCATCGATCCAAACGCAAGACACTGTATGGCAAGTGCGGTTCTTGGTTTTATGCAAGTTTTTGGTATCGATGAGCCATCAGGCTGCTTTGATGACATCGAGCTAACAGATACCATCATAGCTTGGGGCGCAAATATGGCTGAGATGCACCCGATCCTTTGGGCGCGCGTAAGCGATAGAAAGCTTAGTGATCCTGATAGAGTAAAGGTCGTAAATTTAAGCACCTACTCAACTAGAACATCAAATTTAGCCGATATCGAGATCATTTTTGCTCCGTCATCTGACCTTGCTATCTGGAACTACATCGCTCGCGAGATAGTCTATAATCACCCAGAGATGATAGATGAAGAATTTGTCAAAAAACACTGCGTCTTCACAGCTGGCCCAGTTGATATCGGATATGGTCTTCGTCCAGACATCCACCACAAAAAATATGCTCCAAGCGAGCTAGACACAGCTGCTACTGAGAAGTCAAAGGTGTTAAGCGAGGCTGAGGGCGTTACACTTTCTTATCTTGGTCTAAAGGCTGGCGATACGCTAGAAAACAAAAATGCTGCAAAAGCTGGCGATCACTGGCAAATAACATTTGAAGAGTTCAAAAAAGCTCTTGCGCCTTACACACTTGACTTTACTGCAAAAGTGGCAAAAGGCGATCCAAACGAAGATATCAATGAATTTAAGAAAAAATTAAAAGCGCTTGCTGATCTTTACATCGAGAAAAATCGCAAAGTCGTTAGCTTCTGGACGATGGGCTTTAACCAACACCAACGCGGCACATGGGTAAATGAGCAAGCTTATATGGTGCATTTCTTACTTGGCAAGCAAGCACTTCCAGGCTCAGGTGCCTTTTCTCTAACAGGTCAGCCAAGTGCGTGCGGAACAGCAAGAGAGGTTGGAACATTCGTTCACCGCTTGCCAGCTGACATGGTTGTCGGCAATCCAAAACATAGAGAGATCACTGAAAAACTTTGGAAACTACCTGCTGGCACACTAAATGCCGTACCAGGCTCACACTACGTAAAAATGATGCGTGATCTTGAAGATGGCAAGGTTAAATTTATCTGGGTTCAAGTAAATAACCCATGGCAAAACACTGCAAACGCAAACCACTGGATCAAAGCAGCTCGCGAAATGGACAACTTCATCGTCGTAAGTGACCCTTATCCAGGAATTTCTGCAAAAGTAGCTGACCTTATCCTCCCAACTGCGATGATTTACGAAAAATGGGGCGCATACGGCAATGCTGAGAGAAGGACACAGCACTGGAGGCAGCAAGTACTCCCTGTTGGCGAAGCGATGCCTGATATTTGGCAGATGCTTGAGTTTAGTAAGCGCTTTAAGCTAAAAGATGTTTGGGGCGAGAAAAAGCTAAATGACAAAGTGACACTTCCAAGCGTGCTTGAGGCTGCAAAAGCTATGGGATATAGCGAAGAAGATACGCTATTTGACGTGCTTTTTGCAAATGAAGATGCTAAGAAATTTAGCGCAAACGATCCGATCATGGAAAACTATGACAACACAGAAGTCTTTGGCGACAGCAGAAAAGTGATCGGCTCTGATGGTAAAGAATTTAAAGGATATGGATTTTTCATCCACAAATATCTTTGGGAAGAGTATAGAAAATTTGGCGTTGGCCACGGCCACGACCTAGCTGACTTTGACACTTACCACAGAGTAAGAGGTCTTAGATGGCCAGTTGTCGATGGTAAAGAGACTCAGTGGAGATTTAACACCAAATTTGACCCATACGCTAAAAAAGCCGCTCCAAATGATAAATTTGCATTCTACGGCAACAAAAACGCAGCCCTTCCAACAGGCGATCTAAAAGGCGTGAAAAATCAAGAGAAAACTCCTCTTGCAAACAAAGCAAAAATTTTCTTCCGCCCTTACATGGATCCATGCGAGATGCCAAGCAAGGATTATCCATTCTGGCTATGTACTGGCCGTGTTCTAGAGCACTGGCATACAGGTACGATGACTATGCGTGTTCCTGAGCTTTATAGAGCCGTCCCAGAGGCGCTTTGCTACATGCACGAAGATGACGCTAAAAAGCTTGGCGTGCTTCAAAACGAGATCGTTTGGGTCGAGTCACGCCGTGGCAAGGTAAAAGCAAGAGTAGATCTAAAAGGTAGAAACAAGCCACCAGTAGGTCTTGTTTATGTGCCTTTCTTTGACGAAAACGTATTTATAAACAAAGTCTGCCTTGACGCTACTTGCCCGATCTCAAAAGAGACAGACTATAAAAAGTGCGCGGTTAAAATTTACAAGGCATAAAAGTGGCTGATATGGAATTTTCAAGTAGGCGTGAAGCTTTGAAATTTGGAGCTAAGGCAGCGATCTTAGCTCTTGGCGGAGGCTTTATATGGTCACTTAGTGCCAAAGCCTCACCGCTTGTACTTCTTAGACCGCCTGGTGCGAAAGCGGAGAAGCAGTTTTTGAAAAGCTGTATTAGATGTGGGCTTTGTGTAGAGGCCTGTCCATTTGATACGCTAAAGCTTGCTACTCTTGAAGATGGTATAAGTGTCGGTACGCCTTATTTTGAGCCTAGAAAAATTCCTTGTCATATGTGCGAGCATATCCCTTGCGTGCCAGCCTGTCCGACTGGTGCGCTGGATGCAAATTTAGTTAGCACAGCTGGCAAACTAGACATAAATAAAGCCAAAATGGGCGTTGCAGTGGTTGATATGAAAAACTGCGTGGCATACTGGGGCATACAGTGCGATGCTTGCTACAGATCCTGTCCACTCATAGATAAGGCCTTATATCTTGAGTATCGCCGCAATGAAAGGACGCAAAAGCATGCGTTTTTACTCCCAGTAGTTGATAGCGATATCTGCACAGGATGCGGCGTGTGCGAGCGAGCCTGTATCACCGAAAAAGCAGCCATTACCGTGCTAAACCGCGAAGTTGTGCTTGGCAAAGTTGGCGACAACTACGTCAAAGGCTGGGTAAAAGAAGATGAAAGGCGCGTGGATGATGCCGACAGCAAGATAAAGCTCGACATCAAAAAGGCGACTGAGTATCTAAATGGTGGTGAGCTATGAAATTTTTAATCTTAAGACGAATAACTCAAATTTCCATCCTAGTGCTATTTATCCTAGGGAATGTTTATGGAGTTAAGATACTTAGCGGAAATTTAAGCTCATCTTTGCTTTTTGGACAAATTCCACTAAGCGATCCATTTGCGGTGCTTCAAATTTTACTAGCAGGCTTTAGCGTAGGCATAAATGCGATAATTGGCGCGATCATCGTCTTTGCATTTTACGCGCTCATCGCTCCTAGGGCATTTTGCTCGTGGGTTTGCCCAGTAAATTTACTAACCGACATTGCTTACAAGCTAAGAGAGAAATTTGGCTTTAAGGGTGAGAAAATTTTAAACGTAAGTAAAAATTTGCGCTACTACTTGCTAGCGCTTGCTCTTATCTTAAGCCTTGCTCTTTCAGTGCCAGCGTTTGAGAGCATTAGCTTTGTTGGTATCATCCAGCGTGGCATCATATACGGCTCAGCTAGTGCCATTGGCATCGCCCTTGGCATAGTTGCATTTGATATGTTCGTGCTAAAGCGCGGAATTTGCTCACACGTCTGCCCACTTGGTGCATTTTACGCGGTGATATCAAAATTTGCACTCATCAGAGTAAAACACGACGCAAATGCCTGCACAAAATGTATGAAGTGCAAACTCGTCTGCCCAGAGGTGCAAGTGCTAGATATGATCGGCAAAGAGAGCCGCGCGGTTAGCTCAAGCGAGTGCATAAGCTGCGGTAGATGCATCGACGTTTGCGGCGACGGGGCGCTAAATTTTAGTATTAGAAATTTAAGGAGAGAAAAATGAAAATGAAAATAATGGCGCTTGGAGCACTATGCGCTGCCTTTTTAGCGGCATGTGCATTGAATAATCCAAGCATTAGTGATTCGCAAATCGGCCTTAGAAATGTTGATTTGTTAGATGATAAAGACGTTGTTTTAAAAGACATCAACTATACAAAAGAGCCAGCAGGTATGGCGAAGAGATTTGACAGATCTTTTGAAAATGCACCTCCATTTATCCCACACGACACTGAGGGTTTGGTGCCTATCACAAAAGATTCAAATATGTGTGTAACCTGCCACATGCCTGAGTTTGCAAAAGATAGCGGAGCTACTCCTATCCCAGCTTCTCACCTTTATGACATCAGAAATAAAAAAGATCTTGCTGGCAAGCTTGATGATGAGAGATATAACTGCACAACTTGCCACGTCGAGCAACAAAATGGCGTAACTCAGCTTGTTGGCAATAAATTTAAGCCTGACTTTAGAGATAAAAACGGCTCACATAAGTCAAATTTACTAGACGTTTTAAATGACGGCGTTAAGTAATGCAAAGCAGGCGAGAGCTTTTTAGCAAAATTTTGGGGGCAAAACCTGCTCCCAAATTTATAAATCCACCATTTTTTGGCGGAGAATTTGACTGCGCAGGATGCGATGCTAGCTGCGTAAGTGCCTGTGAAAAAGAGCTTCTTAGCTTTGAAAATGAAAGAGTTGTTTTTAAAGTTAAAAAGCTAGGCTGCGACTTTTGCGAAGAGTGCGCGAAAGCTTGTCAAAGTAGCGCTCACGTGACACTAAGCTTAAACTCACCAAAGAGCATAAACGCAAAGGTTAGCATCAACGTCGCTAGCTGCCTAGCGTGGAATGACACGATTTGCTACAACTGCCTTGACGCTTGTAAATTTAAAGCGGTTGAGTTTCTTGGTGTTTTTCGCCCTATAATCAATCAAAATTGCGTCAGCTGCGGTGAGTGCTTTGATGTTTGTTTTAAAAATTCGCTTGAGATGGAGGCTTTATGAGAGTTTTATTTTTTCTTTTTTGCTTGGTAAATTTTGTCTTTGCAAATGAGATCACAACGCCTATTAAAGAGATAGAAGCTAGTGCAAATGTGCTTAATACCACGCTGATAAATGGCAAACTTTTTATCGCAACTGATGGTGGCACGGTTGAAATTTACGATCCAAAAGAGTCTAAATTTGATGAGATCATCAAAATGGATGATATAAAAACCTACGTAAGCGACCATGAGAGGCCAAAAATTTTAAATGTCGATGAGCTAAATGGCAAGATACTCATCCTAAGCGAGGGCGACTACGCTACAAAGGTGCTTTATATAAGAGAAAATGGGCAGATGAGAAGCATAAAAATGGCTAATCAAGCGACAAAAAAGGCGCTATTTTTAGATGATGAGCATATAGCACTTGCGTCAATTAGCAATGAAATTTACTTTTTAAACCTAAAAAGTGGCGAAATTTATGATAGTTTTAAGATCTCTATCGCAATGCTCTCAGACATGGAGATAAGCGAAGATAGAGGCACGCTAGCGATCGCTTGTGAGAGTGGCAAGGTCTATTTTTACAACGTTCACACTAAAAAGATGGACAAAATTTTAGACATCCACACTGATAATATCTACGACATCGCCTATAAAAATGGCGTCGTGATCAGCGGAGGCACCGACAGGATCGCTGGCATCTTCTCAGCTGGGACGCTAAAAAAGATAAACACTGGCTTTTTGGTTTATGGCGTGGGGCTTAGTAGTGACGGCAAGATCTCAGCCTATATGAGCGATGAGATGAGCGATGTAAATTTGGTTGATAGTGTCACTTTGGATAAGATCGCGATGCTAAAAACTGGTCAAAGCACGATAAATAGCATAGTTTTCATAAGCGACAACGAGGTCGTAACCTCTGCTTATGAGAAGAAAATTTTATTTTGGAGAGTTAGATGAATATTTCAAGCCTGATAGTCTATACAGATAATAAAAATGAGAGCGTAAAAGGCGAGATAAGCAAGCTAAAAGAGTGCGAGATCATCACTGACGCAGAAGATAGGATCGTGGTGGTCGTTAGCTCAGAGAGCATCGAAGATGAGATCAGAGTTTTTAAGATGATAGAGGGCATTAGCGGCGTGGTGAGCGTTGCGATGGTTTATAGCTATCAAGAAGACGCTCAAGAGAATAGAGAGAGGCTTGAAGCAAACGGCAAGATAAGTGAAATTTTAACAAGCGATGACGTAAAAGCCGAAGATATCGCATATAGCGGTAGCGTGCATTATAAGGTGAGGTGAAATTTGCTCGGTAACTCTAGCAACTTATTAAATTTAAGCCACTTGTCTGCATCTAGATAAATTTGCAACCTTTAGGCAAATTTTAAACTTTCATTCACTCGCAAGAGTTGGCTACTAAAATTTGGCTTCGCTATAGCTTAGCTCAAATTTTAGAGCCGAAATTACTCGCTCATGAAATTTTAAAATTTGCTAGAAATTTCTTAAAAATAAATCACATGCAGTGCTTTAGCACTGAAGCATGCACCTTGAACGTGCGAGGGGATTGTGGGATTTAAAGGGAGATAAGGGGACGGCTTCGTAATTTAAGTCCCCCTTGTCTCCCCTTTTTGGATAAAAGAAATTTGCAAAACAATCAAGCTGTTTTTGCAAATTTTAAAGCTCCCATTAAGCTTTCATCAAGCGCCTTATTAGCCAAAATTTTGTAAAATCCGCTCATTAAAAAGGATAAAAAATGAGTGAAAATTCTGGCTTTACACACCTACATTTACACACCGAATACTCCCTACTAGACGGAGCTAACAAGATAGAAGAGCTAGCTCATACGCTCCATGACAGAGGCGACACAGCAGCAGCGATCACGGATCACGGCAACATGTTTGGCGCGATTGATTTTTACAAAAAGATGAAAAAAAATGGGATAAAACCGCTAATTGGCATCGAAGCTTACGTGCATAACGGCGAGCAGCTCGATGACAAGAGCACCAAACAGCGCTTTCACCTCATCCTAATCGCCAAAAACGAGACTGGCTATAAAAATTTGATGTATCTTAGCTCCATGAGCTACATCGAGGGCTTTTACTACTATCCTCGTATCAATAAAAAAATCTTAAAAGAGCATAGCGAGGGCCTAGTTTGCAGCTCTGCTTGCTTGCAGGGCGAGGTGAGCTGGCATCTAAATTTAAGCGAGCGTAACGTTAAATTTGGTGCTAAAGGCTACGAGCGGGCAAAAGAGGTCGCGCTTGAGTATAAAGAAATTTTTGGAGATGACTTTTACCTTGAGATCATGCGCCACGGCATCGGCGATCAAAGGCGCATAGACGATGACATTTTGCGTATCGCAAAAGAGACTGGCATCAAGGTCATCGCTACAAACGACACCCACTACACTTTTAAAGAAAGAGCCGCTGCGCACGAGGTCTTTATGTGCATCGCGATGAACAAAACCTTAGACGATCCAAACCGCCTTCGCCACAGCGTCCATGAGTTTTTTGTCAAAAGCAAAGAGCAGATGAATGAGCTATTTTTAGACATTCCTGAAGTGATAGAAAATACCCAAGAGATCGTGGATAAGTGCAACCTTGAGATCAAGCTTGGCAACCCAACTCCGCCAAATTTTAAATTTACTCTTGAGTGCGCTAAGGAGAGAAATTTAACCCTCCCAGAGCCAGAAAACAGATATAGCTTCAAAAATGACGCTGTATTTTTCGAACACGAGTGTAGAAAGGGTCTTGAAGAGAGGCTGAAATTTGTCCCTGAAAATTTACACGAAGAGTATAGAAAGCGCCTTGAGATAGAGATCGGCATCATCAATAAGATGAATTTCCCAGGATATATGATGATCGTTTGGGACTTCATCAACGAGGCCAAGCGTAGAGGCGTGCCAGTTGGTCCAGGGCGTGGCTCCGCGGCTGGTAGCTTGGTCGCTTACTCGCTAAAGATCACCGACCTTGATCCTATCCCATACAACCTGCTTTTTGAGAGATTTCTAAACCCGGAGCGCGTTAGCATGCCAGATATCGACGTGGATTTTTGCCAGAGCAGACGCGGCGAGATCATCGACTACGTCACGCAAAAATACGGCAAATTTAACGTTGCTGGCGTTATTACATTTGGTAAATTGCTCGCAAAAGGTGTCATTAGAGATGTCGCTAGAGTCTGCGACATGCCTTATGCGGAGGCTGATGCGATGGCAAAGCTTATCCCTGATGAGCTTAACATCACGCTAAAAGACGCCTACGAAAAAGAGCCAAAGATAGCTGAGCTAATAAGTCAAAACCCAAAGGCGGCTAAAATTTGGAAATTTGCCCTTGACCTTGAGGGGTTAAACAGAAACGCCGGTCAGCACGCAGCAGGTGTCGTCATCTCAAACGAAGAGCTTTGGAACAAAACTCCGCTATTTCGCCAGCCAAACAGCCCAGAAGATCGCTTTGTCACTCAGTATAGCCTCAAATATCTTGAAGACGTGGATTTAATAAAATTTGACTTTCTTGGACTTAAGACGCTAACGGTTATCGACAACGCGATCAAGCTCGTTAAACAGCGCACTGGCAGAGACATCATCTGGGAGCAGGTCGATAAAAACGACTCTGGCGTTTATAAAATGATACAAAGTGGCCAAGCCATCGGCATCTTTCAGATAGAGGGCGAGGGCATGAGAAAACTAGGAACTAGCCTGCGCCCAGACTGCTTTGAGGATATCGTCGCGATGCTAGCACTCTACCGCCCAGGACCGATGGAGAGTGGTATGCTTGATGACTTCGTCAAAAGAAAACATGGCGAGGCGGAGATAACATACGCATTTAAGGAGCTTGAGCCGATCCTTGCGCCAACATACGGCGTCATCGTCTATCAAGAGCAAGTTATGCAGATCGTGCAAGCCATAGGCGGTTTTAGCTTAGGCGGTGCGGACCTTGTGCGCCGTGCGATGGGTAAAAAGATCAAAGAAGAGATGGACAGGCTAAAGGGCGAGTTTGTAAAAGGTGCTGAAGCCAAAGGGCTAAATGGCCAAAAAGCGGACGATCTTTTCGAGCTGATCGTTAAATTTGCAGGATATGGCTTTAACAAGTCTCACTCCGCAGCCTACGCTTATGTCACATTTCAGACGGCTTATCTGAAGGCTTACTATCCAGCTGAATTTATGGCGGCACTTCTAACAAGCGAGGAGAGCAACGTCGATAAGATCGTTCGCTACATCGATGAGATAAAACGCATAAATATCGATACTTTGCCACCATCTATCAACAAATCAACCAAAGAATTTAGCGTCGTTAAAAATGAGGGTCACGATGGCATTATATTTGGACTTGGAGCGATTAAGGGTGTTGGTGGAGCGGCTATTGAGAACATCATCGCTGAGCGTGACGCAAAGGGCGAGTTTAAGAGCATGGACGACTTTGTCTCAAGGATCGATCCATTTAAGGTCAATAAAAAGGTCTTTGAAAGCCTCATAAAAGCTGGCTGCTTCGATGAGTTTGGCTTTAGTCGCAAGATGCTTTTACAAAATGTAGAAAATATCGTAGAAGCTTGCAAAAATGCAGCCCAGATACGTAAAAATGCGGCTGAGAGTCTCTTTGGCGAAGATGATAGCATGAATGATGTGAAGATAAATTTTGTCACTATAGATGATGAATTTGACATTAAACAGATCTTAAAATTTGAGCAAGAGAGCGTTGGTATCTACCTCTCAGGACATCCGCTTGATGACTATAAAGACGAGATAAATAAGATCAAATACACGCTAAGCTCGGAGTTTGAGAGCTTGCCACAGAGTGCTGAAATCTTAGTGGTCGGCAAGATCGAGGACTTTGCTACTAGGATAACTAAAAGCGGCAAGAAAATGGGCACGATAAATGTGCTGGACTTTCACGGCAACATCGAGATCGCCGTCTTTGAAAGGGAGCTTGGCAACATCGAAGATATCGTAAAAGACGAGACTAAACGCGATTTGCCTTACGCATTTAGGATAAATATCTCGCGCGACGATCAGTTTGTAAGGACAAATTTAAACGAGGTTTATAGCCTAGAAGATGCGCAAAATTTAGACTTTAAGACGAGAAAACTAAGGCAAAACTCTAAATTTAGCAAAAATGAAGAGGTGAGCGCCCCTCAAAAGGTAAGAGAGTATGCCGAGCTGGAGGTGCTTTTAAGCCTTAGTGAGCTTAGCAGGCAAAAGCTGGAGCAAATTTACTCGCTAGTTTTTAGCAAAAATGCTCCAAATAATCAAAAACGGCTAATTTTGAAGATAAAAAATGAAGCAACTGGCGAAATTTTCATCTATAAGACTGACTTTATCGTAAGCGATGATGTGGGCGAAGAGATAGAAAAGCTCGCTGCATCAGCGTAAATTTAAGGACAAGAAATGTTTGATATTTTTAGAAAAAAGAGCCATTTTTTAGACGAGCTTGGTCTTGATAAGTCTAGCTGGAGTGAGCTTTTTAGCGCTTGCGTTGGCAGAGCGATGCTGCTTCAAAAACGGCTTTTTAAGCAAGTGGTTGAGGCTAGCAAGTGGCAGGCTGACTTTGAAAGCGGCAAAATTTGCTTTGACAAGCAGGAGTTTGATATGCAGTTTATCGG
Source organism: Campylobacter concisus UNSWCS (assembly GCF_000466685.1). Classification (GTDB taxonomy): domain Bacteria; phylum Campylobacterota; class Campylobacteria; order Campylobacterales; family Campylobacteraceae; genus Campylobacter_A; species Campylobacter_A concisus_A. The sequence continues at coordinate 11,606 of NZ_ANNG01000010.1, forward strand.
CTCTGAGAGCTTTTCATCAAATACTTGGCTTTGGGGCTATGAAAATGTAAATGGCTTTGATGAGCTCTTGCTTAGCCTTGCAAATAGGGCACGTGAGTTTGGCGAGAAATTTGGGCTTGAAGCGTTTAGCACGGCGCAGTTTGACCTGGACGAAAATGTAAATGGTCATACGCTCAGCATGGTTGCTTGCGTGGCACTTGGCGAGGAGCTAAGCTATTATAAGATTGATTACGACGGAGGTGCTGCATACGTGGCATTTAGGGCGGAGGCCATCTTTAAAGAGCCCGTTTTAGCAAACGAGTTAGTAAGCGTAGTAAATGAGTGCATAAGCGCCTATGAGCTTGATCACAAGCTTTTTATAAAAGGGCTTTTACTGGGTTGCGATATAAAATTTAGCGAAAGCAAAGATGAGATCGTAGCTAATTTTCAAGACAAAGTAAGTTTTACATTTGATGAGCTAAATAGGCTAACAGGCGTCTCCGCGAAATTATAAACTTTTTGGCTTGGTTATTAGGCGCTTAGCTTAATAATCTAGCTCTTTTCTTAGTAAATTTATCTCATCTATTACCATTTGTGGCTTGAGTTCTTTCATGCAAGTATGCGTTTTCAGTGGGCAAACTCGCTTCATACAGGGCATACAAGCTAAATTTAGATGCACTAGCTTTGCAAATTCATTACCCCATGGCGAGGTTTCGCTAAATTTTGTCGGTCCAAAAAGAGCGATCGTTGGCACAAGAAAGGCGGCAGCTACGTGCATAGGACCGCTATCGTTTGTGACGAAAATACCATTTTTACTAAGCCCAGCTATGCGCTCACAAAGCTCTTTGACGCTGGTTTTGCCAGCTAAATTTTGGCAAGTTGCGCCATTTTCTTTTAAAATTTGCTCTATTTTTTCGCAAATTTCTTGCTCACCTTTGCCACCAAAGATAACTATCTCAAACTCATCTTTAAAATTTAAAGCCACCTGTGCAAAATACTCTGGGTACCATCTTTTCGCACTTCCGTAGCTCGCACCTGGATTTAGAGCTAGTGTTTTTTTAGCTGAAATTTGAGGTGTAAAATGTAGCTTTAGCTGAGTAGAAATTTTGCCCAAGCCAAGGGCATTTTTTACAAAATTTGCATATTTTAGCACCTGATGAAGGACGGTTTTGCTCTTTTTGAAGATGGCTTTTTTCTTAGCGTTTATAAAAAATAGCAAAAATTTACTAGCAAATGAGCTTCTAAAGCTAAGCGCTAGATCAAATTTACCAAGGTTTTTTGCACTTTTAGCAAGAGATAAAAATCTAAATTTAGCCTTTTTGCTCTCATCAACGACCACTTTTTCGCAGTTTGGATGGCTTTTGTAAAGCTCGCAAGCTACAAATGAGCCAAAAAAAACGATTTTTAAATTCTTTTCATTTTGCACTAAATTTTCGATCGCAGCGCTCGCCATCACGCTATCACCAAGCCAGGTTGGAAGCTCGATAAAAACTCTCATTTTAAGGCATCTTTTACAACATCAAGCGTAAGAGCAGCATTTTTTTCGATGCTAAAATTTAAAGAAAGCTGATAGGCCTTCTCTTGCAGGCTCGCTAAAAGCTTATGGTTTGTGAGAATTTCATCTATAAACTCTATCGCGCTCTCGTCACTTGGGCTTTGAAGTATAAATTTATCTTCTAATATCTCGCTAGCGCCATTTTGAGCCGTCGTAAAGACCACGTTTTTAAAGCTAAGTGCCTCTAGTACGACATTTGAAAATGGTTCATAGTGCGTTGGAAAGATAAAAATATCACTCGCCTCATAAAATTTAGCCGTGCTCTTTTGCTCGCCGACAAAGTATGCGTTTAGCCCAAGTTTTTTAGCTAGGCGTTTGTAGCTTGAGATGTTTTTGTCTTTGCCTACAATGAGCGTATTTACGGGTGTTTTTAGCTTTGAAGTAAGGAGTAAAAACTCTTTTAGCCCCTTTCTTTTAAAGCCATTTCCCACAAAAAGCAGGGTCGCAAGCTCAAATTTAAGTCCAAATTCCTCACAAAGTGCGAGCTTTGCCTCGGCTTTTTGCACCCTTTGGGGTAAATTTACGCCGTTATAAATGGTCGTGATCTTTTCAGGCTCTATGCCGTAAGTCGCGATGATCTGCTCTTTGATGAAATTTGAGTTTGTGATGATCTTTTGGGAGTTTTTGAAGCACTTTTTCTCTAAGTATGGATAGACGAAATTTAGGGGGTTTAGCCACCAAAAGCTCTTTGTCGCCCTATAAACCTTGTGCACGCCGTCTCCTGCCCTGTAGATATCGGCGCAGCTTACTCGCTCTAGGCTAAAGTAAAACTCGTCCTCTTTCTTTTGGCGTTTTACTTGGCGGTTAAAATTTAGAGCTTTTTTCCAAGAAGAGATGCTAACATCTCCAAGATATGAGCGAATTTCTGTTTGGATACCAAGCTCATTTAGGGCCTTAACAAGCCTTCTTAAGTATCTTTCAGCACCTCCAACTGCGTTTGGATTAGTTCTTAAAAATACTATTTTTTTCATCGATAACTCCTAAAGCCAGTGCCCAAAATAAGAGCATCAAAAGTGCGTTTTCATGGTGAAATGTCGTGTTTACAAGTGAAATTACGTTTTGAAAAACAAGCATCAAAAGCGCTAGAAAAACTATGCTGTTTTGCCTGAAATTTTTAATGAATTTTACAAAAAGTGATAGTTGAAATACTAAATATGCAAGCAGGGCGATGATGCCTTTTTCGGTTAAGAATGTTAAAAAGGTGTTGTGTGCATGAGATACATGTGCTTTTGCACTTTGTGGAAAAAAGTGCGTCAAATCTATACTCTTAAAATTTCCACTACCTATGCCAAAAAAGATATTGTCTTGCCATGTTTTAAATGCACTTTCAAATATGAGAAATCTAAATTCACCGCCTTGCACCCCTTTTGACATTTGATCATATATTCTTTCATCTGCAGTAAAGGCTACGGTTATATATAAGTATGTAAAAAATACTACGCAAAATAAAATGGATAGTGTTAGTGAGAGCTTAAAACTAACCTCTTTTTTATATATCAAATATGAAAAAATTAAAACACTAACCAATGGAATCATATAAGCAGTCGATCTTGAACCAGCGATAGCAAGAGCTAAAATACAAATTATAGATATGGAAATATGTATTGATCTATTTTTATTTTTATTTGATATAAATAATAGTGCTGTTAGAAAAATTAAAAATATGTAAATAGCACTATGATTTACATGTCCAATTGATTTTAATATTAAAAAAGCCTCTGGATCTGGATCACTAAATTTTTCTATGCAAGCTGGTATAAAAGCGACAATAAAACCAGCAAATAGTGCATAAAACATAAATTTAAAATTTATTTTTTCTGTTCCAACAGTTCTAGCTACAAAGAAAAACAACATGCATCTTAATGGATCAAGCACTCTTGAAGGCGAAACCCCATTTACAAGGCAGCTTATAAAAGTGGCCAAAACAAAGATAAAGAAGGAGACATTTATAACATCAAATTTAAATTGCCTTTTTTCTTTAACACAGATATAAATTCCAACCAAGACAAAAAGCGTTAATGAAATTTGTTTTAATCCTTCGGTAACTGGTAGTGTAAACAGCATCACAAGCAAAAAAAAGTTGTAGAGTTTTGACGCAATCTCATTTTTCATGCATATCCTTTAAAATTTAAGTTTGCATTTTATCATTGATGAACTAAAAATAATATACAATTAAACAAAAAGTTAAAAGGAAGTATTGTGTCTGGCGTGAAAATAAGCTTTATAGTGCCTGTTTTTAACAAAGAGGAGCATGTTAGAAATTGTTTAAATTCGCTAATATCCCAAGATTTTACTGACATTGAGATAATAGTTATAGACGATGGAAGTAGTGATAATACACCACAAATTTTAAAAGAGTATGAAGATAAAATAATATTAAAAACAAAGATCAATGCAGGCGTAAGTGCTGCTAGAAATGACGGTATATTGCTAGCTAAGGGAAAATACACTATTTGTATTGATGCTGATGATTACGTAGAAAAGGATTACGCTTCAAGCGTATATGATGTTGCAGAGAGGTTTGAGGCAGATATAGTAATAACAGATGCATTTAAAATTTATGGTAATAAAAAAGTATATTTAAAAGACTTTGAGACAAAAGATGAATGCACTATAGATAAAGATGAGTATTTAAGGAGATTGCTTGCTTCAAGACATAATAAAGTCTTGCATAATACATGGAATAAAGCTATTAAAACAGAAATTTTAAAAGAAAATTTGTTTCCAGTTGGGATTACACAGGCTGAAGATTTTCATGCCTTAGTAAGAAATGTTATCGCTTCAAAGACTCTTGTGAAGCTAAATAGAGCGTTTTATAACTACAATATCGGAGAAAATAACACTAGTGGCTTTGAAAAGCTAAAAGCTGTGGTGGATCATAAATTTGTCTATGAGGACATAATCTCAATTTTAAAAAATAAAAATTTAGCTCTTGAGATGGTGCCAGATCTAGAGTTTAGAAAGATCAAAAGTGTCTATATGCCAGCTATTTTATCAAGGCCAAATTTAAAAAATAGTAGCTATGTAAAGGCGCTTGATCTTTTCTATAAAGATATTGATAGCATTATAAACTCGGCTGGTTTTTTAAAGCTTAGACTAAAACATAGAATTTTGATAAAAATGCTAAAAAATGTAAAATCATACGAAAATGTATCAAAAATTTTAAAAATATTTAATACAATAAATGGCTTTTTATCAAATAAAAAAATGAAAGAATTTAAAGAGTAAAAAATGATAAACATACTTGAGCTTGAAAGCTCTTTAGGATTTGGTGGGCAAGAGCACCGCACACAGCGTGTTATAAATGGATTAGACAAGAGCAAATTTAAAGTTTTTTATGGTCTAAACCCTGGCTCAAAAAGTCTTGAAAAGCAGATAGAATGTGAATTTGTAGAGTTTAATCTCAAAAAGTCTTTTAATATCTTTGAAATTTTAAAAATTTGCAAATTTGTAAAGCAAAATAATATAAAAATCATCTCAACTCACTCAGGCAAAGACGGCACCATAGGCGCTATCGTGGGCAAAATTTGTGGAGTTAGCGTGGTTCGCACTAGGCATTTGCAGCTACCTATTACATCGCCCTTGCCATATAACCTAAGCACCAAAGTGGTTGGCGTTTGCAACTCGGTTTGCGCTGATCTTATCAAAAGAGGTGTGAAAAAAGAGAAGGTGCTAAAAATCTACACTGGCATCGACACGCAAAAATATATGCCAGAATTTAAAATAAATATGAAAAAAGAATTTGGCTTAAGTGACGATGTGGTTGGCGTTTGCATCGTTGCAGTGCTAAGAGCTGCTAAAAATCATAAGCTCTTAATCGATGCATTTAGCGAGCTAAATTTAGAAAAATCAGCCCTTTTTATCGTGGGCGACGGTCCTCAAAATAAAAATTTACACGAGTATATAAAAGATAAGAAAAATATCTTCATGCTTGGCAACAGAACCGACGTGAGCGACTTTTTAGGCTCGCTTGATATCTGCGTGTTGCCTTCAGACATGGAGGCTATCGGTGGGGCGCTACTTGAGGCATCTTCGTGCAAGCTAGCTACCATCGGAAGCGATGTGGGCGGCCTTGGCGAGGCAGTGAGTAATGGCAAAAGCGGATTTTTATTTGAAAATGGCAACAAAGAGGAGCTAAAAAAGGCGCTTGAAAGGCTCATTTTAGATGAAAATTTAAGAAAGCAGATGGGTGAATTTGGCAGAGAGTACGTCAAAGAGGCATTTAGCATCGAAAAAATGATAGAAAATACACAAAATTTATATATGGAGCTTGTAAAATGAGCGTACCAGTTTTGATGTATCACCACGTACTTGAAAAGAGTGGATTTATCGCTAGTAGCGTGGATGAGTTTAGATCGCACATGAAATTCTTAGCCGAAAATGGCTATAAAACGTTAAGCATAAATGAATTTATCGCATATAAAAAAGGCGAGCTTGATGTGCCTAAAAAGAGTGTTTGCATAACATTTGACGATGGCTGGATGGATAACTATATCTATGCCTATCCTATCGTGAAAGAATTTGGACTAAAAGCAAATATATTTATAATAACTGGCTGGATAGAGGCAGCGCAAAAAGCTCATGAGATGAGGTCTGCTAGCTTTTTAAACGTTGATCACAACGAGTGCAAGAGGCTTGCTCCAAGTAGGCCGCAAGATGTGATCTTAAATTTAGAGCAGATCGAGAAGATGAAGGACTGCTTTTATTTTCATTCGCATACGCACGGGCATTTTGATGGATATTTTGGGCAGCTTAGCTTGGATGAGGAATTTGGTCTTTGCCGTGAGTTTATGAAGAAAAATTTTGGCTTTGAAGATGAGGCGCTTTGCTGGCCAAGAGGCAAATATAGTGACGAGTATCTAAGTGCTGCTAAAAAGCATGGTTACAAGGCATTTTTCACAACGAAACGCGGCATAAACAAGGCCGATGGTAATTTAGAGGAGATAAAACGAATAGTGACAAAACGTGATGAAAAATGGCTTAAAAAGACTATGTTTATCTACCAAAATGACTTTTTGGGATCGATATATGCGGCGATAAGGTCCTAGTGAGCCAAACTATTTAGTAAAAATTTTCTCGTTTTTTGCTAGATGTTTTTCATAAGATTTAGAGAATGGCTTGTGTTTAAGTATTTCTTTTTATTGGTGATTTAAATTCTAATTTAATTTTATACTCAAGGCCTGTTAGATCAAGCTCTTTTTTATCTATATGTTTTTGAGTGTTGTCTGGATCTTTGCTGGAGTTTCTTTTGTAAATTCCAGCGATTCTCTCTTCTTCGTCCATGCTCAAAATACAGAGTATATCGCATTTGCTGATGCGTGTAAGAGGGTTGGCGCTTGCGTAGATCACAACCTTTACAAATGGCATGATAAATTTAAAAAATGGCCTTAGCTCGTCTCTTTGATTACACTTGATTTTTACCCTTGGGCGGATAAAAAAGAGATTTACACTCATCACACCATCGTCTATGACGGCGATCTGATATGGTTTAAAGTCGCCAAAGCCTTTGCGTCTTAGCTCTTTACCAAGTGTGCTTTTGCCGCTACCATGAAGCCCAGTAAGAGCGATAAGCACCCGTTTTTTTACTTTTAATATCTCTTTGCAAGCTGAATTTAACGCTTCTAGCATTATTTATAGCCTCTATTCCTAAAATTTGAATATAAATTTCCTATTATTGGCGTTGAATAGATAAAAAGCTTCTTTTTAACCCTAAAAACGTAGTCATCATCGTTTTTTGAGCTGCTAGAGATATCTATACGTCTTATTTTAAATTTATCATCTCCTGCGCAAAATCCGCCATCTATCACGCTAAAAGCAAAGCCGTAATACTCTTTAACTATCCTTTGCGAAAGCTCGTTAAAATGCCCTTTTGGAAAGCAAAAGCCAAATTCTTTTTTTTCTGGGAAAAGCTCTTTTATCTTAGCAAGTGAGCTAGAAAATTCCTCTCTTAGCCTTGTCTCATCGTCACTTTTGCAAGAAAAGTGGCTCGCTGTGTGGCTGTCAAATTCAAAAAGCCCACTCTCTTGCATCTGCCTGATTTCATCTAAATTTAAAAAATACTCCGCGTCTTTGTCGTAGTCGATATCTTTGTGCATTTTAAATGCAAAATCGTAATCCTGCCTTTTAAAATCCTTAATCTTGTCTGTTATCAAAAAACAAACAGCTGGGATATTTAGCTCTTTTAAGATGGGATATGCAAATTTGTAATTATCAAAATATCCATCATCAAAAGTTAGCAAAATGCTCTTTTTGGAGGCTTTTAACCTACCAGCTACGATATCTTTAAACTGGGCATAATTTATAAATTTATACTCCTCATCAAGTGCCATGCGAAGCGCTTTTTTTAAAAGCTCTGGGCTTATAGCAAAGTCGTTTTTGTTATTGTTGCAGTGGTGAACTGTTAGTATGCAGACTGGACTATTCATAGACTCTCCAATAATCTCTTGATATATCTTTTTAGAATTTGTGTGTCGTAATTCTCTTTGACAAAGATGCTGGCGTTTTCTGCGCATTGTTTGGCTAGATCGTCATCTTGTATGTACGCATTTATTTTCTTCGCCATATCTTGCGCGTCTAAAAATTTAGCACATTGACCCCTGTTATTTGCAAGCAAGTTATTCATAGGTGCAATATCAAAAGCGACTATTGGGCGAGATAGAGCCATAGCTTCTAGTAAAGCGGTAGGAAGGCCCTCTGTGTGAGAAGGAAACGCGTAATAATCTATACCTTTTACCACGTTTGCTATATCACTTCTAAAGTCAGTAAAGACTAATTTTTCTCGCATATCATCATCAAAGATGCTTAAAATTTGATCTTTTGTGTTTTTGTTGATATTTCCACCGAAAATGCCGTATATATCGCTGTTTTTTTGCATGAGAATTTTTAGTGCATTTGCAAATTCAAAAACACCTTTTTGGCGACTTAGCGAGGAAAACATACCTACTGTTATCGCTTGTTTTGGGATGTTAAATTCTTCTTTAAATGTTGATTGCACCGCATTTATAGCTTCGTGGTCCACAAAAGTCGGGATAAAAAATATCTTTTCATTTTTTACTCCTATTTTTTGCAAAATTTCCGTTACATTTGGGCTTACGCTTATGATCTTATCAAAAAGTGTGGTGTGTAAAAATTTACTCAAAGAGCCTTTTATTGGGAACTCATTATGCCTTTCGCGTATAAATTTAACACCTTTTTTTCTGGTAAAAATTTTTGATATAGCAGCTACCCAGCTGTCTGTGGAGCCATTTGATATGACCACGTCTATATTTTCTTGCCACAAAATTTTGCAAAATATAGGCACTGTTTTATGAAAATTTTTCTTATTCATCTCACATTCGATAACTTTAAAATTTTCTTCTTGAGCGCGTTTTGAAATTTCAGAATTTGGGTTGCAAAATAGCGTTGTGCCGTGTCCTAGCTCACGCATATGACGCATCTCATTCATGATCTTATTTTGTTGTCCACCCCATTTAAAAAGCGTCTCTGTGTGAAGTATATTCATCGCTATAGTCCTAAATTTTGCTTGATTTTCGCTTTTATTTTTGGCATTTCGTCGCTAAAATCCATCAGCGTTTTTTCCACGTTGTATTTTGTAATGCCCTCTTTGTCACAAGGCACAAAGTCCCAGTCCTTTTGATATACGATATGCTTGCCCATGCCTTGGATGCCATTTTGCGCTGTGTAGCCATTTTGCATCAAGCCATTATCCCATGGTCCCCACTCAAAAGCTCCACTAGGGCCAAAAAAGGCGATCACTGGCACGTCGTTAGCAGCAGCTATATGCATGATAGCAGTATCGACGCCGATAAAGAGACTTGAGCGCTTTGAGAGGGCTATCGTTTGTTTTAGGCTTAGTTTGCCGCCTAAATTTATAGGCTCACTTTTGCAAATTTTTAGCACATTTGCAAGTTTTTCAAGTTCATTTTCTTTGTTATCGCTTGTTAGCACGACTTTTGCATTTAGCTCTTTTTCGCAGTAGTCGATGAGCTCCGCCATGCTCTCGTCGTTTGCGCATTTAAACATCCAGCGGCTTGTTAGATGCACATGCACAAAGCGTTTTGGTAAATTTAGATGCTCCACGCTCTCATCTGAAAAAATGCTCACCTTTTTGCTCATCGGCTCAAATCCTAACGCTCTTAGTGCGTTTAAATTTAGATCAACCGTGTGAGAGAAATTTTCGTAGTATTTTGCCTTTACGCTTAAAAACTTGTTTATCGCCTTGTGCTTGCCTAAAAAGCCAACTATTTTTTTTATCTTGGCGTATTTTGAGATGATGACGCCGCGGTCTCCAGTGGTCGTTTGCACCGCCATATCGTATTTCTCTTTTTTGATCGCTCTTATAAATTTTAGCTCGGTCATTAGCTTTTTAAAAAAGCCAGAATTTGCACTTTGCCTATCGTAAATGTGGATTTTATTTATGTAAGGGTTGCCTTCTATCATCGCTTCTGTCCCTTTATTTAGGGCAAAGTCGATGGTAGCGTCTGGATAGTAGTGGTGCAAATTTTCAATGAGCGGTGTTGTTAAAAGCACGTCGCCGATATTTCTAAATTTAATCACAAGTATTTTCATTTTATATATTTCCAAAATGTGTACTGGGCGTAAAGTCTAGCGATAACATAGCCTGCAAAGCCCTCTTTAAAGCCACCTTTTAGCACAAAAAGCTTAAAAAATGTCCAAGCAGGACTTGTAAGTGCCTTTAGTAAATTTCTTTTTGCACCCATGCTTGAGTAGCGATTTTGCTTGGCGATAAACTGCTCGATATTTTCATACGCGTAGTGCAAGAAGTGATTTTTAAGCGCGCCAAGTCTTTGTGAGCCGTCATTTAAAACGACCTTTTCATGCACAGCTCTGCCATCAAATTTGGCAAAATTTTTGTTAAAAAGCCTCACTGTGTAGTCTGGATATAGCCCCATGTTTTTTATCGCTTTGCCAAAGAAAAAATTTAGCCTAGCAACGTTGTAAGCCATAAATTTAGGCTCTTTTAGCGTGCTAATGATCTCATTTTTAAGCTCGTCTGTTATCACTTCGTCGCTATCAAGTACAAAGACCCACTCGTTTTTGGCTAGATCCACGCCCTTTTGCTTTTGCGCGCCAAATCCAAGCCAAGCTTGCTCGTGAAATTTCACGTTGCTAAAGCCATCACAAATTTGCCTTGTGTTATCTTTTGAGCCACTATCAACCACGATGATCTCATCAGCAAATTTAGCACTCTCTAACACCTCTTTTAGGTACTTTTCGCTGTTAAAAGTCAAAATGACAACGCTTAGCATTTGTACTCTTTTTCGTAAAATCTCTTAAACCTTTGGTGAAACCAAAAGTACTCTTCTGGCTTTGCTCTAACCATCTCTTCGCATGCGCTGCACTGCATTTGCGTCGCTTTTTGCACGGCATCTTCTTTGTCAAACGTGTTTATATCGATAGGCTGCTCAAAGCAAATTTCATTTAAATTTTCACCTTTTTGGTAGATAAATGCGTTTATGATTAAAGCATTTGTCTTTTGCGCTAGCACGCTTGCTGCTGGCGTGTGAAGCACATCTTTACCAAAAAACTGCACCTTTATGCCATCTTTTGGTGCGGTGTTTTGATCAACTAAAATTCCTACTATTCGCCTAGCTTTCAGCGCTTTTAAGATATCTTTTGCACCGCCATCTTTGTCGATTAGCTCCACATCAAACTGCGATCTGTTGGCTCTTAAAATTTTATCCATGACGCTGCTATCAAGCCTTCTGCCAAGCGCCGAAGAGGCCCCAAAGCGAGCCGCGACAGCTAGGCCAAATATCTCCCACTGCCCAAAATGTGCAGTTGTGACAATGATAGGCCTGCCAGACTTTATCGCGTCAAGTAAAAAGTGCTCATTTTTAAAAACAACTTGCTCTAGTATCTTTTGCTTTGTTGTGTTTTGGTTCAGGATGAAATTTATACCGAGGTATTTTGCAAAGTTGTAGTAGCATTTTTTGGCGATTTCTAGCTTCTCTTCTTTAGTTTTTGTCTCGCCAAAAGCAAGATCTAAATTTGTCATCACGATATGAAATCTCTTTTTTTTAAGCTTCATAAACGCAAATGCTAAAAATTTAGTAAGCATGTTTTGAAGCGAGCAAGGCATTATAAATATAAGAAATTTCAAGGTATAAAAGCCAGCTAGATAGAGCCTATCCATTTAGCAGCCTTTTTGCGAAATTTGCAACCGTTTCAGGGTAAATTTCTCTTATGCAAAAGTCGTTTTTATCGATACTTCTAGCATCTATCTCCTTGCCCATATCAACAACAAGGTTTATCTCCGTCACAAAAGCATTGCGGTGGCTTGGTCGGTTGCCAAAAAGCGTGATAGAAGGCCTATTTACAGCCCATGCAAGGTGCGTTAGACCGCTATCGTTACCGATTACCAGATCACAGCTTGCTATGTAATCTATCATATCTTTTATGCTTAGTTTTTCAAGCAGTTTTGCAGATGTGCCTGAAATGATCGCCTCAGCCCTTGTTTTTTCGCTCTCACTCCCGTAGCAAAGGTAAATTTCACAATCATCAAGAAGTCTGATCACATCTTTAAATTTGTCATAAATTTTACTCTCTTCGCTTGCAAAGGCAGCGATTAAAACGCGTTTTTTTCCGCTTTCATTTTTAAATTTTTTACAAATTTCAAAGCAGGGCGATTTTTCTAAAATTTCACCTCTATCAAAGCCAAAATTTAGAGCGTATCCAACAAGGCTTAGGTTTCTAACTATGATATTTTCGTTGTAGTCGATCTTAAATTTATGCCTATAAAGCCTGGCTGCAATCTTTTCTTTGACGCTTTCTCTGCTAAAGCCGTAAATTTCTTTGCCAAGTAGTTTTGCGACGACAGCTGATTTAAAAAGTCCTTGCAAGTCGATGATCTTATCAAATTTGCCAAGCGTTTTTATGATCTTGTAGCTCTTTTTAAAGCTCTCTTTAAGCGGCAAAACGACTAGCTCGTCGATTAGGGGATGATCTTTTAAAAGGCTTGCAAAACGGGCGTCAACGAGCCATGTGATGTGAGCATTTGGGCAGTGCTTTTTGATAAACTGAAGCACGATGGCTGCATGGACGATGTCCCCAAGTGCCGAAAGCTTTACGATGGCTATTTTTAGTTGATTTTTATCTTGCATTGGCTACTTTAAATATAAATTTTTGGTATGATTTTAAAAAAAAATGCTTAAAAAAGGGCTAAAATGGCGAAAAGTTACATCTGCGTCTTTGACTGCGAGACGATACCTGATGCAAATTTGATAAGAAAAATTTACGGCATTGACGGAAGCGACGAAGATGTGAGCATGCAGGCGATGGCCTTGCAAAAAGAGGCCAGTGGTAGCGACTTTTTGCCTGTGATGTTTCATAGAGTGGTCGCGATCTCTGCGGTGATGGCCGATGAGTACGGCAAATTTTTAAAAGTTAGCACGATGGAGGGCAAGGACGAGCGCGAGATCATCGCTAAATTTTTAAAATTTATAAATGATTATAATCCAAGGCTTGTTAGCTTTAATGGTCGCGGCTTTGACCTGCCTATGCTAATGGTGCGTGCGATGCGCTACAACCTAAACGCGGCGGCATATTACGAGAGCGAGAACAAAGAGCTAAACAAAAACAAATGGGAAAATTATAGGGCAAGGTATTCGCCTAAATTTCACCTTGATCTGCTTGATTTTATAAGCGATTTTGGAAGCGTTAGGGGACTAAAGCTCGATACGCTTTGCGCTAGCTTAAATTTACCTGGCAAATACGATGTGCACGGCGATCAGGTGCTTGAGCTTTACTACGCAGGCGAGCTTGATAAGATAAACGAATACTGCGAAAGCGACGTGCTTAACACCTACTGGCTATTTTTGAAATTTGAGCTTTTGCAGGCAAATATCTTGCAAGATGACTACATAAATCACCTAAGCGTAATGAGCGAATTTCTAGCCAAAAACTGCACTCACAGGGGATATAGTGAGGTTTTTTGCTCTGCGATAAGCGACGAGCTAGCAAGGCTTAGCGGGCAGCTAGACTATGAGATAAAGGTAGATAAAGAGGCTTTGGAATTTAGTGAATTTGATGATGTAAGGCCCATTAGCAAAGAGGAGCTAAACCGCGATATGCTGGGCGGTCTGCTTAAAAAAGCAAGCGATCTAAAGCCAAAAGAGCCAAAGAGCAAGACACTTTTTGAAGAGAAAGTGCCTGAGATAAATTTAGACGACGAATAAGTCAAAATGAAAGGAAAAATATGAAAATTTTAGTAACTGGAACAGCTGGATTTATAGGATTTCACCTTGCAAATGCCCTTATGGCGCGCGGGGATGAGGTTGTTGGATATGACGTGATAAATGACTATTACGACGTAAATTTAAAGCTTGCACGCCTAAAAACGGCTGGCTTTGACGTGAGCGAGATAGAGTATGGCAAACTTATCACCTCAAAAACACATCCAAATTTAAAATTTATAAAAGCAGACCTTGCTGATGAAAAGACAATGAAAGAGCTTTTTGCTAAAGAGAAATTTGACGTAGTGGTAAATTTAGCCGCACAAGCTGGCGTTCGCTACTCGCTCATAAACCCAAAAGCCTATATAGACAGCAACATCACAGGCTTTATGAATATCCTTGAGTGCTGCCGCCACAATGAGATCAAAAACCTAGTCTATGCAAGCTCTAGCTCGGTTTATGGGTTAAATGAGAACATGCCATTTTCTACGCACGAGGGGGTCAATCACCCTATAAGCCTCTACGCAGCGACCAAAAAGAGCAACGAGATGATGGCGCACACTTATAGCCACCTATTTAACGTGCCAACGACTGGACTTCGCTTTTTTACGGTTTATGGACCGTGGGGACGCCCTGATATGGCGCTATTTTTGTTTGTTGATGCCGCGCTTAAAGATAAAACCATCGACGTCTTTAACTACGGCAAGATGAAGCGTGACTTTACCTACGTGGACGACATCGTAAAGGGCATCATCAAGTGTATCGACAACCCAGCCAAGCCAAACCCAGCTTGGGATGCAAAGCACCCAGACCCTGCCACTTCAAAGGCGCCGTTTAAGGTCTATAATATCGGCAACAACAGCCCAGTTGAGCTCATGGACTACATCAAGGCAGTTGAGATAAAGATCGGACGTGAGATCAAGAAAAATTTTCTCCCACTTCAAGCAGGCGACGTCCCAGCGACATTTGCAGACGTGAGCGACTTGGTGGCTGACTTTGACTACAAGCCAAATACAAAAGTAAATGACGGCGTGGCTAAATTTGTCGAGTGGTATAGCGAGTTTTACGGGATCAAAATTTAAATGAGACGTTGCGAGTGGGCCAAGGGTGAGCTTGATATAGCCTACCACGATAATGAGTGGGGCAAAGTCATAAAAGATGATAGAAAATTTTTTGAAATGATAGTTTTAGAGGGCTTTCAAGCAGGACTTTCGTGGCATGGAGTGCTTCAAAAAAGAGAGGCTATGAGAGCGGCGTTTGATGGCTTTGACCCTGAAAAGATCAAGCTTTATGGCGAGGCTGAGATAGCTAAATTTATGCAAAACGAAGGGCTGATACGCAATAGACTAAAACTAAAATCGCTTTCTGTAAACGCCCTTGCATTTTTATCAGTAACGCAAGAATTTGGCAGCTTTTATGACTATTTGTGGGGGCATTTGCTAAAGAAATTTGACCCCAAATTTGACGGCAAACAGATCATCAATCACTATCAAAATATCAAGCAAGTGCCAGCAACCACGCCGATGTCTGACTTTGTGGCAAAGGAGCTAAAAAAGCGAGGGTTTAAGTTTCTAGGCTCTGTTAGCACCTATGCCTTTTTGCAAAGCGTGGGCGTGGTGGATGATCATATGGACTATTGTTTTTGCAAGGCAAAAGTCTGATTAGGATAGTTTTTGCACTTTTGGTGCTTTTAAATTTTGCATTTTCTCTTGATCTGCTACGCCTTAGCGAATTTAAAGAGCAAAACGTCAGTGGCTGGCTAGCTAGCGAGAAGCTTGATGGCGTGCGTGCCTACTGGGACGGAGAGAATTTGCTCTCAAGGCAGGGCAAAAAACTAAATGCACCGCCAAGTTTTACTAAAAATTTCCCTAAATTTGCACTTGATGGCGAGCTTTACGCAAAGGAGCTTAAATTTGAAGAGATTCAAGCAAGCGTTATGGGTAAGCTGCCAGATGAAAAGGCGTGGAGCAGGCTTAAATTTCATATTTTTGACATGCCAGAGGCGAGCGGTGGCTTGCTTGCTAGGCTTGAAGTCTTGGCTAAATTTCTAAAAAATGAGCCAAATCAAAATTTGATCATCATAAAGCAGATAAAAATGCGTGATAACGCTCACTTTTTAAAATTTGCTGAAAGTATCATCGCAAAGGGTGGCGAAGGAGCTGTGGTGCGTGAGCCAAATGCGCCATACGAGCGAAAACGAAGTAAAAATGCGCTCAAATTTAAGAAATTTAAAGATGCCGAGTGTGAGGTGATCTCAATAAATAAAGGCAGCGGCAAATACGCAAATTTTGCTGGCTCGCTCACCTGCAAGGCACTTGGCGGCAAAGATGATAAAAAAAGAGCTGGCGAGCCAAAAGAGGGCACTATCTTTAAAATAGGCTCAGGACTAAGTGATAAAAACCGTCAAGAGCCCCCAAAGATAGGCTCTATCATCACATATAAATTTCAAAATTTAACCTCTAATGGCAAGCCAAGATTTCCTATATTTTTAAGGGTTAGAGAGGATTAAATTTCATCCGCGATCTCTTTTAATGCCCTAAAAGAGTCAAGCTGCGCCTTTTCATCAAAAATAAAGCTTTGAGCCATGATCTCATCGACTTCAAGTCTATTTTGAAACTCTAAAATTTGCTCTTTAACGCTTTGCTTTGAGCCTATAAAAGAGCACGCCATCATCTCTTCTGTGACACTTCTTTCTCTATTTTTTAGCTCTATCTGCCTAAAGTCGATCGGTCCAAAATGTGGAGCCTTGGCACCTGTTTTGTAAGACGCAGCAAATACTTCGTCGTTATCTTTTTTTGGCGGCTGCAAATACTCTTTTTCGCCAGTTACTATGTTTAAGAAAAACTGCGTTTGTGTAGTGGCTAAACTCTTTGCTAGCTCGTCATTTTGGGCTATTATCACATTTGCTCCTGCGATGACATAGGGCGCTTTTAAAAAGGGCGATGGTTTGAAATTTTGACGATAAATTTCTACCGCTTTTTCTAGCGCACGTGGTGCAAAGTGCGACGCAAAGGCATAAGGCAGACCAAACTCAGCCGCTACGTATGCGCTATATATGCTTGAGCCAAGTATGTAAATAGGCGGAAAATTTTGAACTTTTGGATAGGCTTTTACGGCTCTTTTGGCGTTAAAATAGTCCATTAATTCGTTTATTTGCATATCAAATTCCACCTCTCTTGCGCCTCGTCTAAGCACCGCAGCTGTCTCTTGGTCGGTCCCTGGAGCTCTGCCTAGCCCAAGATCGACGCGGTTTGGAAATAGCGTCTCAAGAGTGGCATACTGCTCGGCGATGGAGTAGGGGCTGTGGTTTGGTAGCATCACGCCACCAGAGCCCACTCGCAGGCTTTTTGTATGCTCTAAGATGTGTGTGATGATGAGCTGCGTGGCTGAGCTTGCTAAATTTTGCATGTTGTGATGCTCGGCAACCCAGTAGCGATTTATGCCGATATCCTCGGCAAATTTAGCCAGTCTAACGGCTGCGTCTATGGCGGCTTTTGCGTCACCGCCTTGTTTTATCGGTAGTAAATTTAATATTGAGAGATTCATTTTTTATCCTTTTTTATTTTGTAGATGAGGGATTATAAAGATTAAATTTAAAATAAATTGTAAGTCTATTTTAAATTTATAGTCAAAGATCTATTCACACAGCCTTCAAGCAAAATTTAAAAACTAACCTTGCTTTACTTTTGCTTTACTCTATTTTTGATAAAATTACACACTTTTAATGAAAGGCTTAAACTTGAAGATTTTAGTAACAGGTGGAGCTGGATACATCGGCAGCCACGTAGTAAAAGCACTTTTAAAGCAAGGCAAAGATGAGATAACCATCATCGACAATCTCTGTAAGGGCTCACAAAAAGCACTTGAGGCACTCCAAAAGATAGGAAATTTCAAATTTATAAATGCAAATTTAGAAGATGATTTGAGCGAAATTTTTGCAAATGGTAAATTTGATGCGATCATCCATTTTGCAGCGTTTATCGAGGTCTTTGAAAGTATGAGCGAGCCGCTAAAATACTATCTAAACAACACCGCAAACGTTGCAAGGGTGCTAAGATACGCAAAAACTTACAATGTAAATAAATTTATATTTAGCTCAACTGCCGCGGTTTATGGCGAGCCAGACGTGGCGGAGGTGAGCGAGGCAACGCCTACAAACCCGATAAATCCATACGGCAGAAGTAAGCTCATGAGCGAGCAGATCATCAAAGATTACGCCGCTTCAAATGAAAATTTCAAATTTGCGATTTTGCGCTATTTTAACGTCGCAGGTGCAGACGAGGAGGGGCTTATCGGTCAAAACTATCCAAACGCCACGCACCTTATCAAAGTAGCTGTGCAAACTGCACTTGGCAAGCGCGAGAGTATGGGTATCTTTGGCGATGACTACGCGACAAAAGATGGCACATGCGTAAGAGACTACATCCACGTTAGCGACCTAGCGGACGCCCACATAAGCGCGCTGGAGTATATCGGCCAAAACGGTAGCGAAACTTTTAACGTGGGATATGGCAGGGGATTTAGCGTAAAAGAGGTCATCGAGACCGCAAAAAAAGTAAGCGGAGTAAATTTTAAGGTGCTAAATGCGCCAAGAAGGGACGGCGACCCAGCTATCCTTATCTCAAACGCAAGCAAACTGCGCTCGCTAACAAGCTGGAAGCCAAAAAGAGACGATCTAGCGCTCATCATAAAAACTGCCCTTGAGTGGGAAAAGAGAATTTAAGGATAAGCATGAAAATAGCAGTAATCGGAACCGGATATGTTGGACTAGTAAGTGGCGCATGCTTTGCTAAGATGGGCAACAGCGTGATCTGCGTCGATGTCGATAGCAAAAAGATCGAAGCGCTAAAAAACGGCGTCGTGCCTATATATGAGCCAGGGCTTGCTGATATCGTGAGTGAGTGCTATAAAAATGGCTCGCTTAAATTTAGCACGCAGATAACTGAGGCGCTAGAGCATGCAGATGTGCTATTTATCGCAGTTGGCACACCTATGGGTGCTGATGGGCAGGCTGATTTAAAATATGTCCTATCAGTTGCCAAGTCAATCGGAGAAAATTTAAGCAAACCGCTAATAGTTGTCGATAAATCAACCGTTCCAGTGGGCACTGGAGCCAAGGTGCATGAGGTGATCGAGGCTGAGCTTAAAAAGAGAAATGTAGAGGTTAAATTTGAAGTCGTCTCAAATCCAGAGTTTTTAAAAGAGGGTGCGGCGGTTGAGGACTTTTTAAAGCCAGATCGCGTTGTTATCGGAGCTAGTAGCGAGTGGGGCTTTAGCGTGATGAGGGAGCTTTATGAGCCATTTATGAAAAATCACGACAGGCTCATTTGCATGGATGTAAAATCAGCCGAGATGACAAAATACGCTGCAAATTCGATGCTGGCAACCAAAATAAGCTTTATAAACGAGATAGCAAATATCTGCGAACGCGTGGGCGCTGATGTAAATTTAGTGAGAAAAGGCATCGGCAGCGACTCAAGGATCGGATATAGCTTCATCTACCCAGGCTGCGGATATGGTGGTAGCTGCTTTCCAAAAGACGTCGAGGCGCTCATCTACACAGCTAGACAAAATGGCTTTGAACCAGAGCTTTTAAACGCGGTCGAGTCAAGAAATAAGGCTCAAAAAAGAGTGCTATTTGATAAAATTTATAACTTCTTTGGCGGCGATCTAAAGGGCAAAACGATCGCACTTTGGGGACTTGCGTTTAAGCCAAATACCGATGATATGAGAGAGGCTAGCTCGCTAACTTTGATAAAGCTTTTATATGAAGCTGGCGCAAAAGTGGTCGCTTACGATCCAAAAGCAAGCGAAGAAGCTAAAAAATATATGCCAAATTTAGATGTGAAATACGCTAAAAATAAATATGACGCTCTTGATAACGCCGATGCAATGGTGCTTGTTACAGAGTGGAGCGAGTTTAGATCGCCTGATTTTATGGAGATCAAAGAGAGGCTAAAAAACGCTGTCATATTTGACGGACGCAACCAGTATAACGCTAAAGCTTTGGCTGAGCATGGATTTAAGTATTTTCAGATAGGCGTCAAATCGTGAAGCAAATTTTATCTCTCATAGCTTGTTTATTGCCTTTTACGCTTTTTGCTAGCGAGGCTTCAGGTAAAAGCGAAGCAAAGACGCAAAAACAGGTTTTTGAGCTGCCCGTCTCAAAGATGCCGAATGATTATTTTAAATATGAAGCTGCATTTTTTAAAGAGATGCAAACGGATTGCGAATTTGCTATGCTAGAGGGCGGAGACTTAGATAAAAAAGAGGATAAAAGCGGGGTTCGTTATGAATTTAATGCAGACGATAAACCGCTTAAGCCTTGCAATGGCAAAAATAAAAAGAGGCAAATTTATTATGAATTTACCCAAATTTTGCCTGGCATTAGCCCCATTAAGATCGTAACCCCACAAGGCGTGGGCGCAGAGATAAGAATTTATGAACGTGTAGAAACAATAAAACCAAAAATTTTAAAAAGGAAAGAGAAATGAAAATAGCAGTAGTAGGACTTGGATATGTGGGACTTCCACTAGCAGCAGCTTTTAGTGAAAAGTACGAAGTAGTAGGCTTTGACGTAAATGCAAAACGTATAGAAGAGCTTAAAAGTGGCTATGATAGAACGCTTGAACTTAGCAACGAGCAGATGAAAAAAGCGATCGATAATGGCATGAAATTTAGCCTAAATTTAGATGACATCAGAAGTTGCAACTTCTTTATCGTAACCGTCCCAACTCCGATAGATAAGAACAAACGCCCTGATCTAACCCCAGTGGTAAAAGCGACCCAGAGCGTGGCAAAAGTGCTTAAAAAAGGCGACATCGTTGTCTATGAGAGCACCGTTTATCCAGGCGTTACAGAAGAAATTTGCGTGCCACTTCTTGAAAAGAGTGGGCTTAAATTTAACAAAGACTTCTTCTGCGGCTACTCTCCAGAGCGCATAAACCCAGGCGATAAAGAGCACACTGTTACAAAGATCAAAAAGATCACAAGTGGCTCAACCCCAGAGATCGCAGACAAGGTCGATGAAATTTATCGTTCTATCATCACAGCTGGCACTCACAAAGCTTCAAGCATCAAAGTGGCAGAAGCAGCAAAGGTCATCGAAAACACTCAGCGCGACATCAACATCGCCTTTATAAACGAGCTTGCGATGCTATTTGAAAAGCTTCACATCAACACTATCGACGTGCTTGAGGCTGCAGGTACGAAGTGGAATTTCTTAAATTTCCGCCCAGGTCTAGTCGGCGGTCACTGCATCGGCGTAGATCCATACTATCTAACTCACAAAGCTCAAGAGGTAGGCTACAACCCTGAAATGATCCTAGCAGGTCGCCGCATCAACGATGATATGGGCAGATACGCAGCCGATCAAGTGATAAAACTAATGATAAGAAAGGGTGTGCTTATAAACAAAGCGCGCGTGCTTGTTCTTGGTATGACATTTAAAGAAAACTGCCCAGATATAAGAAACTCTCGCGTTATAGACGTGGTTGATGAGCTAAAAGACTTTGGCTGCAAGGTCGATGTGACTGATCCTTGGGCTGATAGCGCTGAGGTAAAACACGAGTACGGCTTTGATCTAGTAAAAGAGTATAACCTAGACGACTACGACTGCATCGTGATCGCAGTAGCGCACAATGAATTTAAAAAGCTCAACCTAAAAGGCCGCTTGGTTTATGATATAAAAAATATCTACCCAGAGGCTGACGCTAGGCTGTAAGTGAGCGTTAAATTTAAAATTTACATAGCTGCCTTGCCATTTGGCTTGGCGGCTAATTTTTTTGGTTTTTTCTTTTTAAATTTAGCTTTTGGGCTAAATTTCAAAGGTTAAAAGTCTAATGCTAATCAATCTAATAAGCTCGATCGTCGTTTTTGTCGTATCAATGGGCATAAATTTCTTTCTTACGCCATTTATCTTAAAAAGTCTTGGCAACGAGGCATTTGGCTTTGTGGGTCTTAGCAACGCCATCGTTAGCTACGCAGCGGTCGTAAGCGTGGCGATCAACTCGGTCAGTGGGCGCTTTGTCGCTCATGCGTGGCACAAAAAAGACCTAAGCCTTGCAAACACCTACTACTCATCAGTGCTTGTTGTAAATATCTTCTTTTGCGCCGTTGTAGTGGTGCTTAGCTCTGTTTTCATACTAAATTTGCAAAGCTTTTTAAACGTCCCTGAAAATTTGCTATATGATGTGAGAATGACCCTTGTCTTTTACTTTATAAATTTCTGCGTTGGGCTATTTAACGGCGTTTTGACGGTTTGTGCGTTTGTGACAAACAAGCTCTACCTACTCTCCATCAGAAACGCCATCTCAAGCGCGATCCTAGCAGCCCTCATCGTGGCGCTCTTTTTCTTTTTTAAGCCATTTATCTCATACATCGCCATCTCAGCGCTAGTTGCTAGCCTTTTTGTCTTTTTTAGCACCATTTTTATGTCAGCTCGCATCACACCAGAGCTAAAATTTAGCCTTAGTAAATTTGACTTTTCAAAGATAAAAGAGCTTTTAAGCTCTGGCATTTGGAACAGCTTTAATGCGCTAAACCGTATACTTTTAACAGGTATGGACCTATTTATCTGCAACATTTTCGTAAATGCAAATGCCACTGGCCTTCTTTCAGTCGCCAAGGCCGCCCCTATCATACTGGAGAGCTTTGTGGCGCAGCTTAGCGGTATCTTTGCGCCAAAATTTGTCGAGCTTTACTCTAAAAATTTGATCACGGACCTCATAAAAGAGGCTAAATTTTCGATGAAGGTGATCGCCTTTGTGATGAGCGCTCCGGCTGCATTTTTCGTCGTTTTTGGGCTTGATTTTTACACGCTTTGGCTACCTTTTAAAAGCGCAGATGAGGTTAAATTTATCTACAACGTCTCGATGATCACGCTTGTGCCGATCGTCTTTATAAGCTTTGTCTTTTCGCTTTTTAACCTTGATAGCGCGACAAACAAGCTTCGCCGACCAGCCATTGCCAACACTATCCTTGGCGTTAGCACGATCATAGCGCAGATCGCACTGCTTAAATTTAGTGACTACGGCGTTTATGGTATCGTCATCGTCGCAGCCATTTTTTATAGCATAAGAATTCTCGGCTTTGACCTCATAAATGCTGCTTTAAATTTAGAGGTGAAACTCACCACATTTTACGGGGTTTATTTTAAAAATTTAGCCGTTTTTGCGCTTTGCGTGCTTGCGATGTTTGCCTGCAAGGACTTTGTGAGCTTAGATAACTGGCTAAAATTTGCTATCTTTGCTGCGATATACGCCAGCGCAGCTTATGTTTTGGGATATTTTTTGTTTTTTAATGCCTTCGAGCGAGGCATAGTCTGGCGTAAAATTTTAAAAAAATTTAAAAGGTCTTAAATGAATGAAATTTACTTGATCTCTTTGGCAAAAGACACCAAAAGGCGCGAGCTTTTGCAGCAGAAATTTGGCTCTTATGATAGCTTTAAACTAATAGACGCAGTTGATGGCAGGGAGCTAAACGCGAGGGAGTACTACAAGATCATTTCGCCATCATTTAAAGCTTACGGCAAGGTTTTAAGCCCGGCTGAGGTTGGCTGTTCGCTCTCGCACGTGAAGGCTTACGAGGCGTTTTTGGCGAGTGAAGCCAAATTTGCTCTCATCTTTGAAGATGACGTGATAGGAGATGATCAGGCTATAAAAGATGCCTTTTTAGCAGCCAGCAAGATGCCTGAAAATAGCGTGCTCATATGTGGCATGCAAGATGGGCTAGAGGGCAGGTTTAGCGCCTTTGGCAAAAAGGTGGATACTAGCCTAAGTAAGCCGCTTTGGCAGGTCTCAAAGCACTCATTTTCAAGCATTTATAGAGCAGGGGCTTATGTGCTAACTAAAAAAAGCGCTAAAAATTTGCTTGAAATTCATAAGCGTGCGCTTTGCACGACCGATGTTTGGGACTATTTGCTTGGCGTTAATGATATGCAGATGTATTTTTGCGATCTTTTTGCGCACCCAACTGATCTAAGTGGCTCAAACATCGAGGGTGAGCGCCTTGAGAGGGGATACAGCGCAAATTTAAAGGCCTACATAAAAACATTTAAATTTATACTTTTCTCAAGGCTTGAGAAGCTTCAAGGCTATGAGAGAATTTTTAAAAGGGGCTAAATGAGCGAGCCATTAATCAGCATCGTAACCGCGACTTATAAGCGTCCAGAGCTTTTAAAAAAGGCCATAAAAAGCGCTCTAGCTCAAAGCTATAAAAATTTAGAAATAGTTGTAACCGATGACGGCGATGACGAGAGTGCGAGTGAAATTTGCAAGAGTTTTAACGACGCAAGGATCAAATTTGTAAAAAACAGTGCTCACAAAAAAAGCCCAAATGGTAACAAAAATAACGGCTTTGACAACGCAACAGGCGAGTTTGTCTGCTTGCTTGATGATGATGACGAGCTTTTGCCAGAGGCGATTGCCCAGTGCTATGAAATTTTAAAAAGTGGCGAGTATTCGTGCGTTTTTGCAGACGCGATCTGCGAGAAAGATGGCGTGATGACAGAGGTCGTGGCTGGTAGAAGCCCGTATAACAAGAGTGGGGCGATGAGCAAGGTTGATTATCATTGCGGGCGGATAAATGGCGAGTACTTTAAGCTTTTTTCACGTGAATTTATAGATGATTTTAGGTTTGATGAGAGCAGTTTTGGCGGCGAAAATGAGCTTTATATCCGCTTTTTTGAAAAAAATGTCTTCTATCTTAAGAAGCCACTTTACATCTACCGCATCGCAAGAAGCGATAGTGCGACGTTAAATGCCGGCAAACACGCGCTAAATGTGGCAAACGCTTACATCAAAACAGCAAATTTGCACTACGACATCGCTATAAAAAATGAGCCAAAATTTCTAGCTATGCAGTATAAAAATGCCGCTTACTACGCCAAAATAGCAGGCGAATATGGCCTTATGTTAAGGTGTATCTTTAAAAGTCTTAGCATTAAATTTAGTAAAGAGGCACTTATATTTTTGCTGCTTAGCCCTCTTCCAAGTGGCATTTTACCAGCACTTTCAAGACTTAGAGTAAAGATAAAACAAAGGTTTGGCGTATGAGGATATTATTTGTCACATCAACGCTTAGAAGTGGCGGTGCGGAGCGAGTTTGCGCGGTGATCGCATCAAGATTTAGCATGGATCACGATGTAAGCCTTGTTAAATTTGATAAGGACGAGCCATTTTACGAGCTGGCAAGTGGCGTGAAGCTCATAAATTTAGGCGTTGGGGCTGATGAGCTTGGCTTGGTTGGAAATTTAAAAAAGAGAGTTTTAAAGGTGCTTGCTTTAAGAGCGCTCATAAGAGAGGGCAAATTTGACGCTGTGATATCATTTTTAGACGCCGTAAATACCTTGGTACTCTTTAGCTCAGCAGGACTAAAAACGCCTATAATAATAAGCGAGCACACAAACTACCTTGCGCCAAAAAGAGCCATTTTTAAGGTGCTAAGACGCCTTAGTTATCCATTTGCAAACGCACTTAGCGTTTTAAGCGACGAGGATCTTGGCTACTACTCGAAATTTTGCAAAAATGTGATGAAAATTTACAACCCGCTCTTTGAAGAGATACGCAGTGAGAGCTTTGATAAAGAAAATTTAGTCATCTTTGTTGGCAGGCTAAATAAGATAAAAAACTGCGAAATGTTTGTAAGAGTGGCTGCAAACTTAAAGCAAAGCGGCTATAAATTCGCTGTCGCTGGAGATGGCGGCGAGAGGGCAAATTTAGAAAAATTAGCTAAAAATTTGGGTGCAGAGGTGGAGTTTTTAGGAAATGTAAGCGACATCGCCTCTCTTTATAAAAGGGCAAAGGTGCTGCTCTCTTGCTCAAATTTCGAGGGTCTTGGAAACACATTGATAGAGGCGATAAACTATGACTGCGTGCGGGTTGCGACAAGAACTAGTGGGGCAAAAGAGCTTATAAAAGATGGTTTTGATGGCTTGCTTTGTGAGATAAATGACGTTGATGATATGAGTAAAAAGCTTGCAAATTTGCTGCAAGATGAGGCAAAGATGAGTGAATTTGCTAAAAATGCAAGAGCTAGACTTGATGAGTTTAGCGTGGAGCAAATTTATAAAAAATGGCTGGAGCTTTTAAGACTTGGAGGTGTGAAGTGAAAATTCTTTTTGTCATCGCTGCACTTAGAAATGGTGGGGCCGAGCGCGTGCTAAACGTGCTTGCAAATGAGCTTTGCAAAGACAATGAGATCACTATCGCCCTGCTTGAAGAGGATCTTGGACTTTATAAATTTAGTGAAAAGACAAAGATCATAAACCTTAATGTGAGTGGCTCTGGGCTGGCTTTAAAATTTAAAAAAATCCTCGCTCTTAGAGCGCTTTTTAAGGAGCAAAAAGCTGATCTCATAATTAGCTTTATCGACTGGACAAACGTCGCTTGCGTGCTGGCAAATTTGGGGCTAAAGAGCAAACTAATAGCAACCGAGCACCACGAGCATAGCTACTTAAAAAGTAAAGTCGCAAGCGCTATGCGTGACTTTTCGTATAAATTTGTAGATGGTTTAAGCGTGCTAAGTAAAAGCGACTACGACTACTATAAATTTGCCAAAAATCGCGAGGTCATACATAATCCACTTTTTATCGACGTGCCTGAAAATTGCGAGAAGCAAAACGTCATCTTAAGCGTGGCAAGGCTGGAGGCGGTAAAGGGCTATGATATCTATTTTGAGGCGCTTAGCAAGGTGGATAAGGGCTTGCTTGATGGCTGGGAGATAAAGATCGCAGGCAGTGGCAGACAGGAAGTGCAGCTAAAAGAGATGGCTTTAAATTTAGGGCTTAATGTCAAATTTCTAGGTCATATGAGCGACGTTGCAAAGCTTTACAGCGAGGCAAAAATTTTTACTCTTTGCTCAAGAAGCGAGGGGCTTTCAAATGTGCTAATAGAATCAGGCGCATTTGGCTGCGCTAGGCTAAGTAGCGACACTGTGGGCGCAAGAGAGCTTATAAATGACGGCACAGACGGGCTTATCTTTAAAAACGGCGACAGCAATGATCTAAAAAATAAGCTTGAGATGCTTTTAAAAGATGAAAATTTAAGGCAAAAACTAGCAAAAAACGCCAGTGAAAGTGCAAATTTATTTAGCAAAGAAAATATCATCAAGCAGTGGCGAGAATTTATAAAAAAGGTTGTTAGCAAGTGAAAAAATTAGCCGTTTTTTTATACTCGATGGGGCCTGGCGGGGCTGAGCGAAATGTGGCAAATTTACTGCCATTTTTGATCAAATGTTATGAAGTTCATCTCATCTTAATGAGCAAGGTCATCGCCTATGAGATTCCAAGCGAGGTGCAAATCCACTTTATAGAAAATAGCGATCCTTACGAGAGCGGGATAAAGAAGCTTGCAAGGCTCTTTTTAGCGATGCCAATGCTTGCCTTTAAGTATAAAAAGCTCTGTCAAAGCTTAAACATCGACACGCAGTTTGTGCTGATGAACCGCCCTTGCTATATCGCTGGGCTTGCTAGGATTTTAGGGCTAAGGGCTAGGCTAGTTATCAGCGAGCGAAGCTGTCCGTCGATCCTATATAAAAACGATCTAAGCGGGCGAGTTAATAAATTTTTACTCACTCATCTTTATAAAAAAGCTGATCTAATCCTCGCAAATGCAGCTGGCAATAAAGAGGATCTGGTGCGAAATTTTGGTATGAGCGAGGCAAAGACAAAGGTGCTTTATAACGCCCTTGATCTAAAAACTATAAATTTGCTAAAAGATGAGCCGCTTGAGAGCGACTTTAAGCCATTTTTCATAAACATAGGCCGCCTTGATAGCGGTAAAAATCAAGCCATGCTAATAAAAATAATAGCTTCTATTAGCGACCCTCGCGCCACGCTTGGCATCCTTGGCAAAGGGCCTTTAAAAGATGAGTTACAAAATTTGATAGACAAATTTGGTGTGAGTGATCGAGTAAAGCTTCTTGGCACTGATAAAAATCCTTTTAGGCATATAAAAAACGCCTCTTGCTTACTTTGTGCTTCACGTTTTGAGGGCTTTTCAAATGTCTTGCTTGAAGCACTAGCGTGCGAAAAAACTATCATCTCAACCGAACACAAGAGCGGCGCAAAGGAGCTTTTGGGCGAGAGTGAGTTTGGCATCTTAGTGCCTGTTGATGACGAAAATGCGATGAAAGAGGCGATGATAAAAGTGCTTAACGAGCGTGAAATAAGGCAAAATTTTGAAAATGTTGCGTATAATCGGGCTAAATTTTTTGATAGTGAAAACATAGCGAGCGAGCTTATAAATTTTTTGGAAAATCCTAATGAATAGAAATTTGTTTTTTAAAAATTACTCTTTATACCTTATGATATTTGCCGCGGTCATCTTTGGCATGGTTTGCAGGCTTTACTGGGTCTTTTGGGCGAGTGAGTATCCAGTCTTTTTTTGGAACAACGAGCTGATGATCAGCACAAACGACGGCTACGCATTTGCCGAGGGGGCAAGGGACATGCTAGCTGGCTTTCATCAAGAAAACGATCTTAGCTATTACGGCTATCCGCTCTCGACGCTTACTTACTGGATCGTGAAATTCCTAGGCGTCAAGCTTGAGACAGCGATGATTTATATGAGTGTATTTTTCTCGTCGCTTGTGGCCGTGCCTGTTATCTTGATCGCAAATGAATACAAAGTAAAAATGGCTGGCTTTATCGCTGCACTTCTTGCAGTGATCGCAAACAGCTACTACAACCGCACGATGGCAGGTTACTACGACACCGACATGCTCATCATCACTCTTAGTATCTTTGTCGTTTGGGGGCTTGTTAGGGTGCTTGAGAAAAAGGACGCAAAGAGCCTGATAATAGCACCTTTAAGCGTGCTTATTTATATGTGGTGGTATATGAGCGCCTTTTCGCTTATTAGCATTTTAACTGGGCTATTTTTACTTTACACGCTCATTTTTGATAGTAAAAATCCACTTTTTTACCTTGAAATTTCGCTGCTTTTGCTTGCTATCTCAAACCTTGATCTAACGCTTAAATTTATCGCTGTTATCGTTATTTATGCACTTTGCCTATTTAAAAAAGAGGTGATAAATTTAAAATTTACTCTTGGCATTTTGGCGGTTATCTTTGTCATTTTTGTCATCCGTGGTGGGCTAAATCCGATAATCTTTCAGCTTAAATTTTACGTCTTTAGAGATGCGCCTGAAGTTGGCGGCATGAGCTTTCACTTTTTTAATGTCAATCAAACCATCCAAGAGTCAAGCGTCGTTGATTTTACGCTATTTTGCGAGAGGATCAGCGCAAATGTCATCACATTTTTGATCTCGCTTGTTGGCGTCGCTCTATTTTGCTACAAGCACCGCTCATTTACCGTCTCGCTTGGCATGCTCGCACTTGGCTTTTTGGCCTTTAAAAGCGGCCTTAGATTTACTATTTATGCTGTGCCTATTATGGCGCTTGGCTTTGGATACTTAGTAGAGTTTGTGCTTGCAAATTTAAAGCTAAAAGGGGCCGTGCTAAATCTCATAAGAGCCTTCATAGCAGCTCTCGTGCTTGCTCCAGCGCTCATTCACATCTATGGCTACAAGGCTGAGCCAGTCTTTGTAAATAAAGAGGTTGAAATTTTAAACAAGCTAAAAGGCATCGCAGGACGCGAGGACTACGTGGTTGCATGGTGGGATTATGGATATCCGATTAGATATTACAGCGATGTTAAGACGCTAATTGACGGCGGAAAGCACCTTGGACGTGAAAATTTTGCCGTGAGCTTTGCGCTTGGAAGCGACGAGATGAGCTCGGCAAATATGGCAAGGCTTGATGTAGAATACACTGAGCGAAATTTCAAAGAGCACTTTAATGGCAACTTGGCTCAAATTTTAAA
Organism: Campylobacter concisus UNSWCS; assembly: GCF_000466685.1. Classification (GTDB taxonomy): domain Bacteria; phylum Campylobacterota; class Campylobacteria; order Campylobacterales; family Campylobacteraceae; genus Campylobacter_A; species Campylobacter_A concisus_A. The sequence goes on from NZ_ANNG01000010.1 coordinate 41,158, forward strand.
AGATAGAAATTTAAGCGTTGATCAGTTTTTTAGCGAGATAAAAGAGGCAAATTTTAGCCTACCAGCAAAGAGCAGAGAGATATATTATTACCTGCCAGATAGGATGCTTAGCATTTTCCCGACCATTTTGCAGTTTAGCAAGATCGATCTAAAAAGTGGTAAAAATTTAAACAATGGACTTTTCATCACCACAAGAGCGATCTCGCAAAGCGAAAAGGGCATTAGGCTAAGTGGCGGATTTACTCTAACAAGCGATGTCACAAATTTGATCTATGATGGCAATGTCTTACCGCTAAGATCTTTCATAGAGACCGACTACAACGAGGCTGGCAAGCTAAATGTAAAAGAGTATAAAAATAATGAAAGCTCAAACATTTCTGTCATTTTTATGAGGGATTATGGTAGATTTATCATCCTTGATGAGAGCATTTTAAATAGCGCCTACATACAGCTTTTCGTGCTTGAAAGATACGATCCAAAAGTCTTTGAGCCAGTTATACTTGATGGGGCGGCAAAAGTTTATAGGCTAAAGAGGTAGAGATGGCAAGGATAGGATTTTTAAGCCACGCTGATATGAGCATACACTTTTTTAGACGCCCTATAATGCAGGCTTTAAAAGATATGGGGCATGAGGTTTTTGCTATCGCTCCAAAAGGAAATTTCACTAATGAGCTTGCTAAAAGCTTTCACACCGTCACCTACGAGCTTGATAAGGCGAGCCTAAATCCGCTAACCGTGATAAATAACTCAAAAAAATTATCTCAAATTTTAGGCGAGCTAAATTTAGACCTGCTTCAAACTGGCGCTCACAAGTCAAATGTCTTTGGCACATTTGCTGCTAAAAACGCTGGCATAAAGCACGTGATAAATTTGGTCGAAGGCCTTGGTAGCTTTTATATCGATGATGATATTAAGACAAAGGCTGTGCGTTTTGTCATGGAGAGCCTTTATAAGCTATCTTTTTCAAAGGCTGATGCTTGCATCTTCGTAAATAACGCAGATCCAGACTATCTGATCTCAAAAAATTTGATAGATAAAAGCAAGGTGTACCGCATAAAAAGTGTCGGCGTCGATACTGCTAAATTTGACCCAGCTATCACGCAGGCAGCGGACTTGGGTGAAAAAAAGGTCATTTTGATGATCGCCAGAGCCATGTGGCACAAGGGTGTTCGTGAATTTTACGAGGCAGCTGAAATTTTAAATGGCTATAAAAACTGCGAATTTGTCTTTGTGGGCGAGGGCTTTGCTGGTAATAAATCAACCGCAGACGAGAGCTTTTTAAAAGGTGGCAAGGTGCGATATCTTGGCGCTAGAAACGACATACCACAGCTTTTAAAAGCTTCTTACTTGCTGGCTTTGCCAAGCTATAAAGAGGGCTTTCCAAGAACGGTTTTAGAGGCGATGAGCATGGCTAAAGCAGTCGTTGCAAGCGACGTGACAGGCTGTAATGAGGCAGTAAAGGACGGCTACAACGGACTTTTATGCAAGGTAAAAGACGCAAGTGATCTTGCTAGTAAGATAAAAATTTTGCTTGATGACGAAGCGCTTTGCGCTAAACTTGGGCAAAATGGCAGAGACTGGGCAGTTAGTGAATTCGACGAGAAGCAAATCGCGAAAAGATATATAGAAATTTATAGGAAATTTATAGATGTATAGAAATTTTTTAAAGAGGGTGATTGACATTTTGGGGGCTTTGTTTTTGCTTATTTTAACGTCGCCCATCATCATAGCAACGGCGATATTTATATATTTTAAGGTAAGTCGTGATGTCATTTTTACACAGGCAAGACCAGGACTAAATGAGAAAATTTTTAAAATTTATAAATTTAAGACGATGAGCGATGAGCGTGACGCAAATGGCGAGCTTTTGCCAGATGATCAGCGTCTTGGTAAATTTGGCAAACTGATCCGCTCACTTAGCCTCGATGAGTTACCACAGCTTTTTAACGTGCTAAAGGGCGATATGAGTTTTATCGGACCAAGGCCGCTTTTGGTCGAGTATCTACCCATCTATAACGAAACGCAAAAGCACCGCCACGACGTGCGCCCTGGTATCACGGGTCTAGCGCAGGTAAATGGCAGAAACGCCATAAGCTGGGAGAAAAAATTTGAATACGACGTCTATTACGCTAAAAATTTAAGCTTTATGCTTGATGTAAAGATCGCTTTGCAGACAATAGAAAAGGTGCTAAAACGAAGTGGCGTCAGCAAAGAGGGGCAGGCGACGACGGAGAAATTTAATGGCAAAAACTAAGAAAATTTACATCTACGGAGCGAGTGGGCACGGGCTTGTGATCGCTGACATTGCTAGAGATAATGGCTATGATGAGATAGTTTTTTTAGACGATGCTAGTGAGCGTAAATTTAGCCCAGAGCTTGAAAAAGCTGACATCATAATAGCCATAGGTGATAATAAAACAAGGCAAAAGATCAGCCAAAAGGTGGGGGCCGCTGGCTTTGAGATAGTAAATTTGATCCATAAAAGTGCGGTTGTGAGCGAAAGCGCTGTGATAGAAAAAGGTGTAGTGGTCATGCCAAATGCCGTGATAAACGCAAAAGCTCGCATAAAAGAGGGCGCTATCATAAACTCTGGTGCAGTGATAGAGCATGAGTGCGTGATAGGTAAATTTGCTCACATCAGCCCAAATGCAGCCCTTGCTGGAAACGTTAGCGTGGGCGAATTTACGCACGTTGGCATTGGCTCAAGCGTCATTCAAGGCATAAGTATCGGTAAAAACTGCGTCATTGGCGCTGGAAGCGTGGTTGTACGAGATATAAAAGATGGCATAAAGGCGTATGGCGTGCCTGCATGCGAGCGCGCTAAGATATAAATTTAAAAATAAGTGCTAAAATCGCCAAAAAATCACGAAAGGTATGAAAATGGATAGGGTTTTTTTATCTCCACCAAACATGAGTGGAAAAGAGCAGGAATATATAAAAAAAGTTTTTGAAAGCAACTACATAGCGCCACTTGGCGAATATGTCAATAAATTTGAAGATAGCATAAAGGCCTATACTGGTGCCAAAGATGCGCTTGCACTATGCGCTGGAACTGCGGCACTTCACCTAGCACTGCGCGTCCTTGGCGTAAAAGAGGGCGATCTTGTGCTAGCTTCTAGCTTTACTTTTATGGCTTCAGTCTCGCCGATACTTTATGAAAAGGCAACTCCAGTCTTCATCGACTGCGACGAGAGCTGGAATTTAAGCCCAGAGCTACTTAAAAAAGCGATCTCAAATTTACCTAAAAAGCCAAAAGCGTTAGTCGTCACTCATCTTTATGGACAAGCTTCAAAGATGAAAGAAATTTGTGAAATTTGCCAAAACGAGGGCATCGCCTTGGTTGAAGATGCAGCTGAAGCGCTTGGTGGATTTTACGGCGGCAAGGCACTTGGCACATTTGGCGTGATGGGCGGATATAGCTTCAATGGCAACAAGATCATCACTACTTCAGGTGGCGGCATGCTAGTTGGAGATAGCGAATTTGTAGAAAAAGCTAGATTTTACAGCACACAAGCAAGAGAACCTTTGCTTCACTATGAGCACAAGGATTATGGCTACAACTACCGCTTAAGTAACGTCCTAGGCGCTATTGGCGTGGCTCAGATGGAGGTTTTAGAAAAGAGAGTCGAGCAAAAGAGAAGAGTATTTGATATCTATGAAAAAGAGCTTGGCGATATTTTAGAATTTATGCCAGAGCTACCAAATTCTCGTGGAAACAGATGGCTCACAACTGGCGTTTTTGCTAAAAAAGATGCGCATTTAAAGGTTATAAAAGCACTAGCTGATGCAAATATCGAGAGCCGCCCACTTTGGAAGCCTATGCACTTGCAGCCTGTCTTTAAAGGTGCGTTAAGCTTTGTTGATGGATATAGTGAAGATCTATTTTCAAGAGGAATTTGCTTGCCAAGCGGCAGCGATATGAGCGAGCAGACACAAGAAAGAGTGATAAAAATAGTCAAGGAAAATGCGTAAATGTTTCATGCAACGAAGTTAAAAAGGCTCGTATTTTTCCTTCTTGGTGATGTTTTTATATTTGTTTTTTCGATATATGCGGCTTATCTTTTAAGATTTAACGCCGACATCCCAGATATCTACGTGCAAGGGCTTTTTGTAACGGCTGGATTTTTGATCGTTTTTAAGCTCTTTTTCATGTGGATGTTTAAAATTTACAAGGTACCGTGGAGATTTTTTGGCTTAAATGAGGCTCGTAAAATTTTCCTAGCTCACGTTTGTGCGGCGATCTTATTTACACCACTTTTTTTTATATTGCAAGATATTTTTGCAATGTATCCAAGAAGTGTAATTTTAATAGATATGCTAATATCGTGCTTGCTTATCGGAATATTAAGAATTTCAAAACGAATGGCACTTGACTTTTCAAACAGACCCCACAAAGGCGAGCCTTGTATCGTTATAGGCGCGACCTCAAAGGCGCTTCACGTCTTGCGCGGCTTAAAACAGGGCTATCTTGACTACTATGCAGTTGGTGTGGTAGATGGCAGAAGCGACCTTGTTGGCACATATTGTGATGGATTTTTAGTTCAAGATAAAAAAGATATACCAAGCCTTATAAAAGACTACGACGCAAAGACTGCTATCATCGCACTAGCACTTGATCAAGACGAGCTTCAAGCTTTAGTTGATGAGCTAACTGGATATGGCATAAGAGATATGAAGCTCTTTTCGCTTATCGAAAATGAGCCGATCAAAGATATCTCGATCGAAGATTTGCTCGCTAGAAAGCCAAAAGACCTTAATCCAGAAGCCATTTCAAATTTCTTAAAAGATAAAAAAGTGCTTGTCACTGGAGCTGGCGGTAGTATAGGAAGCGAAATTTGTAAGCAGTGCTTGAAATACGGCGTAAGCGAGCTTATAATGGTTGAGCACAGCGAGTTTAACCTCTATAAAATAGGCGAAGATACAAGAGATAAAAGAACTGTTAGCAAACTCGTAAATATCACAAATTTAAAAGATTTTGAAGAGGTTTTTGAAGAATTTAGACCAGAGATCGTCATCCACGCAGCTGCATATAAACACGTGCCACTTTGCGAGCTAAACCCTCGCTCAGCAGTTGAAAACAACATCCTTGGCACAAAAAATGCAGTTGATCTTTCTAAAAAATATGGTGCTAAGAAATTTGTCATGATCTCATCGGACAAGGCAGTGCGCCCAACAAATATCATGGGCACAACTAAGCGTGTTTGCGAGCTTTATGCGCTAAATTCAAACGAAGCAGGTGTCTGCGAGATAGTTTGTGTGCGCTTTGGTAATGTCCTTGGCTCAAGTGGCTCAGTCATACCTAAATTTAAAGCGCAGATCGCTGCAAACAAGCCTTTAAGTGTCACGCACCCAGAGATCACAAGATACTTTATGCTTACATCTGAAGCGTGTCAGCTAGTCCTTCAAGCAGCCTCTATCGCAAAAGGCGGAGAGCTTTTCGTGCTTGACATGGGCGAGCCAGTTAAGATCGTCGATCTTGCTAAAAAGATGCTTCTGCTTTCAAATAAAGAGCATCTGGGTATCGAATTTGTGGGGCTTAGACCTGGCGAGAAGCTTTATGAAGAGCTACTTATCAACAAAGATGACGTTCAAACTAAGTATGAGTCGATCTTCGTGACACACTCACAGCCTTATGATCTGACCCTTTTAAATTCACAGATAAATGGGCTTTTGCAGCTTGAAGATGACGAGGTGGCACCTGCTCTTAAGGTGATCGTGCCAGAGTTTAATCATGCATTAAATTTAAAAGGCTAGTTTTGGTTATAAAAGATATTAAGAGATTTAGTGACACGAGATATAAGGCAAGGGCGTATATCTGCTATTTATTTAGTAGAAATTTGCCAAACAGACTGCCTGGAGTGTGCTTAGAAAACATAAAAGCTGGCTTTGATAAGATCAGCCACGAGATAGAAAATTTTGACGCACTATATATCTTAGACGAAAATGGCATACAGATCGAAGACTCGATCAGCCTAAATGAAAAATACAAAATTCCAAAAGGTGAAAACCGCGCAAACAAAGCCTACTACTACACCGCTGTGCGCGAGAAAAGGTGCGTTTTAAGTGATCCATATCCATCAAGTCTAAATGGAGGTTTGTGTGTCACAGCAAGCGTGCCTATCTATAATGAAAAAAATGAGCTTAAATTTATCGCCTGCATCGACATAAGCCTAGAAAATATCCTAAATATGGTCGATAGCGGCTTTGTCGAGGAGCATTTTGGTAGATTTTTAAAGACAGTCTATGCACTCTTTTGCGCATCGCTTTTTATGATCTGCGCATTTTTATTTTGGCACGGCGTAAAGAGCTTTATCTCAAAGAGTATCGAGCATATAAACGTAGAAGAAATTTTTGAATCAACCATTATTTTAACGCTGGCTCTTGCCATTTTTGACCTTGTAAAGACGATATTTGAAGAAGAAGTTTTAGGCAAAAATCACGAAGAAAATAGCGTTATTTATAAGACGATGGTTAGATTTATCGGCTCTATCATCATCGCACTTGCCATTGAGGCGCTTATGCTTGTGTTTAAATTTGCTATCACCGCACCTGAAAATATCATAAACGCTATCTATCTAATAGGCGGTGTAGCGATGTTAATGGCGGCACTTAGCTTTTATCTCTTTAGTGTAAAAAGACAAGAAAATAGATGATAGCGGTGATCGACTATGGTGCGGGCAACATCAAAAGCGTGATAAATGCTTTTAAATTTCTTGATAAAAAATGCGTCTTAGTAAGTGAGCCTGATAGTTTAAAAGAGCACTCACACATCGTTTTGCCAGGCGTTGGAGCTTTTGGTGAGGCGATGAAAAAGCTAAAGATGAACGGCATGGACGAGGCGATAAAAGAGGCTGTAAAAAGTGGAAAAGCCTTTATAGGAATTTGCCTTGGCATGCAGCTTTTGTTTGAAAAAAGCTTTGAATTTGGCGAGCATGAGGGGCTTTCTCTTTTGCCAGGAGAGGTCGTTAAATTTGATGAAGCTAAATTTGATAAGCCACTAAAGATCCCACACGTTGGCTGGAACACACTTAGCTTTAAACAAAATGGTCCTTTAAATTTAGGGCTAAAAGAGCTTGAGTATTTATACTTTGTGCATAGCTACCACGTGGTTTGCGATGATAAATTTGCGCTTGCAAAGACAACTTATGGATATGAATTTACAAGCGCGGTGCAGCATGAAAATCTCTTTGGCTTTCAGCCCCATCCAGAAAAAAGCCACGAGGTCGGGCTTAAAATTTTAGAAAATTTTGCGAGGTTGTGATGGAAATTTTCCCAGCGATAGATATAAAAGAGGGGCAGGCGGTTAGGCTTAGTAAAGGGCTCATGCAAAGCGCTAAAATTTATAGCAGTGAGCCAAGTGAGCTTGCTAAGAGGTTTGAAGGCTACGGCGCAAAATGGCTGCATGTGGTTGATCTTGATGGAGCATTTGTAGGAGAAACTATAAATTTTAACACGATCGAAAAGATAGTAAAAGCTACAAATTTAAAGGTGCAAGTTGGCGGTGGCATAAGGGATGAAGAGCGTATAAAGCGCTATTTAGACCTTGGAGTTAGCAGAGTGATCCTTGGCTCAGTTGCCCTTCGTGATCCAGAATTTACAGCAAAAATGGCTGGAATTTATAGGGTCGTAGTTGGCATAGATGCCAAAGATGGCTATGTGGCAGTGCAAGGCTGGGGCGAGGTTTCAAGTATAAAAGCGGTCGATCTTGCAAAAAAATTTGCAGATGTGGGTGTAGAAGCTGTGATTTGCACCGATATTAACAAAGATGGAATGCTTGGCGGAGTTAATGTTGATTTTAGCTTGCAAATAGCTAGAAGCAGCAAGCTTGAGACCATAGCAAGTGGCGGTGTGAGCGATATGAACGACATTTTAGCACTTAAAGAGACAAATGAGATAGCTGGTGTGATCGTTGGTAAAGCTTACTATGAGGGACGACTTGATTTAAAAGATGCTTTCAAACAAGTTGGCTAGCGTTAAAGCTTTTATAAATTTTAATTAGCTAGAATAGGGCAATTTTTACTAAAAGGATATTATGTGAAGATTTTGGTTGTAGATGACAGCTCAACAATGAGAAGGATCATAAAAAATACTTTGCAAAGGTTAGGACATCAAGAAATTCTCGAGGCTGAGCACGGGCTTGAAGCTTGGAATATCTTGACGCAAAACGAGGGTATTGAGGTTCTTATTACTGACTGGAACATGCCTGAGATGAACGGTCTTGAGCTTGTTAAAAAGGTAAGAGCTGAGCAAAAATATGTTGATATGCCTATCATAATGGTAACAACAGAGGGCGGAAAAGCCGAGGTTATAACAGCTTTAAAAGCAGGTGTTAATAACTACATCGTTAAACCTTTTACGCCACAAGTTTTAAAAGAGAAGCTTGAAGACGTTCTTGGTTAATGAAAGATAAATTTTACGAATTAAGCATCAAAACATCAAATTTTTATGATGAAATTTTAGAGTTAGTTTTCTCTTTTGGGGTCACCTGTGTAGAAGAGCTAGATCATGAGATCATCATCAGGGAAGAGTATGATCTAAAAGATATAGCTTGGGGCGTAGAAGAGTATGCAAAAGGGCTCTCTATCGTTCGTAAAATTCCAAATGATTTAAAAATTTCTCTTAATTTAAAAGAAAATAAAGACTGGCTAGGCGAATATAAAAAGGCAGTTAAGCCTATTTTGGTTGATAAAATTTATATTAGACCTAGCTGGGAAGAGCCACTTAATGGTGTAACAAATATCATAATCGACCCAGCGCTAGCCTTTGGCTCAGGGCATCATGAAAGCACAAATTCTTGCTTGCAACTTTTACAAAAATATGCAAAAAGTGGCGATAGCGCTTTAGATGTGGGATGTGGAAGCGGGATATTAAGCATAGCTTTAGCAAAGCTTGGCTGCAAGGTCGATGCTTGCGATACAGACGAGCAGGCCACGCAAAGCTCGCTTAGCAATGCCCAGCTAAATGAGGTTAAATTTAATAAAATTTGGACAGGTTCTATTGCAAATTTAGAGCAAAAATATGACATCGCCGTAGCAAACATTATTGCTGATGTCATTTTTATGCTCTCAAATGACTTAAAAAAATCGCTTAAAAAAGGCGGCTATTTAGTATTGTCTGGAATTTTAAACAAATACGAAGATAGGATTAAAGATACGTTTAAGGATTTGGAGCTAGTTGAGATAAAACAGGCTAATGATTGGGTTAGCTTTGTTTATAAGGAAATGGATGAATAACCAAAATAATAACCAAAATAATGGCGACAATAACGGGTTTTTCAACAAAAACCCCATCTTTATCTTTGCTATTTTTGCGATAGTTATAGTTCTAGCTTTTAGAAGCTTTAGTGGTGACGGACTAGGCGGTACTTTTGGGCTTGGTAGCAACGCTCAAAGCAAGATGATAGCTTATTCTGAATTCAAGGATATGCTAAAAAATAAGCAACTAAATGAAGTTGCGATATCTGAAACCACGATAAAAGGCGTTGGTAATGACAAAACCATCTACCTCGCAAAGCGCATAAATGATCCAACACTCATTGGCATACTTGAGCAAAATGGCATAACTTACAGCGTTTATAGCGAAAATAACTGGTTTGGAGATCTTATATTTTCATGGATCATACCGGTATTTATATTTTTTGCTATTTGGATGTTTATCGCTAGTCGTATGCAAAAGAATATCGGCGGTGGCATACTTGGCATAGGAAGTGCGAAAAAGCTTATAAATTCTGAAAAACCAAAAGTTAAATTTGACGACGTCGCAGGCGTTGAAGAGGCAAAAGAAGAGGTTCAAGAGATAGTTGATTATCTAAAGAGCCCAGATAAATACCTAAGACTTGGAGCTAAAATTCCAAAAGGTATTTTGTTAGTTGGCCCTCCAGGTACTGGTAAAACGCTTCTTGCAAGAGCTGTTGCGGGCGAGGCTAGTGTGCCATTTTTCTCTATGTCGGCATCAAGCTTTATAGAGATGTTTGTTGGCGTTGGTGCAAGTAGAGTTAGAGATCTTTTTGAAAATGCAAAAAAAGAGGCTCCAGCGATTGTTTTTATAGATGAGATCGATGCGATCGGTAAGAGCAGAAATTCTGGTCCGATGGGAGGAAATGATGAGAGAGAGCAGACGCTAAATCAGCTTCTTTCTGAGATGGACGGCTTTGATGCGGATAAGTCACCAGTCATCGTTATAGCAGCGACAAATAGACCTGAAGTTTTAGATGCTGCACTTTTAAGACCGGGTAGATTTGACAGGCAAGTGCTTGTTGATAAGCCTGATTTTAAAGGACGTTGCGACATTTTAAAAGTCCATATGAAAGATGTGAAAATCGGTAAAGACGTTAATATCGAAGATATCGCAAGGCTTACTACTGGTTTAGCAGGGGCTGATCTTGAAAATATCATAAATGAGGCAGCTCTTCTTGCAGGACGTAAGTCAAAAACTTTTGTTGAGCAGGCTGATCTAGTGGAGGCTGTCGAGAGATCGATAGCTGGTTTAGAGAAAAAATCACGCCGCGTAAATCCAAAAGAGAAGAAGATAGTCACTTACCATGAAAGCGGCCATGCTTTGGTAGCTGAGCTAACAAAAGGTGCAAAAAGAGTGACAAAGGTCTCAGTCGTACCACGCGGTCTTGCAGCGCTTGGCTATACGCTAAATACACCTGAAGAAAATAAATTTATGATGCAAAAGCATGAGTTGCTTGCAGAAGTGGATGTACTTTTGGCTGGTAGGGCTGCCGAAGAGGTCTTTATAAAAGAGATATCAACTGGAGCTAGTAATGACCTAGAGCGTGCAACTGATATCATAAAAGCTATGGTTAGTATGTATGGTATGAGTGATGTTGCCGGCCTTATGGTACTTGAGAAGCAACGCGCAACATTTTTAAATGGCGGACAAAGCATAAAAGACTATAGCGACAAGATGGCCGAAAAGGTCGATGAATTTGTAAAAGCACTTCTTCATGAGAGATATACGGCTGTGCTTGGTCTTCTTGAAATTTATAAAGGTGCCATTGAAAACATGGTCTCAGCACTTTATGAAGAAGAGACTATCGAGGGAAAACGAGTTAGAGAGATCATCAAAAACTACGAGGAAGAAAATGGTCTTGAAAGCAGGCTTGTAGAGCTTGAAGAAGAGGAAAAAGGCAAAAAAGAGGAATAAAATGAGTGGTTACATCGCAAAAGCAGGGTATAAATTTATATTATTCTTTTTGATTTTATTTGTTATATCTGTGTTATTTGGTATTGCGCCGCTATTTTTTCTAGCGTTACTTCTTTTAATTCTTTATTTTTTTAGAGATCCTGAAAGAGAGCCATTTACTGACGATAAACTAGCTTTACTTTCACCTATAGATGGCAAGATAAAAGAGATCAGTGTTTCAAATTTTGATGACAAAGAAGTAGCTAAGATAGTTATCTCAAAGCCGTTTTTTGGTGTCGGCACGCTAAGAGCGGTGAGCGATGCAAAAGTTATTGATATAAAAAGAAGGCACGGACTATTTTTGTGTCAGGCGATGAAAATTTCAGAAATGCTAAATGAAAGAGCGATAATTCGTTTTGAAAAAGGAAATATCAAATTTGCTATGAAGATCATAGCTGGAGTTTTTAGCAGAAGTTTGGAAATTTATAACATTACTAGTCTAAAAGCCTCTAGAAAATTTGGCTTTTTAGGAAGCGGAGAAGTGATTTTATACTTGCCAAGAGATACTAAAATTTGCGTAAGCGTTGGCGAGAGCGTTAAAGCTGCTTCACTTCTTGGATACTTTGAAGAGGAAAAATAAAATGAATAGCTTACAAAAAATGCAGTTAATGTATATCTTGCCAAATTTATTTACCGCAGCAAGCGCTTTTTTGGGCGTTATAAGCATTATTTCATCTATTCAGGGAAATTATTTTAAAGCTATTATTTACATCATTCTTTCACTGATTTTAGACGGACTTGATGGACGCGTAGCAAGACTTACAAAGACTACAAGCAAATTTGGAGTAGAGTTTGATAGCCTTGCGGACCTTGTAGCATTTGGCGTGGCTCCGGCGATCTTGTTTTATCTAACAGTTGGTGCAAAATTTGGCAGATTTGGTGCACTAATAGCAGCTATGTTTGTAGTCTTTGGAGCTATTAGACTAGCTCGTTTTAACGTCACTACCGGCACATACGAACCAAATGTTTTCATCGGACTTCCTATACCATCAGCAGCGATTGTAAGTGTGCTTTGGATCGGCATTTATGTAGACTGCACATTCTTAGAGGGTTTTGAGTGGTGCTTGATATTGCTTGAAGCAGTTTTAGCTATCTTGATGGTTAGCAACATCCGCTATCCAAGCTTTAAAAAGATGAACTTAAAACAAACTCATGTTATACGAATTTTAGTAGCACTTGTAGTTGTTTTTTCTATGCTTTATCTATATCCATTCGAGAGCGCAACTTTAGTAATGAGTGTTTACGTGCTTTATGGTATTATTAGAGCGGCGATAATGTTTAGCAAAAATCACAAAAAAAAGGAGAGCGAATGAGCGAAAATGGCATAATAAAATCGCGTAAATTTTTACCAAAAATCGAAATCAAAAACTCTCTACTGCTGCTACTTAGGTAGCAAATTCTTCTTTACTTAACTCATTAAATTTAAATATAAAAAATTATAAAAGGACAAAAAATGGATAAAAATAAAATTATAATCTTTGATACGACTTTAAGAGATGGCGAGCAAAGCCCAGGAGCTTCTATGAACACAGCTGAAAAGCTTCAGATCGCACTTCAGCTTGAAAGGCTTGGTGTGGATGTGATGGAGGCTGGATTTGCAGCGGCTAGCCCTGGAGACTTTGACGCGGTAAATCAGATCGCAAAGCAAGCTTCAAATATCACTGTCTGTTCGCTTGCACGTGCAGTTGAGCGTGATATTAAGGCAGCTGGCGAGGCACTAGCTCCAGCAAAAAACAAAAGAATTCACACCTTCATAGCAACAAGTCCGATCCATATGCAGTATAAACTAAAAATGAGCCCAGACGAGGTGATCAGGCGTGCAGTTGAGTCAGTGCAATACTCAAAAACATTTTGCGATAACGTGGAGTTTAGCTGCGAGGATGCATGCAGAAGCGAGATGAACTTTCTAAAAGAAATTTGCGACGCAGCGATAAACGCAGGGGCAAAAACCATAAACATCCCAGATACGGTTGGCTACTTGTATCCAGAGGAGATCACAGCTCGCATTAGCGAAATAGTAAAATTTATAGGCGATAGAGCGGTAGTTTCGGTGCATAACCACAACGATCTAGGCATGGCAACAGCAAATTCACTAGCTGCTATAAAAGCTGGTGCAAGGCAGGTTGAAGGCACGATAAATGGCATCGGCGAGCGTGCTGGAAACGCTGCACTTGAAGAGATCGTGATGGCCATAAAAACTCGCCAGGACGTCTTTGCGCCGCTTTACACAGGCATCATCTCAAAAGAAATTTATCCAACTTCAAGACTGATCGCTAGCATCACAGGTATCGAGCCACAGCCAAATAAAGCAATCGTTGGTAAAAACGCCTTTGCACACGAGAGTGGCATCCATCAAGACGGCGTACTAAAGCACAAAGAGACCTATGAGATCATCAGTGCTGAGAGCATCGGCTTAGAGAAAAACTCGCTCGTTCTTGGCAAGCACAGCGGCCGCCATGCGTTTAAAGATAAGCTTGTTAGCCTTGGATTTGACCTTGATAGTGATGCGCTTAATAAGGCGTTTGAGAAATTTAAAGACTTGGCAGATAAGAAAAAAGAGATATTTGACGATGATATCAGGGCGCTTGTTGCAGAGGAGATCACCAAGATCCCGCAGGCTTACGAGATCACAGACTTGCTTCAAAGTAGCGGTGGCAGCTTAGCAAGTGCCTCTATGAGCATCAGACATAACGACGAGATCGTTAGCGACTCAGCCCTTGGAAATGGCACTGCTGATGCGATATTTAAGGTAGTTGATCGCATCAGCGGCATTAATGGCACGCTAAAAGACTACAAGGTCACAGCTGTTTCTCAGGGCAAAGACGCTCTTGCAAAGGTCGATGTAAAAGTCGAGTTTGAGGGCAAAACAGCCGTAATGGGTCACGGACTTGATATCGATACGATGATGGCAAGCGCTAAGGCCTATGTCGGCGCACTAAATAGCTACCTACGCATCCATAAAAACTAAAATCTTAGCTGGCTGCTACATTTGCAGCTGGCTACTTCAAATTTAGCTACTCTTTAAATTTACTGCGTTTTTCAAATTTTAAAATTACATTCACTCGCCTTAGCAGACTACTAAATTTAGAGCCGTGATATGCCAGCTCTAATTTTAAAATTTGCTTGAACATTTTTGTAAAAATTAAATATTTTAGTTTGTAGTTACAAATTTTAAACTCTCACTCACCCACAAGAATTAACTACTAAAATTTGGCTTCGCTTACCGCTTAGCTCAAATTTTAGAGCCGAAATTGCTCGTTTAAAATTTGATCAAAATCTTTCTAGAGCACTTGCCTATACACTTTACAAGCTTATGTAAATTTCTATCATTGCGCTAAATTTAAACAAATTTTAATAGATAAATGCCGATAATTAGGGCTTTAAATCACCTTAAAGGATAGACATGAAAAAGATCTTTGCTCTTTTACTGACAGCTTTTGTTGCTCTTTGTGCAAACGAGCTAAAATTTGGTACAGCGGCAAACTACCCGCCATTTGAATACATCGATGAAAATAACAAAATAACAGGCTTTGACATCGATCTGATAGATGAAATTTCAAAGCGTGCTGGCTTTTCATACAAGATCATAAATATGAGCTTTGATGGTCTCATCCCAGCGCTTAAAGCTGGCAAGATAAATGGCATCATAAGTGCGATGAGCGCGACTCCCGATAGACTAAAGTCGATTGACTTTACAAAGCCATACTATCTAACTGAAAACATCTACCTAAAGAAAAAAGGCAACGACGCTTTAAAAGCTAAAGAGGAGCTAGCTGGCAAAAAAGTAGGCGTGCAACAAGGCACCATCCAAGAGCTAGCTGCAAATGCGATAAATGGCGCAAAAGTAGTGCCTTCAGAAGATACTGTGCCACTTATAATGGGGCTAAAAGTTGGCAAATTTGACGCAGTCATCCTTGATAGCTCGATCGGCTATGGCTTTATTAAGAAAAACCCTGAAGTAGAGGCATTTTTCAAAGAGGTTGATGGTAGCGAGGGCTTTTCAATCGCTTTTGATAAAAATAAGCAGAGCGAACTTATCGCTAAGATAAATCAAATTTTAGATGAGATGAAAAAAGACGGCAGCTACGACGCACTGCTTAAAAAATACGAACTAAAATAACACCTCTCAACTAGCCTGCAAATTTAGCAGGCTAGCTTTATCTTGCATTTTAAAATTTATACTAAAATCCGCTTTTACATAGAAATTTAAAGGACGGATTATGAGAAAAATTCTGCTACTTTTGTGCTTAGCACTTAGCCTCTTTGCCTTGCAAAATGACAAAGATATGCTAAGTGGCGAGCTAAAAAACGGGCTTAAATACTATATAAAAGAGAATAAACTCCCGCAAAAAACGGCCATATTTTACCTAGTCGTAAACTCAGGCTCGACTGATGAGAAAGACGGTGAGCAGGGGCTTGCGCACTTTTTGGAGCACATGGCGTTTAATGGCAGCCGTGACTTTAGCAAAAATGAGCTTATCAAGCAGCTTGAGAGCCTCGGGGTTAAATTTGGCGCTGATCTAAACGCGCAAACAAGCTACGATCAGACGAGCTACACGCTAAGCATAAATGTAAATGAGAAAAATTTAAAGGACGTTTTTAAGGTTTTTTCAAACTGGATCGATGGCGTAAAGATCGACGCAGGCGAGCTTGATAAGGAGCGTGGCGTCATAATGGAGGAGGAGCGCCAGCGAAACACGCCAGCATATAGGCTCTATCTTGCCCAAAGTAAGGACATCTTTGCTGGCAGCATCTATCAAAAAAGAGTGCCTATAGGCGACATGAACGTGATAAAAAGTGTGGATGCTAAGCACATGCAAGAGTTTTATGAGAGGCTATATCAGCCAAGATTTATGAGCTTTGTGGCAGTTGGCGACTTTGATAAAAACGAGATAAAAGCTCTGATAGAGAAAAACTTTAGCGCAGCAAAAAACAGCAACTCATACGTTCATCCAGACAAAAGCATCGCTTTTAAAGATGGGCTAAATGTCTTTAACTACGACGCAAACGAGACGGCGGCTCAGTTTGTAAGGCTTAGCTTTTTTGATAAATTTAAGCCAGTTTCAGACGAGGCTGACGTGAAGCGAAATTTAAAAGATGCGCTAATAGCTAGCCTTATAAATATGCTTTACGAGCAAAAAAATGCAAATAATTCATCAAATTTAAGTGTTGATTTTATGGCGCAAACGCTTCAAGCAAAGCAAAAAATTTATAGCTTTGAGGCAAATGTGATCGGAGATGATTTTAACGCTAGCCTTAAAGATATGTTAAGCGTTTTAAAGGGCATTGAGAAATTTGGCTTTAATAAAGGCGATTTTAGCGATGTGAAAAAGGCGTTTGTGGCAAATGTAGAGGCTAAATTTAAACGCTCAAAAACTAAAAAATCAAGCGTTTATGCAAGTGAAATTTTAAATATGATCGAAAATGGAGGCTTTGTGCTAAGCGATGAAGATAGCAAAAATCTTAGCCTAAAGCTCTTAAACGAGATCACGCTAGAGGATGTTAATGCTAGATTTAAACAAATTTTAGCCATACCTGATGAGCGCGTGAGGGTCTTTAGCAAAGATGGCTTTAAACTTAGCAAAGAGGCCTTTTTGAAGCTAAAAGATGAGGCTAGCCCTTACGATACAAATTCAGCTAGCCAGAGCCTAAATAAGAGCCTTGGCAATGAAAATTTAGAGCCAAAAGATATAGTCTCTAGCGAATTTGACCAAAAGCATGGCATCTACACTTATAAGCTGCCAAATGGCTCGCAAGTCATCTTTAAGCCACTAGCCACCAAAAAAGATAGCATCTTGTTTGCGGCCATTAGCAAGGGCGGCACTTCAGATCTTGCCGATCCTAAGCTTGGTGGCTTTGCGGTTGCGCTTACAAATGAAAGTGGCGTTGGCAAATTTAACAACTACGAGCTTTCAAAGGTGCTAAACGACAAGATAGTAAGCTACGAAAAGAGCATAGAGGCGCTTACACAGGGCATTTACGGCTCTTCAAGCAGTGGTGATCTTAGCTCGTTGCTAGCTGTTATAAATTTAGAGTTTAACTTCCCAAGAGCCGATGCAAACGTGCTTGAGAGGATAAAGCAAAGAGCAAAAGATGAGCTAGCTAAAGAGCAAAATTTACCTGAATATAAATTTAGCACCGAATTTAGCAAGTTTTTTTACGAAAATAATAAGCGTGTAGCGCCCATTGAGATGGCGCAGATCGATGCGCTAAAGCTAAATGAGCTAAAAGAGATCATCAAAGATAAATTTACAAACGCAGCCTCATACACCTTCGTAATCATCGGCGACACCGACGAGGAGAGACTTTTGCCACTTGTTAAAAAGTATATCGCTACCTTACCAAAGCTTGGCGAGGCTGAAAATTTTAAAGATGACGGCGTGCGAAGTATCAAAGGGCAGCACACCTTTAAAAGAGAGTATCAAAGCACAAAAAGAAGCGATGTGAGCGTGGATATCGTAAATTTAGATACAAAATACAGCTTCAAAGAGGTGGTCAAGCTAAGAGCGCTAAGCTCGGTCTTAAAAACGGCGCTTCGAGAAAAGATCAGAGAAGACAAAGGTCAAACATACGGCTTTAGCCTAAACGCTAGGCTCGCTCGCTATCCGTATGAGCACTCAAAAGCGGTGATCGGCTTTACTTGCGACCCTGCAAACACGGACAAGATCATCGCCGAGATAAAAGAGATAATAGCTAGTATCAAGCGTGATGGCGCGCTTATGCCAAAGCATTTGGAGGATTTTAAGGCGCAGAGTGAAATTTCTATAAAAAAAGATTATGAAAAGCCTGAGTTTTGGCAAAATCTCATCATCTCAAATAAAATTTTTAACACGCCACTTTACACAGCTGATGAGTATCTAGATGCGGTCAAAGCGCTCACAAATGACGATATCAAAGAGGCTGCTAGGCTATATCTTGATGAGAAAAATATGGTGATAAGTATAAATAATCCAAAGTAGAAATTTTTTTGGAGGGCTAGGCTGGCTGGCTTTTTAAATTTAATCCTGAATATAAATTTATGGAGCCAAGCTGGCTCTTTAAATTTGAGCCTGAATAAAATTTAGCGCGCTAAGCCAGCCCCAAAATTTAAACTTAAAGCTAAGCCAGTATATCCTTTGGCTTTAGCTTGTTTAGCTTTTGCACCAGATCATCAAAGCTTGCGCCGTTTTCTACCTCGCGCCTTATAAATTCCTCAAAAAACTCACGTTTTATGTCTTTATCCGTGTAGGTCACGCTCTTTTTGGTAACTTGCATAGGCTTAAATTTCTCTTCTTCTATCTCTTCACCGCCATCTTCTCTAACTGGCACAAGGGCGATATTTTGCAGCACATCAGCGATATTTTCGCCCTTTTCATAGCTTGTTTTTAGAAATTTCAAAAACTCATCTTTACTATTTTTATCAGCGTAGCTTACACGATGCGCCATCGCTTGACCTAGGATTTCTATGCGCTTTTTAGCCGATGTTTGCTCGTAGTGCAAGGCACCGTCTTTAAAAGAAATTTTCACATTTGCATGCTCGCCAAGTATCCTTTCGGCGGTAAATTCCAGCCATTTGTCTTTAAATTTATCTATGCTTAGATCAGAGTCTAGTAAATTTGTAGCTTCGCGGTTTAGATAAAGTGTGCCATTGGCGTGGTTGATTAGAAGTTTCAGGTTGTCGGTGGCAATAGCATATATATTGTAAGTTTTGTTAAACTCATCTACGCTAAAGCCGTTTTTCTCGCTGGTTAGAATGGAGCTTACTCGCCAAAGCTTCGTGCTATCAACGAAATTTTTAAGGCTAGCAACTTCATCTTTACCCATAGAGCTATCAAGCCCGTTCATCTTGCCCCAGATAGAAATTTTATCATTTGACGAGTAGCCAGAGAGTGATAGATGCTTGAAGTCTAGGGCATTGGGAGAAATTTTTACCTTGCCTAAATTTGCGATAGTTGTTGGCTGCTTATTAAAAGCGTCTTGATAGTTAAAGCTTTGATTAAATCCATTTAGTGCGTTTATCATGTCAAATCCTTTAACACTATATCGGCAAATAAATTTAAATTTTAAGTGGGATTATTTTTTATTGCGGTATTTTTCGAAAATGGCGATCATCTGGTGCGAGTCTTGCGCGACTTTGAGCTTGTTTGGGTTTTTGCTAAGTAGCTCTTCTCTTAAAGCGTCGATGAACTCCTTGTCCTTTTTGCAAGCTTCAAGGCTCACACGTCCTCTAAGTATAGCCATAAACATAATATCGGCAGTCGCGTTTATCATCTCAAGCATCTTTTCTTCGCTCATTTTTCTAAATTTTGTCCCTTTTTAAGCAAATATTATTCCTTTACGCTTACAAAATTTATTATTTTCACTTCTTGGCTCTCTTTGCAAGCCTCCAGCGCAGCCGCATTTTTCACCATGTGAGCGCTCTTCATATGCTCTTTTTGGCTCTCTAAATTTTCCCAGCTCTCCATAAAGCAGTATTCGCTTTTAGTGCCTGCAACTACGCCACACTCGTAGCTTATGCAGCCTTTATCTTTTCTTGAAGCTGGCACGATCTCTTTTAAAATCTCTTCAAATTTCGCCTCGCATCCAGCTTTTAACTTTACATTTACATAAAATCCTACCATTTGCCTATCCTTTAATATTTTTTTGGCTAAAATAACGCAATTTAGACGCAAGTTTGCGTATTACATTACAAGGCCTTTTCATGACTAGATGATACAAAATACTAAATTTATAACTCATAAAACCAACCAAAAACAATAAATTTAACCAAAATCGGAGAAAAAATGAAAAGACGAGACTTTTTAAAGCTTGGTGCCTTAAGCGCAGCAAGCCTTCAGGCAAAGGAGCTTGACGGAGCAGCTCAGGCACTTTTTGACAAGCAAAGCGGACTAAGTGCAAACAAATTTGGCCCATTTTATGTAAGAACTATCGCAGGTCGCGTTGTAGAGACTGAGCCATTTGAGGGTGATGCATGCCCAAATGAGCTAAACAACGCACTTCTTGATCATATCCAAAACGAAAGCCGTGTAAAATATCCATTTGTTAGAAAGAGCTTTTTGGCTGACCCAAACAACCCAAAGCCAGAGCTTCGTGGCAAAGAGGAGTTTGTGCGCGTTAGCTGGGACGAAGCGATAAAACTAAGTGCGAAAATTTTAAAAGAAAATTTTGATAAATACGGCGCTGAAGCGATATACGGACAGGTTTATCAGTGGGGTAGCCTTGGTAAAGTCGGCCACAGCCAAAAGACCGCAAAGAGGCTACTTAACGTGCTTGGCGGCTATGTAAATGAGCTTGGTGGCTACTCATACGGCGCAGCAACTGTCATTTTGCCTCACGTCACTGGCTCGATCGATCCAACACTAGCGCCAACAAAGTGGGAGGCTATCTTAAAAAATGCCAAAACGATCGTATTTTGGGGCACAAACCCAGTCGTTTCAAACAAGATCGCCATTGGCGTGCCGCTACACAACTCATATAAATACTACGATGAGATCAGAAAAAAAGGCGAGAGCGGCGAGATGAAAATTTATAGCGTCGATGTTTATCACAACGAAAGCGCAAGATATTTTGGCGCAAAGTACCTTGAAGTCGTGCCTTGCACCGATACAGCGATGATGATAGGTATGTGCAACTACCTTTTTGAAAAGGGGCTTTACAGCAAAGAATTTATAGAAAAATACACCGTTGGCTTTGATAAATTTAAAGAGTATATGCTTGGCACAAAAGACGGAGTCAATAAAAACCTAGCTTGGGCAAGCAAAATTTGTGGCGTGAGCGAGCTAGAGCTGGCGAAATTTAGCGAGGATCTAGCTAAAAACGACTCAGTCATAGTTAGTGGCTACGCCATCCAAAGGCAAGATCACGGCGAGATGGCCTACTGGGCGCTTGTGACGCTAAATGCGATGCTTGGACACATCGGCAAAGAGGGTTGTGGCTTTGTCACAAATGACGGCATGCACAAAAACGCTGATGAAAGCTTCATAGCGCCTAAACTAGCGGCTTTTGAGACGAAGGTGCCACAAAAATTTATTGATAGTGGCCTTGTGCCAAAGACTAAGGGCTACGAGCTGCCAAACTCAAGGCTCATAGACGCGCTTTTAAGCCCTGGCAAGGAGATAACTAGAAATGGCAAGAGCTACAAGCTACCAAAGATCAGAGTGATGTTTAACGCCAACGGCTCGACATTTACAAGGCATCCAGAGACCAACAGGGCGATAAAAGCTATGCAAAAAGTTAGTGCGATCATCACTTGCGAGCCATTTTGGACGAGCACGGCTAAATTTAGCGACATCGTCCTGCCAGCTGCGCTTGAGTGCGAGCGAACGGACATCGAGATGGCAAACTCAACTAGTGAGTATCTATTCGCCATTAAGCCGCTTGTTAAGCCATTTGGCGAGAGCAAGAGCGACTTCGAGATCGCAAGACTCATTGCAAAAGAGTGGGGCAGAGAAGAGGCATTTAGCGAGGGCAAAAGTGAGCTTTGGCGTCGATAACGTGGGCGTTTTAAGGCTCATTGATGAGATCTTTGGAGAGGCTGGCGAGATAGCTAGGCTACTTGTCGAGATAGAGGTTGGTGAAAACCGCTCGGGCGTCATAGAAGAGGGCGATTTTAGAGCTTTGATGAGCGCTTTTAAAGAGTGTAAAAACGTGGAATTTTGTGGCGTTTTCTCGCATGATGGCCACTCGTACAAGGCAAAAGATAAGTGTGAGTGCGAGCAAATTTTTAGGGTGGCAACCAAGAGAACGCTAAAATTTGCTGATATCGCGCGTGAGTTTGGATATAAAAATTTTACCGTTAGCATCGGCTCGACTCCGTCGCTGATAAACGACTTCGAGATACCAAAAGGCGTTACGGAGCTGCGCCCTGGCACATATATATTTATGGATGCGTCGCAGGCAAATGCTTATGGTAGCTTTGATATGAACGCTGCTAGCGTGCTTAGCGTCGTGATCTCAAGGCCGACTGCGACCCGCACGATCCTTGATGCTGGGGCAAAGGCGCTAACCAAAGAGAGGCGAAGTGAGGGCTTTTGCACGACACCTGGCATGGGTCTCATCGCGGAGCATGAAGTGTGGATAGATAGTCTATTTGACGAGCATGCGATCATCTTAAACGAGAAATTTGCAAAAAGTGTGCGCGTGGGCGATCTTGTTCGCATCTATCCAAATCACATCTGTCCGGTGGTAAATTTGTATGACTACGCCTATCTCGTAAGCGGCGATGAGGTCTGCGAAAAAGTGCCAGTTTTGGCAAGAGGTAAGATAGCGTAGGGATTTGCTTAGGTTTTATGTAAAAATTTAAATTTTAAAATTCAATAAAGCTTTTTTGCAAATTTTAAAATTCCTTTCACTCGCAAGAATTGACTACTAAAATTTGGCTTCGCTTATCGCTTAGCTCAAATTTTAGAGCCGAAATTACTCGCTCATGAAATTTTAAAATTTGCTGGAGTCTCAATAAAACGCAAGCAATGACAAGGTCTATCAAACATTATTCCGCACTCGTGTCAAATTTTCAAACACTTTTTAAACCAAATTTCACTCTTATAAACGCCGTCTAAATTTTAAGTGTTATAATTACGGCAAAATAACGATTTTAAGGAGAGTGTATGTCTTCACGCATTATCACTGGCGTTTTGATGTTTGTTGCTATTTTGGTAGTTTTTTTTATAGATAATTATATTTT
Source organism: Campylobacter concisus UNSWCS (assembly GCF_000466685.1). Taxonomy (GTDB): domain Bacteria; phylum Campylobacterota; class Campylobacteria; order Campylobacterales; family Campylobacteraceae; genus Campylobacter_A; species Campylobacter_A concisus_A. The sequence goes on from NZ_ANNG01000010.1 coordinate 64,010, forward strand.
AAATTTTATTTTGCTTGGCGCTGTGCTTTACTTTGCCTTTAATGAGTCGCTCAAGCTTTATGGCATCGATCACAAACAACTAGTTTATGCAGCACTCGCATTTTACGTGCTTACATATTTTACAAATCCGATCTTCATCGCGATCCTAGCTATCATGCTGGTAGCATCTATCCTTGCGCATATAAAAAGCGAAAATTTAAAGCTAGTCGCCCCTTTTGTATATCCGACGACACCTATCTTTATGATGTGGATGCTCTACTCAGAGTATGGCATGGGCTATCTTGCGTGGCTTATCTTAAGCGTCGTTGCAAGCGATAGTGGCGCATTTTTCGTTGGCAAAGCCTTTGGCAAGCACCCATTTAGCCCAAGCTCACCAAACAAGACTATCGAGGGCGCAGTTGGCGGCGTGGTAGTAGGCACCATAGTTGGCTGCGTCGTTGGAAATTTCGTAACAGATGGATTTTTTCAAATTCTATTTTCAAGCTTTTTAGTCTGCGTCTTTGCGGTCTGGGGAGATCTCTTTGAGAGCTATCTAAAAAGACTTTGCGGTGTCAAAGACAGCGGCACACTTTTCCCAGGTCACGGCGGCATGCTTGATAGGATAGATGGCTATTTATTTGGCGTTGTTGCGCTACTTTGGTCGCTATCGTGGTAATACTTGGCTCAACTGGCTCTATCGGCAAAAATGCTCTAGCGCTTTGCGAGAAATTTGACATTAGCGTCGAGGCATTAAGCTGCGCCAAAAACGTAGCTTTGCTAAACGAGCAAATTTTAAAATTTAAGCCAAAATTTGTCTGTGTGGGCGACGAAAAGCTAGTTAAAAATGTAAAAAACATTGAGGCTAAAAACATCTTTTTTGGTGAGGCTGGACTGCTAGAAATGCTTGAAATTTCAAGCTCAAAAAAGGTGATAAACGCCCTTGTAGGCTTTGCTGGACTCGCTCCTAGCCTAAAGACACAAGCACTTGGTAAAAAACTTGCCCTTGCAAACAAAGAGAGCCTTGTTGTTGGCGGCAAGTTTTTAAAAACAAGAGAAATTTTGCCAATAGACAGCGAGCATTTTGGGCTTAAATTTCTACTAGAAAACAAAACTCCTGCCAAAAAGCTCATCATCACAGCAAGTGGCGGGGCATTTTATAAAAAGCCGATCAAATTTCTAAAAGATGCTACGCCAAGCGATGCTTTGAAACATCCAAACTGGGATATGGGCGCAAAGATAACGATTGATAGCGCGACGATGACAAACAAGCTTTTTGAGGTGATGGAGGCCTACTGGCTTTACGGCATCAAAGATATCGAGGCCGTGATAGAGCCAACCTCAGCCATCCACGCCGTAGTCGAGTTTATCGATGGCTCAAGCACGATGCATCTCTCACGCACAGATATGAAGCTAGCTATCGCGCATGCTATCTTTGAAAAAGTTGAGCAAAATATCGTCTCTCACGCAAATTTACTTGATCTAAAAAATATCAAATTTCATAAGATCAGCCTTAAAAAATATCCAGTCTTTTCTCTAAAAGATGAAGTCTTAGCTAGTCCTGATTTAGGTGTCGTCATAAACGCTGCAAACGAGGTTGGAGTATTTAGTTTTTTAGAGAAAAAGTGCTCATTTTTAGATATCTCAAGGCTCATTTTGGGCTCAGCTAAAAAATTTAAGAGTCTTAAAATTTCAAGCGTAGATGAAATTTATGAAGTTGATAAAGAGGTTCGAGAATACGCAAAAAGGATGCTAAATGCAAAGGTATGAGGGGTATAAATTTGATCTTAAGCAAAGCTTGATCGGTGTGCAGTTTTTATTTGTCGCCTTTGGCGCGCTCGTGCTCGTGCCTATCCTTACGGGGCTTGATGCAAACGTAGCACTCTTTACAGCTGGTCTTGGCACGCTGCTTTTTCAGCTAATAACTAGAAAAAATGTCCCGCCGATCTTTCTAGCAAGCTCGTTTGCCTTCATCGCTCCACTTCAGTACGGCATCGAAAAATGGGGCATACCAGTGACGATGGGCGGCGTTATATTTGCTGGATTTTTCTATGTCGCGCTAAGTCTTGTGGTTCGCTTTGGCGGCGAGAAAATTTTGCATAAAATTTTGCCTCCAGTTGTCGTTGGTCCAGTCATCATGACCATAGGTTTGATACTAGCTCCTAATGCCGTTAAGATGGCCACTTCAGCTACCGAAACCTACACTCAAAACGTAGCGATGATCGTAGCAGCCACATCGCTTATCGCCACTATCGTTGTCATGATGCTAGGACGGGGGATGTTTAGGCTTATACCGATCTTGCTTGGCATTATCGCTGGCTACATCGTGGCTTACTGCTTTGGCATGGTTGATTTTAGCGCCATCGCAAGCGCCCCTTGGTTTAGAGTGCCAAGCTTTAGCGCACCAAAATTTGAACTTGAAGCGATCATCTACATGATACCTATCGCCATCGCCCCAGCGATCGAGCACATCGGCGATATGCTCGCTATCTCAAACGTCACAAAAGAGGATTTTTTAAAAAATCCAGGGCTTAAAAATACCCTTTTAGGCGACGGTCTGGCCACCTCGCTAGCTGCTGCCTTTGGTGGTCCGCCAAACACCACCTACTCAGAGGTCACAGGCGCAGTTAGCCTTACAAAAGCGTATAATCCAGCGATCATGACCTTTGCAGCGATCACTGCTATCGTGCTAGCCTTCGTTGGCAAGCTTGGCGCGGTGCTCTCGACCATCCCAGCTCCAGTCATCGGCGGTATCATGCTGCTACTTTTTGGCATCATCGCAAGCGTTGGCATGGAGACACTTATAAAAAACAGAGTCGATCTAGCCGATCCTAGAAATATGATAATCGTAGCCCTCATCTTCATCTTCGCCATCGGCGGCATGGTGCTTGACCTTGGAGCGGTTAAATTTTCAGGTATCGGACTTGGCGCGGTTACTGGTATAGTTTTAAATTTGCTTTTACCAAAAACAAAGCATTACGAAGGATATTAATGCGTAAATTTAGACTTTTTCTAGCAGCTCTTGCGGCTGCAAGCCTTGCAAATGCAAGCGCACTGGACTATGCACTTATCAAAAAAGGTGAGCCAAGTAGCAATACTATGCTCTTAATCGGTGGCATACAAGGCGACGAGCCAGGCGGCTTTTTGGCGGCTTCTATCGTGGCGACTGACTATAACATCACAAAAGGCTCGCTTTGGGTCGTGCCAAATTTAAATTTCCCAAGCATCATCGAGAGAAGTCGTGGCACAAAGGGCGATATGAATAGAAAATTCGCCCACGTCGATAAAGACGATCCAGACTACAACTCGGTGATGAAGATAAAAGACGTCATCACCGACAAAAACGTCACGCTCATCTTAAATTTACACGATGGCAGCGGATATTATAGAGATAAATTTATAAGCAAGGACGAAAATCCAGACAAATGGGGCAACACCTGCATCATCGACCAAAGCACACTGCCAGGCTCAAAGTATCCAGAGCTTGAAAGCATCGCATCAAGCGTAAAAGACGTGCTAAATAAGCACCTCATAGATCCAAAACATCAGTATCACGTCAAAAATACGCACACAGCGATGGGCGACAAAGAGATGCTAAAAAGCCTCACCTACTACGCGATCACGCAAAACAAGTCCGCCTTTGCAAACGAAGCTAGCAAAAATTTAAACGCCGAGCAAAGGACATATTATCACCTAGTGGCGATCGAGGAGTATATGAAAAAGGCTGGCATTAGCTTTACTAGGCCCTTTGAGCTCGATGTCAAAAGCGTGAAAAAAACTATCGAAAAAGAGATCAGGCTTGAGCTATTTGACAGCTACGCTCTTAGCCTTAAAAATTTAAAGCCAGTGATAAGCTTCGTGCCATTTAAAAAAGGAGAGCTAATCTACCACTCGCCAAATCCGCTAATCGCCGTTATAAAAGATAAAGAGACTTACAAAGTGCAGTATGGCAACCGCTCTGTCACTAGGCTAAAGCCGCAATACTTCGAGTTTGCAAAGCCGCTTGATAAAATTTCTCTTTTGAGCGATGGCAACGAGCTTGTGCTAAAAAGTGGCGATAAATTTAGCGTTAAAAAGAGCTTTAAGATAAAAGCGCTCAAAAACACGCGCGTAAATGTCATAGGATACGGCACTAAAAGTGTTGATGAGAGCGAGCAAGAGATCGATAAAAACAGCCTAAACAAAAGCTATAGCATAGATAAAGATGGCAAAATTTACCGAGTTGAGTTTTACAAAAGTGAAAGTGGCAAAGAGAAATTTGCTGGCATGATACTAGCGGAGTTTAGATGATACTTGGCATAGAAAGCAGCTGTGATGACAGCTCTGTCGCGCTCATAGATGAAGAGACGCTGGAGCAAATTTATTATAAAAAGATCTCACAAGAAGAGGAGCACGCTATCTTTGGTGGTGTGGTCCCAGAGCTTGCGGCAAGGCTTCATACAAAGGCGCTGCCAGCACTTTTAAATGATATATTGCCAAATTTAAAAGATATAAACGCGATCGCCGTGACAAACGAGCCAGGGCTAAGCGTGAGTCTGATAGGAGGTGTGAGCATGGCAAAAGCGCTAAGTATCGCCCTAAATATCCCACTAATCGCCGTAAATCACCTAGTTGGTCATATCTACTCGCTATTTTTAGACCGCGAAGCCACCTTTCCGCTTGGAGTTTTGCTAGTTAGTGGCGGACATACGATGATACTTGAGATTAACGAAAATGGCGAGATTTTAGAGCTTGCAAGCACAAGCGATGATAGCTTTGGTGAGAGCTTTGACAAGGTGGCAAAGATGCTTGATCTTGGCTATCCAGGAGGTGCTGTGGTGCAGGAAAATGCACTTTTGTGCGAGGATAAAGAGAGGTTTAAATTTACCGTCCCACTTCTTCACGACAAACGCCTTGAATACAGCTTTTCAGGGCTTAAAAACCAAGTCAGGGTTGAAATTTCAAAGCTTGAAACTATCACACAAAAAGATATCTCAGATATTTGCTACGCCTTTGAAAATACGGCCTGTGAGCACATCTTAAATAAGCTTGAAAAGGTTTTCAAGCTAAGAAATTTCAAGCGTTTTGGCGTGGTTGGCGGAGCAAGTGCAAATTTAAATTTACGAAAAAGGCTTGAAACTCTTTGTCAAAAAAATGGGTGCGAGCTTTTGCTAGCTCCACTTGCGTTTTGCTCTGATAATGCGCTGATGATAGCAAGAGCTGGACGTGAAAAATACTTAAAAAAAGAGTTTATCTCGCATGATAAGCTAACTATAAATCCAAGGGTTAGTTTTAAGAAAATTGAGCTAGGTTTGTAAAATTCCTCAAAACCTTTTGTTTAAAATCTTCTATTTTTAAATTTTAAAACAATACAAATTTGCGCTATTTCAAGCTTAAATTTTCAATAATTATTTTAATAAATTATATTTATGTAATTTATTTTAATAAAATCATAATAATTTAAACTTTAGTTTGGTACTATTTTGTCAAATTTACAAAAAGGTAAAATGATGAAAAAGGCTCTATTTCTAGGATTTAGCGCACTTTTATTATTAGTGAGCTGCAAGGAAAGCAACATAGGTATTGTTAAAAACTACATTTTAAAAGGTAATAAATTAATAACAATAGGCTCAGCGATAGATAGCTTTAAAGGCTGTACAAGCACCCAGTGGCAAGACATCAGTAGTGACGATAAAAAAGTGGTTAAAGTAAGCTGCGTGGTAGGGAAAAATGTACTTGAAGATGAGTTTGAAAGAAAAAATAGCGGCTACATAAAAGCTCTAAATAATGCAAAAGCTGCTCAGCAAAAAAGAGTTGATAACAGCCTTGAGCTAGCACTTGATAGCGCAAATAGTATATTAAAAAGTGGTAAAAGCATAGATAAAGAGACTATTTTATCAATCGCAAACAAGCACTGTAAATTTGATCCGACAAAAGAAAGTGCTGGCTACTTAGCCTCTGTTAGCTGCGACCTTGAGTTTAAAAATGAGCTTGCTCAAAATTTAGATATCAAACAAAAATGGGTCTTTGACAACGTCGTAGCCCAAAGCAAATATGCCGCCTACTACTCGCAAAAAGAGCCAGAAGTGATCTATTTTGGTGAAAACACTAGAAAGGTAAATGAGAGAGTTATTGAGCTCACTTTCACGATAAATAGCGATAAAAGTGTGAGCATCTCAAAGGTTACAAAGATAGATGATGGCGATACGAAAGATATAAACCGCGGTTTGGTTGCGATGTTTTATGCAAGATAAATTTTGCTACTAAAATAAATATCTTTAAGTTTAAAAGTATTACATTTTAAAATGCTCGCTTTTTATCATTTTGATAAGAACAAATTTATTATTTTGAGAAGTTAAAATTATATTTTATAATCTACTAAAGCTCGTAACTCTTCTTTGATAGCTTCATAAGTAAAAATTTAATAAAATCCAAAAATATCAATAAAAAGAGTCTTTATGGATGAGTTTTTAAAACAGGCTTGGCGTGCAAATAAAATTTATACAAATGCTGCTGCTAGCGTGCCATTTTACCCAGATCTGCTAGCTCTTCTTATAGTTTGCGACGAGAGAAATTTAGATCAGTTTATGGCGCTTGATGAGTTTAGGCTGGTGCTAAAAAGGCTTAAGGTTGAGCTTGATATATTTAGCATACAAAGTGCACAGCTTGCGACTCTTAAAGCGCTAAATGAGGCTAAAATTTCAAGTGATGAGATAGTAAAATATCTAGAAAAATTACATGATGAAAAGATCATAGATGATGAGAAATTTGCCTTTTTAGAAAAGATCATAAGCAAAAATAAAGGCGCTAATGAGGCTAAAATTTCTCATACCAAGCCAAAAGATCACTTCCATAAAAACCTAGAGTTTTTAAATGAGATAAACGAAAAAGCAAGCTTACTTGATAGCGATAAAACATTTTTAGAGGCACTTGCGGCTGCCAAAAAAAGATCAAACGAAACGCTTTTTAACATAGCAGCAAGTGGCGTCATAAACTCTGGCAAATCAACCCTTTTAAATGCCCTTTTAAACAAACCCATCCTTGGCGCTTCAAACGTGCCAGAAACGATAAATTTAACCATTTTAAAATACTCCAAAGATAGCTTTGCAAGGGTAAATTTTTACAGCATTGATGAGCTTTTAGCACTTGGCGTACCAAGCGAAAATTTACCAAGCAAAAGTGTAGATATCGGCATAGATGAGATAAAAAACTACACCTCTTCAAACTCAAAAACAGCAAATCTCGTAAAAAGCGTCGAGCTTTATGACGACTTGGAGCTTTTAAAGGACAACGTCTGCATCATAGACACGCCAGGCATCGATGATGCGGTGGTTTTAAGGGAGCAGATCACTACAAATTTTATGAGGGAGTGTGACCTTTTAGCCCACCTCATGAACGCCTCACAAAGCGCCACGCAAAAGGACGCTCTATTTTTAAAAAAATGCCTTGAAAACTCGCATATCGTAAGGCTCGCCGTGGTGCTAACTCACGCTGATGAGCTAAGCGCTAAAGAGCTAAATGAGACGCTAAACTACACAAAAAAAGCGATCGGTGAGCAGATAAATGGCGTGGAGATTGATTATTTTGCGCTTAGTGCAAAAAGCTTCTTAGAAGGTGCTGCAAATAGCGGTGTAGAGGAGTTTAAGGACTATCTTTACGAGGTGCTCTTTGGCAAAAATTCTAAAAAATCAGCCCTTATCTTAAGCTCGTATCAAAAGGAGCTAAAAAATATCCTAAATAGCAAGCTTGAGGCCACTAAGGCTGAAATTTTGTCGCTCAAAGCTTATGAAGTGGAACTTAAAAAGCTTCAAAATGAGCAGGCAAACGTCAAAAACGCACTGAGTGAAAATTTCTCTAAACTTGAAAGCCTAACTCAAAATGAGCTTACAAAGCTTGAAAGTAGCAACACCAAAAAGATCTATAAAATGGGGCTTGAGACGCTTTTGCAAAACCTAAACGACAAGGTAAAAAGCGAGATAGCCTACTGCAAAAGCAAAAAGCAAAGTTTAAATTTAGAGCGCTTAGAGCAAATCGCAAAAACAACGCTTCGTGACAGCGTGATGGCACTTATGAGAGAGGCTAGAAACGAGACTTTGGTGCAAACAAGGGCGTGTGAGCAAAATATCGCTTTAAATTTTGATGATTATGTGATGAGTAAAAACGAGGTTTTTAACATCAATGACTTTTTAGAGCAAATGGGCGTAAAGCTTGAATTCAAAGAGCTTTTAGCTGCATTTAGAGCTAAAATTTCAAGTGACGCAAGTGAAGCACTTTTAAGCTTAAAAGAGGGCTTACTAAAAGATAAAAATATCTCTCAATTTTGTGAAATTTTAACTGACCACGAAAAAAATTGCCTTTTAAACCTCATAAAAACCTACCAAACCGCACAAAAAGCCACGCTTGATAAGAGGCTAAAAGAGCTAGATCGTGAGCTAGAAAAGCTTAGCTCGCAAAATCAAAACTCACTTTTAAAACTAAAAGAGCAAAACGCCTTGCAAGATGAAATTTGCTCGCTTTTAGGGGAGCTAGAAAATGTTTAATGAGTTCATAAATGCCTATAAGGCGAGATATTTTAAGGTTTTTACAAGCGACTTTAAGGGCGAGCTAGCAAAGCTGGTAAATGAGCTAAATGATCCAAGCCTGCACGCAAGTGATGAGATAAAAGAGAGCCTAAATTTACTAATCGACACGCTAAATGAGCCGCCTCTAATCGCTGTTATAGGGCAGTTTTCAAGTGGCAAATCAACATTTTTAAACGCTCTGCTTGGACAAAACATCTTGCCATCAGGTCTAACGCCTGTCACGGCAAAGGCTGTGCGGCTAAAATTTGCAAAGATGCCGCTTCTTAGCGTGAAATTTACAAACGGCAGCGAGAGCTTGCTAGCTAGCAGCGAGCTTGCAGAGCTAAACGCCATGAGCGAGCAGATAAAAAGCATGACACTTTATGCGCCAAGTGAAATTTTAAAAGAGGTAAATTTCATCGACACGCCAGGGCTAAACTCGCTACGAGATGCCGACACAAAAGAGACTAAAAATACGCTAAAAAAGGTCTGTGGCGCGATCTGGCTAAGCCTCGCAAACAACGCTGCAAAGGCTAGCGAGCTTGAAAGCGTAGAAGAAATTTTAAGAACAAACGATCTAAAGGCTCTTTGCTTCATCAACCAAAAGGATAAGCTAAGCGAGGATGAGCTTGAAAGCTTGCTAAAGCACGCTAGGCAAACTTACGGCGAGCTTTTTGAAGATATCATCGCCATCTCGTCAAAGCAAGCGCTCCATGGCATCACAAATGAAAACAAGAGCGAGCTAGAAAGCTCAAATTTCGCTAAAGCACTAAGCGCTGTAAAAGAGGCGTTTTTAAACGCGAGCTTTAAAGAAAATTTCATAAAAGCAAGGGCGAAAAAGATGGTAAATTTTTTAATTAGCGAGCAAGAAAATCGCCTAAAAGTTTATAGCGCAGCTGATGAAATTTTGGATAAATTTAATGCCACTCTTGAAGAAAAACTAGAGGCGATAAAAGAGGAGTTTAAACCTAAAATCGCTCTGAGATACAGCGATATGAGCGAGGCTATCAAGCTTGCAAGTGATGAAGTTTTTAAGCTGCTTAAGCCATTTTCTAGGACAAAATTTAACCCAGCAAAGACGCTTTTAAACAAAGAAATTTATAAGCGAGAAAATTTTGAAATGATAAGCCTTGACACGGACGAGGTCTTTTCAAAGCTCATCTACGAAGATATCGTCTTTTCTAAATTTTTTAAACGCTACAAAAGAGATCTAAAAGAGCTTGAAAATGAGATCATATCGGCTTTTGATGAGCTTTATAAAAGCCTAGAAGATGAGCTTTTCATCTACAAATCTCGCTATGAGAGCTTTAATCCATTTGATGAGTTTGCCTCAAACTACGAGACAAAATCGATAAATACCTACGCTGGCAGGACCTATGAGAATTTTTTAAGAGAGTATGAAAATGCCAAATTTAAGGCAACGCAAAAGATATCGCTCTTTTTTGAAAAGCTTGATGTAAAGGTCGCATCAAACTACGAAAATGCGCTTAAACTTGCGGTTTATTTTCTAAAGCAAAAGATCGAAAACTCGCTAAATTCGCACCTGCAAATGAGCACGCCACTCTACATCCCAAGCGCAAAAGAGGTTTTTGAGCGCATGCTAAACGCCTTTAGCCTTTATGAATTTGACGATCTTATGTGCTCAAATAACTCTTTTTTAAATAAAACTTTGCTTGATATAAAGACCGAATTTAATGAAATTTACGCCCAAAAAATAGCGATGCTTGAGCGCCTAAAGGCAAAGCCAAAAGAGCAAATTTTAAAGCTAGAAAAACTGCAAGAGAGTTCGGTGATATTAAAATGAAATTTGAACTCAAACTGCATGTGTGAGTGCCTTGCAAATTTTAAATTCGCTAGCATTTTTAAAAATTATTTTCCTCAAAAAAGTCGGTATCGATCTTGCAAATTTCATATATCTGGCTTGTTTGAACGCCTACTTTATACTTTATCATTAGCTCAGCCAGTCTGTCGCCATCTATCAAGACTACGCTAAAGTTTTGACTATCATTAGCAAACATTTGGGCCTCTTTTGTAAATTTTGCCGTTGTAATAAAGACGCCCTTTTTGGTATTTTTATTTGAGATAGCACCGATGAACTGCTGTATCTCTTGCCTACCTATGTTGCTACCATCTTTATATCTCTTTGCTTGGATGTAAATTTTAGAAAGTCCTAGCTCATCTTCGTCTATTATGCCATCTATACCACCGTCTGGACCTTTGTTTGTAAGGCTTCCAGTTCCATAATCCATCCTTTCTAAAAGCTCTGTTACTAGATGCTCGAAAAATCTAGGCTCTTTTTCTAAAATGCTGGATAAAATTTCACTTTTTAGCTCTTCTTTTATCCTTTCATATGCATCTTTTAGGCTGTCGTCTGGTGTATTTTCTACTGCTTCTTTCTTTTCTTTTTTGATCTCTTGTTTGTAAATTTCATCATACCAAGATATAAATTTCTCTTTTGCATCCTTACTACTTATCAGCTCTTTGCCAAAATTTGTTATAGAAAACAGACTTTTGCCAACTTTCTCAAGAGGCTTCATCTTTGGTTTTGCTTTTACCTGTGCAGTGGTTGCCAGATACGTTAGAGCCCAGTCGGCACGGTTTATATAAGTAGGTGTCCCTCTTTTTATCCTTTGCAAAAGGTCTTCATCGTTTAGCTTAAACTGATTTATTATAAATTTGTAAATTTCACTTCTGTTTGTATTGTTATTTTGTGCTACAAATTCTAAAATGGGTAGCATCATCTCTTTATAGCTTGGTATCATTTAATATCCTAAAAAATGAAGTTGCTTGATGTCAAATTATATAAATTTTTTACCAAAAAATTTCTTGTTTTTTATATTTTTATGGATATAATCACCGCATGAAATACGTAAGCCTAACAGAGTTTTTCTCTGATAATATCAATTTATTTATGAACGTGATCGCTTCGTTGTTTGCGATATTTTTTTGCATTAGTGCTGGGTTTGGTCTTTTGTTTTTTATTACCTTGCCGCTTGGCTATATAATGGGCATAGTCTTGTCGTTTCCGCTTTTAATATTTGTATTTTTCTTATTTGCAGCGCTAGATATTTGTATCTGTATCTTGGTCTCTGTTTTTAGAGTTTTTAAATAAATTTGGGGCTTTTTACAGCCCCTTTGCTACTTTATAGCAGCCATTTTTCTACGCATATAAGCTATGCGGCTTTGAAGTGGTAGGTGTTTTGGGCAGTTGTCTTCGCAGCCAAGCAAAGTCATACAACCAAATACGCCATCATCATCGCCGATTAGCTCGTAAAAGTCCTCATCAGTTCTCTTATCAAGTGCGTCTATCTTAAATCTAGCAACCCTGTTTAGACCAACAGCGCCGATGAAATCAGGTCTCATGATAGCTGTTCCACAAGATGCGACGCAAATTCCGCACTCTATACAGCGATCAAGCTCAAAAACTTCTTGAGCGACTTCTGGCTCAACTTTCTCTTCAAGCTTAGAGATATCAGTCTCATGATCTGTGTGTATCCAGCTCTCGACACGCTTACTCATAGCGTTCATCCAGTTGCCAGTATCTACGCTTAGATCTTTTAGTAGTTTAAAGACTGGCAAAGGCATAAGCTCGATGACACCGCTTTCAAAGTCTTTTGTTAGGGTTCTGCAAGCTAGGCTTGGTTTGCCATTTACTAGCATGCCACAACTTCCGCAAATTCCCGCACGACAAACAAAGTCAAAGCTAAGATCTGGATCAAATTTCTCACGAATTTGATTTAACGCGATAAATAGCGTCATACCATCAGTCTCTTCAAGCTCATAAGTCGCAAAATGAGGCTTTGAAACTTTGCTTAAAGGATTGTATTTAAAAGCTTTTATGGTTATTTTTCTACTCATTTCCTATACCTGCTCTTTCATTTGGTGCTTTATATTTTGGTTGAAGGTCATAGTGCATCAAAGCCTCTTGAATTTCTTGTCTGCTCTTGCCTTCTGCTTGCATTTTCTCGCGAATTTCATCTACCTCTTTTTGGCGGATAGCGCTGTTTGGATGCTCGATGATATTTCCTTTTGCACCATAACCTCTAAATGCTGGCGGCATCTCCATCTTCATGATATCAAGTGGCTCATAAGTGATAGTTGGCATAGTGTCGCCTTCTTTCCAGCTTGTAAGCGTTCTGTTTAGCCAGTTAAGGTCATCTCTCTTTGGATAGTCTTCACGGCAGTGAGCACCACGGCTCTCTGTTCTATCAAGCGCACCTTTTGCGATACAAAGTGCTAGTTTTAGCATCTTTGGCACGCGGTAAGCCTCTTCAAGCTCTGGGTTGCCAAATAGTGCTTTGTTGCTTACTTTTACATCAAGTGACTCTTTGTAGAGTGCTTCAAGCTCTTTAACAGCAAGCTCTAGGCCTTTGCCTGTTCTAAATATCGCAACGTGCTCCCACATTACCTCTTTCATCTTGTTTTTGATATCAAAGACGTTAAATTTACCATCTTTTGTGACGAGGCTATTTAGATAGTCTTCTTGTTTTTTAACAAATTTCTCGATATCAGCTGTGTTTATCTCGATCTCGTGGCTAGCGCAATAATCTGCAAAATAATCACCAACGATCATACCAGCGACGACTGTCTCAGAAACTGAGTTACCACCAAGGCGGTTAAAGCCGTGCATATCCCAGCAAGCAGCCTCGCCAGCGCTAAATAGACCAGCTAGTGTTGGGCTCTCGCCAGTTGGTTTTGTCTTGATGCCGCCCATTGAGTAGTGCTGCATAGGTAGGATCGGCGCCCAGCCTTTGCCACGTTGATGTCCTGTCTCGTCAGTATATACTTCAGTGTCAGCAGGATCGATGCCGTTAAAAATTTCGCAAATTTCTTGAACGTCACGTAAATTTTTCTCGATGTGCTCGCGTCCAAGGATAGAGATATCAAGCCAAACGTGATAGCCATAAGGGCTAGGCACACCTTTGCCTGCACGGATGTGCTCCATGATACGGCGGCTAACGACGTCGCGGCTAGCTAGCTCTTTTTTCTCTGGTTCATAATCAGGCATAAAGCGGTATCCATCAACGTCACGTAAAATTCCGCCATCACCGCGGCAACCTTCTGTTAAAAGAATGCCAGATGGGACGATCGGAGTTGGGTGAAACTGAACAGCTTCCATATTACCAAGCTGAGCTACGCCAGTCTCAAGTGCGATCGCAGCGCCGATACCTTCGCAAACAACAGCGTTTGTAGTGTGTTTATAAACTCTACCATAACCGCCAGTTGCTATAAGTGTGCCTTTTGAAACATAGGCTGTGATCTCGCCATTTACTAGGTCACGAACGATCGCGCCGTAGCAGCGGTTATTTTGGTGTATCAAAGCGATCGCCTCTTTGCGGTCGTGAATTTCTACATTGTGCTTAAGCGCTTCGTTTGCAACAGCAAAAAGCATGGTGTGACCAGTTGCATCAGCTGTGTAGCAAGTTCTCCACTTTTTTGTACCACCAAAGTCACGTGAGTGGATAAGGCCATGAACCTCTTCTTTTTCAACGATAGTTGTCTTTTGAGCGTTGATGATAGCGCTTCTTTCGCCTTTTGTGATCCTAGTCCAAGGCACGCCCCAAGCTGCAAGCTCTCTAATAGCTTTTGGAGCAGTTTGACAAAACATACGTGCAACTTGTTGATCGCAACCCCAGTCGCTACCTTTTACTGTGTCAGCAAAGTGTACATCTTCGTTATCGCCTTCACTCATTTTAGAGTTACCAAGGCTTGCTTGCATGCCGCCTTGAGCAGCAGCAGAGTGAGAACGTTTTACAGGGATGAGGCTCAAAACTACGGTGCTTAAACCCTTTTCTCCAGCAGCCACAGCAGCTCTAAGACCAGCTAGACCGCCACCAATTACCAATGCGTCATAATATTTTACATTCATCTTCTAGCTCCTTTTTAATGGCTGATCCACACGAAATCAGCGATCAAAGCGATCACAGCAAGTATGCCATAAATGACAAATACAACTGTCTTTGCCTTATTTCTTTTAGCAAACATTTCGTGTTTATTTACGCCATCAATGCTTACCCATTTGACATATAAGCGGTACATGCCAACGCTAGCGTGAACGACCATGAAAACAAGTAGTGCGAAGTAGAAAATTTCTAGTTTGTGAAAAGCAGCAGCTGATTTGTCAGCAGTGATGTGTCCGCCAAAGATGATATCGATGAGGTGGGCGCTTGCTGCAAAAAATAGAGCAAAGCCTGTTAAAAACTGGAACCACCAAAGTGTGGTATCAAGGTGCCTCATGCGGTCTTTATGGCCTCTAAACATTAGATATTGTCTGTAATTTGCAGGAAATTTTCTCATTGCCAAGAAGGCGTGAGTTACAAAAACTACAAAGATAACAGCAGCTATAACATTTGTGATCCACCAAGTAGCCTCGCCAAATAAAAATTTAGCCTCTGCAAATCCTACGACAGCGTTAAATGCGTCTTTGCCAAGTAGTATAGTAGAAGTAAAAACCATATGGCACAATATGAAACAGGCTAGAATAAATCCTGTAATACTTTGCCATCTATCCCAAGCGGCTGGAGTGCGGCTTTTTTTGCCGTCCGACCGTTTCCCCAAAAAACCTTCTATAAGCCCGGTCATGAGCCCTCCTAAGAAATTTGAAATAAGTTATCATTTCTTAATACTAATTTAAACATTAGCATTAATTGATAAAGCTAATGTTATCAGAACTTTACTTTAATAAATTTTAAATATTGACATTAAATTTTCGTAAATCTCTTATAGAGTTTAATATAGACAAAAATTCCCAACCCACACATAATAAGTGATAAAATTTGCCCCATTGATAGACTAAAAATAATAAATCCAAGTCCAGAATCAGGCTCTCTGTAAAATTCACAAATAAATCTTGCAAATGTGTATAAAATGGCGTAAAGTGCTATGAGCTCGCCATTAAATTTCTTATATTTTCTATATAAAAATAAAATGACAAAAATAACTAAACCTTCTAAGAATGCCTCGTAAAGCTGGCTTGGATGTCTTGGCTGACCAAAGACATTTATCGCCCAAGGCACGTCTGTGACGCGTCCAAAAAGCTCTTGATTTAAGAAATTTCCTATCCTGCCAAAGGTGTAGCCAAAAGGTATGCAGATGGCGCAAAGATCAAGTAGCTGCCAAGCGTTTTGCTTATATCTTTTGCAAAATAAAATCGTAGCTAGCAAAAAGCCAACCACAGCGCCGTGATAGCTCATGCCGCGAATTCCTATAAACTCGCCGTTGTGTATTGGATTAAAAATTTGCCAAGGCTGCGTTAGATAGTAGCTTGCTTCACCTGAATATACTAAAACCCAGCCAAGTCTAGCGCCTAAAATGACGCCTATTTCTACCCAAAAAAAGTAGTTGTCCAAAAGCTGATTTGATATAGGGATATCATCTTTTTTAACGAGATACTTTGCCATGGCAAGTGCTAAAACAAGGGCTAAAATATACATAAGCCCATACCAATGCACGCTAAAGCCAAAGAGGCTAAAGGCGACTGGGTTAAAGTGGTTATAAATGTCGTTCCAAATTTCCATTTTTTACTTTCTTTTTAAATTTGTGCGATTTTACAATTAATAAATAAACAGCGCTTTGCTGCCAAGTGGCAAGGCTAGAAATTTAAACTCGCTTGCTTCAAATTCTTTACAAAATTTAAATAGCTCAGCAAACTCGGCTTCGTTTAAATTTACGCTCCAAATCGCTCCAAGATCATTAAATTCTCTTTCAAACTCGCTTAAATTTTTAGTGGCGAAGTAGTGTTCAAAGCGGCTCATCAGCGAAAATGGCGTAAAAAATTTAACTTCATCTTTTATCTCAAATTTAATCACGCCACCATCTTTTATCGCCTCATTTATCGCTTCATTCACAGCTCCTGAGTAGGCTCTAACAAGCCCTCCGGTGCCAAGCTTTATCCCGCCAAAGTAGCGAACTATCAAGACCCCAACGTTTATAAGCCCCGCCCCTCTTAGTGCGTTTAGGCTTGGCTGGCCGCTAGTGCCCTTTGGCTCGCCGTCATCACTTTGATTTTCAACGATTTGTCCGTATTTGTTTAGCTCCCTTGTCGCCCAAACTACGTGAACAGCCTTAAAATGCTCCTCTTTTAGGTGTTCGTGCAAGCTTTTAAACGAGCTTATCGGGCATAAAAATGCTAAGAAATTTGACTTTTTTATATCAAGCTGGGCTTTAAAAATCCTATCAATCGTCTGCAAATTTGCTCTTTTTTTAAAATTTCAAAAATCTTATCAATTTGCTAATTAAAGCCTTGTAAATTCAGACAAATTTATATTATTAAGGAAAAGATAGTAGAATTTTGCAATTTTTCATGAAGGACTAAAATGATACAAACTTGCCTATTTCCAGCGGCTGGATATGGAACGAGGTTTTTACCAGCTACAAAATCACTCCCAAAAGAGATGCTACCGATCCTTACAAAACCGCTCATTCACTACGGCGTTGATGAGGCGCTTGAGGCTGGCATGGACAATATGGCCTTTGTCACAGGACGTGGAAAAAGGGCGCTTGAGGACTACTTTGACATCAGCTACGAGCTAGAAAAAGAGATCGCAGGCAGTTCAAAAGAGTCACTACTAAGCGAAGTTAGAAATTTAATGAGCTCATGCACATTTTCATTTACTAGGCAAAATGCTATGAAAGGGCTTGGACACGCCATTTATACGGGTAAAACGCTAGTTCGAGATGAAGCTTTTGGGGTCATTTTGGCAGATGATCTATGCATAAATGAAAATGGCGAGGGCGTGCTTTCACAAATGGTTAAAATTTATGAAAAGTATCGCTGCAGCGTCGTTGCAGTGATGGAGGTGCCAAAAGAGCAGACCAAGTCTTATGGCGTCGTAAGCGGTAGGTTTATAGAAGATGATCTCATAATGGTTGATGATATGGTTGAAAAGCCTGATCCTGCTGAGGCTCCAACAAATTTAGCGATAATTGGCCGCTACATCCTAACGCCAGATATTTTTAACATCTTAGAGCGAACAAAACCGGGCAAAAACGGCGAAATTCAGATCACAGACGCACTAAAAACGCAGGCAAAAGATGGCATGGTGCTAGCTTATAAATTTAAGGGCAAGAGGTTTGACTGCGGCAGCATCGATGGCTTTGTCGAGGCTACAAATTTCTTTTATGAGCGCAGTAAATGATAGAGACTTCATTTAAATTTAACTTTGCAAGCAGCGAGGTCATTGACTCCTACGCCAAACGCATAAACGACGAGTACGAAAGCGGCGAGATAGGCTACTACCACCTGCCAGTGCTTGGGCAAAATTTGCTTGGCGAGATCGAAGAGTATGAAAAAGGGCTAGCTCATATCAAAAATGTAGTACTTGTTGGTATTGGTGGCAGCAGTCTTGGCGTAAAGGCGCTAAAATCGATGCTTGAAGGCACAAAGGGGATAAAAAGAGAGCTTTTATTTTTAGACAACGTCGATCCTTGCAGCTACAAAAGCACGCTTAGTGGGCTAAAATTTGATGAGACACTTTTTATAATAAGCTCAAAATCAGGCAATACGATCGAGACGATCACTATTTTTAAGTGTTTGCTTGATGACTTTAAACCTCAAAATTTGGGCAAAAATTTCCTCATCATCACAGATCCTGGCACAAATTTAGAAAATTTCGCCAAAGAAAATGGGATTAAATTTTTTAATATCCCAAAAAATGTGGGCGGGAGATTTAGCGTGCTAAGTGCGATCGGCCTTGTGCCTCTTGGTATCTGCGGCTACGATATAAAAGCACTTTTGGAAGGGGCACTTGCTTGCAAGAAGCAATACATCGAGCAAAAAGATAGCTCTATCATCGCTAAGGCCTACCACTACGCCACTAGCAGAAGTGCCAGCATAAATGTCATTTTTAGCTATTGCGATAGATTTTTTGAATTTAACGACTGGTATGTGCAGCTTTGGGCGGAGAGCCTTGGTAAAAAAAGAGGCTATAAAAGGGTCGGACTTACGCCAGTTGGACTTGTCGGCAGCCGCGATCAGCACAGCTTTTTGCAGCTTATCATGGACGGTGTAAAAGATAAGAGCGTGACATTTATAAAGATAAAAGATCACGCAAGCGACAAGACTATCCCAAATTTAAGCCTAAAAGGGCTTGAAGAGTGCGATTTTGTGGCGGGTCTAAGCCTAAATGAGCTTATAAATTTGCAGTGCGATGCGACGGCTATGGCGCTGGTGCAAGAGGGCATAAGTGTCGATACGATCACACTTGAGAGACTTGATGAGTTTCACGCTGGCTGGCTCATTTTTTACTATGAGCTACTAACCTCGGCCACTGGTATCATGCTAGGCATCAACACCTACGATCAACCAGGCGTTGAGATAGGAAAACGTATCTTAAAAACAATGCTTTTAAAGTAAAAATGAAAAAATTTCTACTTTTAGCTCTTTTTGCCACGCAAATTTTTGCCTTTTCGGCGAGTAAATTTGTAAATGACGCTAGGTCACAGATCGACGTGACGCTAAGCTACGATCCAAGCTACGAAAAGCTAGCCTATCCTATGGGTGACGTGGATATCAAAAAGGGCGTTTGCACAGACGTTGTGGTAAGGGCGCTACGTCATCAGGATATGGATCTGCAAAGGCTCATTTTTGAAGATATGAGTAGAAATTTCGCAAGCTATCCTAAAAAATGGGGCCTTAAAAAGGCTGATAAAAACATCGATCACAGGCGTGTTTTAAACATCGCTACCTATCTAAAAAGAAAAGGTTTTGAGGTGAGTGATGATAAATTTTTGCCAGGCGATATCGTCACTTGGATGCTACCAGGAAATTTGCCTCACATCGGCGTGATCTCAGATAAATTTGAAGGCCAAACGCCGCTTGTCATCCACAATATCGGCTCTGGCGTGCAAGAAGAAAACATACTTTATAGCTACAAGATCACGGGGCATTTTAGACTAAAGTAGCAAATGGCTTTTTAATCAAATTTAAGGCAAAATCGCAAAAAAATAAATTCAAGGAAAAATAATGTTAGAAGTTAGGGGACTTACTCAAAGATTTGCAAGCAGTTTGCTATTTGAGGATGTAAATTTAAAGCTAAATCGCCACAACAGATACGGACTAATCGGTGCAAATGGCGCTGGTAAATCGACATTTTTAAAAATTTTAAGCGGAGCTATCGAGCCAACTAGCGGCGAGATCATCATAGAAAATGGACTAAAAGTTGGCGTGCTTGGACAAGATCAGTTTGCGTTTGAAAATTTCACGCTAAAAGATGCGGTGCTTTATGGCAACAAACGCCTATATGACGCTGTCAAAGAGAAAGAAAAGCTCTATATGAGCGAGGAATTTACCGATGAGATAAATGAGCGTTTAAGCGAGCTTGAGATGATAAGCGCTGAAGAAGACCCAAGCTACGAGTATGAGACTAGGATAGAAAAAATCCTAAGCTCGCTTGGACTAAATGAATTTGATAAGCTCATGAGCGAGGTTGAAAACTCAGATAAAGTTAAAGTTTTGCTGGCTCAAGTGCTATTTCCAAAGCCAGACATCTTGTTCTTAGACGAGCCGACAAACAACCTTGACATAGACGCGATCGCATGGCTAGAAAACGAGCTAAACCGCCACGAGGGCACGCTTGTGGTTATCAGTCACGACAGGCACTTTTTAAATAGAGTTTGCACAAATATTTTGGATGTGGATTTTAAGAAAATTCGCGAGTTTTCAGGCAACTATGACGACTGGTATATGGCTGCAAATTTGATCGCAAAGCAGCATGAGATGGAGCGCGATAAGAAGCTAAAAGAGAAAGAGGAGCTGGAGAAATTTATCGCGAGATTTTCAGCAAATGCGAGCAAGGCAAAGCAGGCGACCTCACGTGCAAAGCAGCTTGAAAAGCTAGATATCGCAGAGATCGCAGTCTCAAGCAGGCGTGATCCAAGCATTCTATTTCGTGCAAACCGCGAGATAGGAAACGAGCTAATTGAGCTTAAAAACGTAAGTAAGAAATTTGATGATAAAGTGATATTTGAAAACTTTAACTTTAAGCTCGAAAAGGGCGACAAGCTAGCCATCATCGGTCATAACGGCGTTGGCAAAAGCACACTTTGTAAGATCATAATGGGCGAGATAAAGCCTGACGCGGGCGAGGTGCATATAGGCGCGACCATCGAGCTAGGATATTTTGCGCAAGATACGGTAAATAAGATAGATGGAGAGCTAAAGCTATATGAATATTTGCAAGATGCCAAAAACAAGGACATAGACGAGATCAGAAAGTGCCTTGGCAGGATGCTCTTTAGCGGTGCTGAGCAAGAAAAAGCAGTAGGCGCGCTAAGCGGTGGCGAAAAACACCGAGTAAGACTAGCTCAGCTCATGCTTCACAGGCCAAATTTACTTGTCATGGATGAGCCAAACAACCACCTCGATCTTGAGGCTATCATCGCACTTGGCGAGGCATTTTATAACTTTAATGGCTCAGTCATCTGCGTAAGCCACGACAGGGAGCTGATAGATGCCTTTGCAAATAGAATTTTACACCTAAAAGGCAATGGCGAAGTCGTTGATTTTAAAGGCACATACGAAGAGTATAGAGCAAATTTAGGACTTGAAGGCTAAATATTCACTTTGCCTCTAGGAAATTTCTAGAGGCAACTTAAATTTATCCCCTTAAATTTACCATTCATAACGAGTTTGTAAATTTAGACAGAACCGCAAATTTTAAATTTTCATCATATAAATGTGTCACGAAGTAATATTATAATTAAAGTTTAACTTAATTTTTTTATTTTTGTGTTGTTTAAACTTTAAATTTACATTAATTATTTGTTAAATTTTCTCAAAAATGGCTTTTAAACTTAAAGTGTAGGACAAATCTGAGCTATTTTGACCCTTTTTATATAATAAAAAAGTGATATTATTAGTAATATAACAATTTAGAAGAGTAAAATCATAAAAATTAGCTTAAAAATGAAATATAATTTTGCTCCAAACGTCGTCTTATCAACTAAAAATCTTAAAGCTTAAAAAAAATAAGTAGTCATTAATATTTAAAACCTCAAATACCTATATAATTTCACTCGGTAACAAATTTTTACTAAGGAGAAGCTGTTATGGCAACTAGAAAAGAACATGATTTCATCGGCGAGTTGGAAATTTCTGATGATTTTTACTATGGTGTCCAAACATTTAGGGCTACTGAGAACTTCCACATGAGTGGTAGAACATTAAAAGAGTATCCATACTTTGTAAAGGCATTTGCGCAGATCAAAAAAGCTGCTGCGCTTGCAAATAAAGAGGTTGGCGTTTTAGATCCAAAGATAGCTGATGCTTTGGCAAAAGCTGCTGATAGAGTAATAGCTGGCGAGTTTTTAGATCAATTTGTCGTTGATATGGTTCAAGGTGGTGCAGGAACAAGTACAAATATGAACTCAAATGAGGTCATCACAAACATCGCACTTGAGAGCATGGGTCACAAAAAAGGCGAGTATCAATTTATTCATCCAAACGATCACACAAACCTTGGACAAAGCACAAATGACACTTATCCAAGCTCTATTAAGGTAGCAACTTATGCAAAGCTTACTGACTTGCTTGCTGCTATGAATTTGCTAAAAGATGAGCTTGAGAAAAAAGCAAAAGACTTTAAAGATATCATCAAAATGGGTAGAACAGAGCTTGAAGATGCTGTCCCTACAACACTTGGCAACACTTTTAACGCATTTGCAAGCTATATCAAAAGTGACATCGAAAAGATCATAGCAGCTCGTGAGTCAATGACATACCTAAACATGGGCGCAACTGCGATAGGTACAGGCATCAACTGCCACCCAGACTACAAAAACGTAGTTGTTAAAAAACTAAAAGAGATCACTGGCGTTGATTTCAAAAAAGCTGATGACTTCATCGCTGCTACACAAGATACTGCAGACTTTGTCCATGTAAGTGGCGCGCTTAAAACTGCTGCTGTTAGACTTTCAAAAATTGCAAATGACTTAAGACTAATGAACTCAGGTCCAAGATGTGGCCTTGGCGAGATAAATTTACCTCAAATGCAACCAGGCAGCTCAATCATGCCAGGTAAGGTAAATCCAGTTATCGCTGAGGTTGTAGGCGAGGCTTGCTATGAAGTTATCGGTAACGACGTAACTATCATGCTTTGCTCTGAAAGAGGCGAATTTGAGCTAAATGCATTTGAACCAGGCATCGCTTATGCGCTATTTAACTCTATATTTATCCTTGAAAACGCGATGAAAACATTAGCTGAAAAAGCTATCAAAAAACTTACTGCAAACCCTGAGGCTTGCTTAAAATCAGTTCTTGGCTCAGTTGGTATCGTAACAGCATTTAACCCATATATCGGTTACGAAAAATCAGCAAGCATCGCTAAAGAAGCCCTTCAAACAGGTAAAGCAGTTGGCGATATCTGCCTAGAGAGAGGCTATCTAAGCAAAGAAGAGATCGATAAGATTTTAGAGCCTAAAAATATGCTAAATCCGAGCATGGTTAGGTAAAAATTTAAGCAAAGTATTATTAAAAGCGTGCCAAAATTCTGGCACGCTTAAGTGGTGATTTTAGTAATAAAATTTAATAAAGGAGTTTTCGATGGATATAATGCTGATCTTACAGATTATAGTCCTATTTGGCGGCATCTATCTTGGTGTCAAACTAGGTGGTATGGGCGTTGGCTACGCAGGTGGTCTAGGCGTTGTTGTGCTTGCTTTGCTTGGTATGAAAGTCGATATGAAAGACATCCCTATGGATGTTATCTTGATCATCGCTTCAGTTATCTCAGCGATCACAGCTTTGCAAGTTGCTGGCGGACTTGATTATTTAGTTCAAGTAGCAACTAAAATTTTACGCAAGAATCCAAAACAGATCAACTTTCTTGCTCCGATAGTTACTTACTTTTTAACTATCCTTGCAGGTACTGGACACACTGCGTTTTCTATGATCCCTGTTATCGTTGAGGTTGCAAAAACTCAAAATATCAAACCTTCAGCTCCACTTGCGCTTTCAGTTGTCTCTTCTCAAGTAGCGATCACTGCAAGCCCGATCTCAGCTGCGTTTGTTGCTATGAGTGGTCTATGTGAAAAGCTAGGTGTTAGCTATCCAGTGTTGCTATTTATTTGTATATCAACTACATTTGTGGCTATGATTATCACTGCGTTTATTATCAATAAATTTTATGATCTTGACCTTTCAAAAGATCCTATCTATCAAGATAGACTTGCAAAAGGTTTGGTTGCAGAGGTTAAGGATGTCGAGTATCACGAGCCAAAACCATACGCAAAAAGATCAGTTGCTATCTTTGCAGTTGGCGTTTTGATCGTTGTTTGTTATGCGCTATGCATTTCAAAGAGCTTAAATTTAGTAGAAAAACCTATCCTTTCAAGAGATGCAGCTATCATTAGCTTTATGCTAACTATCGGCTTTACGATAGCAGTAGCTTGCAAGGTTGAGACAGGCAAACTTCTATCAACTAGCACTTTTCAAAGCGGTATGAATGCGTGCATCTGCGTTGTTGGTATCGCATGGCTTGGTACAACATTTGTTAATGGACACCTTGACGCTATCAAAGAGGTTGCAAAAGACTTCGTTACTCAGTATCCATTTATCCTAGCTGTTGCGCTTTATTTCTTAAGCTGCTTGCTATACTCACAAGCTGCTACAACAAAGGTTATGATGCCTGCTGTTGCTGCTGCTCTTGGTATGACTAGCCCTGAAAATTCAGGTCAAATTTGGATACTTGTAGCTTCATTTGCTGCAGTTTCTGGTCTATTTGTATTGCCAACATATCCTACAACACTAGGTGCGATAGCGATGGACGATACAGGAACTACAAGAGTTGGTAAATTTGTATTTAACCACTCATTCTTCATCCCAGGAACTATAATGGTTGCATTATCAGTTATCCTTGGATTTATAGTAGCTCCAGTTCTTATATAAAACTTAAGCCGAGATCTCTCTCGGCTTTTTAACACACTTTAAATTTTCAATTTTTATATCAAATTCTTAAATAATATCTCTTTTTAAATTTTAAATTTTAAATTTTTACAATTCACGCAAAAATCGCACTAAAATTTAATCCTTCTTAATTTATCATTTTTAAAATTTGCTCTATTTTGATATTTAATCTCACATATCATAAAAAATTAAAATTAAAAAAAATTATTAAATAAAATTTAATTTTAGTTTTATCTTTAAATAATAAAATAACAAAAGTAAAATTTCTTTTAAAGGGAGAAAGATGAGCTTAAATAGAAGAGAATTTTTAAAATTCAGTGCAGGAGTTAGCGCAGCTGCATCATCTCTATCAGGTGGTGCTTTGCAAGGTGCTGCAAATGGAGGCGAAAAGCACGTTCATAGCTTTTGTGAGATGTGCTCTTCAAGGTGTCCTATCGAAGCAAAAGTCGTTGATGGCAAAGTTCGTTTTTTAAGTGGCAATCCAAAAGCTGGCGGTACAGCAACCTCTCTTTGTGCAAGGGGTGGCTCAGGCTTAAGTCAGCTCTATGATAAAAATAGGATCAAAAAGCCATTAATCAGAGCTGGCGAGAGAGGCGAAAATAAATGGCGTGAGGTTAGCTGGGATGAGGCGCTTGACTATGTCGCTTCAAAGATGCTTGAGATCAAGCAAAAGTATGGCCCTGAAAGCTTTGTCTTTACCTGTAAAAGCTCGCAAACGCACAAGCTAATGGTAAATTTTGCCTCAGCTTATGGCTCGCCAAACTGCTTTTCACACTTTTCATGCTGTCCGATCACCTATCAAATGGTCTGCGAGCAGATGTATGGCATAGCTAAGCTAAAAAGAGACTTTGCAAATGCAAAATACGTTGTAAATTTTGGCCACAACCTCTTTGAGGGTATCGTCATAGCTGATGCTAAAAAGCTTGCTAAATTTGCAGCTAGCAAGGATACAAAGCTACTTGTGCTTGAGCCAAGATTTAGCGTTGTGGCTTCAAAGGCCGATGAGTGGTTACCAGTTAAACCTGGCACCGACCTTGCCTTTGTGCTAGCGCTTATCAACACTTGGATACAAAATGGTACTTACGATAAAGAATTTATAGAAAAATTTACAACTGGCTTTGATGAGATTGTTAAAAGCGTAGAGGGCAAAACGCCTGAATGGCAAGAGACAATCACTGGCATAAAAGCAAGTGATGTTAGACGCATCGCTGATGAAATTTATAAAGCTGCTCCAAGAGTTATTTTTGATTTTGGGCATAAGACAACTACCACAAGAGCTGAATACATGAGGACAAAAGCCATCATGGTTGCAAATGCGATGATGGGCAACTGGGAGGTTAAGGGCGGTCTTTTTGGTGGCAAAAACGCAAAGACCTTTAACAAGCTAGTTGGCGAGGATAAATTCCCAGTTCTTAAAAACCCAGATGAGAAATTTAAAGTGCCAAAAGTCACTAGACTAGACTTCGCTGGCGAGGCTGGAGCGCATAAATTTGTAAGCAGAAAACATGGCGTTTTGATGGATATAGATAACGCTATCTTAAACGAGAAGCCTTACGCCATAAAAGGTTGGTTTAACATCCGCTTTAACCACCTCATAAATGTGGCTGAGACGATGAAGAGCATAGAGGCGATGAAGAAGCTTGAGCTCATCGTAGTAAGCGATGTCTATCTAAACGATATGGCGACCTTTGCTGATGTCATCTTACCTGAGAGCAGCTACCTTGAGCGCGACGAGGGCATAGAGGACAAGTCAGGTCTAAAACCAGCTTATATGATAAGAAATAAAGTCGTTGATCCAGTTGGCGACACGAAGGACGGGGCGTTTATCTTTAGAGAGCTAGCACGCCGCATGAAGATAGACGAGCTTTACACTTGGAACGATATACGTGAGTTTAGGATGCAACAAGCTGGTGGAGATGTAAATTTACTCGCCGCACTAGAAAAAGATGGCTTTATCACGTGGGATGAGCCGGGAATTTTGTTTAGAGAAAAAGGTTTGATCGATAAATTTGTCGCTAAATATCCAGCAGCTGCTAAATTTGTAGGAGAAAATGGCTTGATGGACGATATGGCTAAGCTTAAAACAAAAAGCGGCAAGATAGAGCTATTTTTACCTGATGTCGAGGCACAGTTTGCAGGGTATGGCGCGCTAAATGACAAAGATATGGACACATTTGACGGACACGAGCTTTGCTTAACTTGTGGCAAAACGCCTATCCATACCAACGGCCACACTCAGGCAGTGCCATTTTTAAATGACCTTATGAGCGATAGCCCTATCTGGATCAATCCAAACACCGCTAAAAAGCAAAATTTACGTGACGGCGACACGGTTTTAGTCAAAAATAAATTTGGCGAGCAAAAGGGCAAGCTTATGGTGACTGAGGGCATTAGAGAAGATACACTCTTTATCTATCACGGCTTTGGACACATCACGCCAGGCCTTAAGAGTATAGATCACGTAGGGCTTAACACAAGCGTGCTTCTTGATCCAGCTGAGGGTCCGGTGGCTGCGACTATGGTTACAAATGTTGGCGTTAGCATAAGTAAAGCGTAAGGATAGAAAATGAAAAAATATATGATGATACATGATGAAAATTTATGCATCGGCTGTCAAGGCTGCTCGGTAGCTTGCAGAAGTGCAAACAACGTGCCAAGGGGACTTTACCGCTTTCAGGTGCATGCAAAGATGAGTGGGACATTTCCAAATTTAAAGACTGACTTTTTACGTCAAAGCTGCGTTATGTGCGAAGATGCACCTTGTGTTGAGGTT
This sequence comes from Campylobacter concisus UNSWCS, assembly GCF_000466685.1. GTDB lineage: Bacteria > Campylobacterota > Campylobacteria > Campylobacterales > Campylobacteraceae > Campylobacter_A > Campylobacter_A concisus_A. The sequence goes on from NZ_ANNG01000010.1 coordinate 91,200, forward strand.
TGCCCAACTGGCGCTAGCTTTAAAACGGCTGATGGCGTGACACTGCTTGATCATAGAATTTGCGTTAGCTGCAAGTACTGCATCCTAGCCTGTCCATACGACGCTCGCTACGTCTTGCCAGATGGCGAGATAGGCAAATGCACATTTTGCTATGAGAGCAGGCTAGAAGAGGGCAAAGACCCAGCTTGTGTTAGCGTCTGCCCTACAAATGCACTAACTTTTGGCGACGTAAATGATGAAAACTCTAAAATTTCAAAGAAACTAAAAGAGAGCAAATATTACTTGCCAAAAGCGGAGTTAAACACAAAACCTTCACTTGCGATGATCGCAAATACAAAAGGAGCACACCATGAATAACATGTCAGGAAGCTTAGCTCAATACACAGAAATTTACTGGGGCTGGCCGATAGCTTTTTATCTATTTTTAGCAGGACTTAGTGCAGGTGCTAGCATCGTTGCTGTGCTTATCTCAAATAAATTTGGCAAGGATAACTACTACTTTAAAGCAGCCGCCCTTATCGCTCCAGTGGCGATCATCCTTGGACTTGCCCTTTTGGTGCTTGATCTTGGCAAGCCGCTTAGCTTTTACTGGATACTTTTGCTTTATAACTTTGACTCAGTTATGTCAATAGGCGTTGCGCTACTTCTAGTTTATACGCCTCTTAGCGTTATATACGCGCTTGGAGCATTTAAAAATGAGATAGCATCGCTTAAAATTTCTCTTTTTGACGCGCTTGCAAATTTAGCTAGCAAGCTTTCAGGTTTGCTTGGAGTTTTGCTTTTCATCTTAGGCATCGGCGTTGGCGCATATACGGGCTTTTTGCTAAGCGCAGCTCACAAGATCGCACTTTGGAACACACCAGTTTTGCCACTATTATTCTTAGTTTCTGGCTTAAGCTGTGCTGGTGCATTTACACTGCTTCTTGGCGTGCTAAAAGATGAAAAGAGAGCGCAAAACCAAACTGCACACTTTTTATTAAAATTTGACTTTTTAGCGATAATAGTCGATTTTTTGCTGATAGTTGCTCTTTTCATGGTCGTAAAAGGTGCAAGTGCAAGCGGCGCAGATGCCGTAGCAAACGCACTTAGCGCAAATTCTCTTGGGCTGATGTTTTATATCGGCGTCATAGGTCTTGGTATGGCTGTGCCTATCATTTTAGATTTAAGTGTTTTAAAGGTGCATGATTTCAAACGCGAATTTGCCGTGCTAAACGCTATTTTAGTCATTTGTGGTGTCTTTTTGCTAAGATATTACATAGTCTATGCAGGACAAATTTTTATTTAATACTTAAAAAAGAATTTTAATTTGAAATTTACCTATTAAGTATTACAATAGATAAAAATCTTATTAAAGTTTGTTTTTTAGGAGAGCATTTTGAAGATTTTGCTTTTAGAAGATGATTTGGGGTTTCAAGAGAGCGTCTGTGAGTTTTTGCAGACGCTTGGTTATGAAGTTACAGCGGTGAGCGACGGTCAAGAGGCTTGCGACTTGATAGAGAAAAATTTCTATCACCTTTTTATACTTGACATAAAAGTGCCTGGAGTAAATGGTCACGAGGTCATTAAGTATATAAGAAGTCTAAATCCAAACGCTCCTATCATGATAACGACATCTCTAGTCGATATAGACGATATGGCGATCGGATACGAGCTTGGCTGTAATGAGTATCTAAAAAAGCCATTTGAGCTAGCTGAGCTTAAATTTAGAGTTGCTGAGCTTATGCGAAAATACTATGGCACTGACGATAAAAACATAGTTAAGATAAATGACGAGTTTAGCTTTAACCTAAACAAGCGTGTGCTATATAAAAACGACAAAGCTGTTGATCTTAGTGCAAAAGAGGTCGCTTTGGTCGAGTGTTTAGTCTCACACTTAAATTCTTACGTCAGTATGGAGGAGCTTAGAGATCTTGTCTGGAATGACAAAGATATAGAGGGCGCTGATATAAGAATGCACGTTTTAAAGATAAGAAACAAGACAACAAACGACTTTATCATCTCAAAGAGGCGCATAGGCTACAAGATAGATGCACAAGAGCTTTAAGATCCAGATCATAGCGACATTTGTCATAATGTCGCTTTTTTGCTTTCAAAGCTTTGTGATCTTAAATTTAAGCCAGAAAAACAGCAGCTCAAAAGCCCTTTTTGGTGCTATGAAGCATGAAACCATCATCAAAAATTCATTTCTTAAAAACGAAAATATAGCTAGCTCATTAAAATATAAATTTGCCATCTATGATGTAAATTTTAAACCCATCATCTCAACCCTTACCAAAGAGCCAAGCAGCTTTAAATTTGTAACTCTAGAAGAGAGCGGGTATCTCTTTTACAAGAGCTTTTTTATAAAAGATAAGACCCCTTACTACATCGTCGTAGAAAAGGAGCTTGATAACAAAAAGAACATATTTTTAACAGCTCTTATGCTGCTTGTCATCCTTGTGGCAGTGCTTTTTATCGTCTATTTTTTATATCTAAGTAGCGTTAAGCCTTACAAAGAGTTTCAAAAATATATGAACAACTTCTTTAACGACGCTATGCACGAGCTCAAGACCCCACTTGGCGTAGCTGGCATGAACCTTGAGATGCTGGGACTTGAAAACAAGTATATAACCCGCATCAAAAACGCCCTAAAACAGATGCAAATAACCTACGAAGATGTCGAGTTTTTTATAAAGCGTGGCTATATCAAATTTCCACTTGAGAGGCTAAATTTAGGCGAGTATGTTAAAGAGCGAGTGAAATTTCTCTCAAGCGTGGCTGATGTCAAGCACATCGTAGTAAAGACAAATTTAGCAAGCGAGGCATTTACTATGCTAAGCAAGGTCGAAGCTCAGCGCATCATCGATAACACCATTACAAACGCCATAAAATACAGCTCAAAAGAGAGCGAGATAATAGTAAATTTAGAGCTTGAAGCAGAGCTTATAAAGCTTAGCGTGCAGGACTTTGGCAAGGGGATAAAGGACGTCAAAAGGGTCTGGAAAAGATACGTGAGAGAGGATGAAATTCAAGGCGGTTTTGGTCTTGGGCTAAATATCGTCAGTGAAATTTGCCAAAAACATGACATTTTATATGGCGTTGATAGCGTTTATGGCGAGGGCAGCACCTTTTACTACAAATTTAAACGAGCTTAGATTAAGCATAAAAGCGTAAAATGAAGCCTTAAATTTAGAAGGAAAAACTTTGGATAGAATCGTTGAAATCGAAAAAGTAAGCTTTGAAAACGACTTTGAAGTCTCGCTAAGACCTAGCAAATTTGAAGACTACATCGGTCAAGAAAAGATAAAACAAAATTTAGACGTCTTTATAAAAGCAGCCAAAAAGCGAAATGAGTGCCTAGACCACGTGCTTTTTTACGGCCCTCCAGGACTTGGTAAAACCACCCTTGCTCACATCATCGCAAACGAAATGGGCGTAAGTATCAAAATGACCGCAGCGCCGATGATAGAAAAGAGTGGCGACCTAGCAGCGATCCTTACAAATTTACAAGAGGGCGACGTGCTTTTTATCGATGAGATACACCGCCTAAGCCCAGCTATCGAAGAGGTGCTTTACCCTGCGATGGAGGACTTTAGGCTAGACATCATCATAGGCTCAGGGCCTGCAGCTCAGACTATCAAGATAGACTTGCCAAAATTTACGCTTATTGGCGCAACGACACGTGCTGGTATGATCTCAGCGCCTTTAAGAGATCGCTTTGGGATGGATTTTAGGCTGCAGTTTTATACAAGCAGCGAGCTAAGCCGTATTGTGCAGATCGCCTCAGCTAAGCTTGGTAAAGAGTGCGATAAAAATGCCTCGCTTGAGATCGCCAAACGCTCACGTGCCACGCCAAGGATTGCTCTTAGACTGCTAAAGCGTATCCGCGACTTTGCCGAGGTAAATGACGAGCAAATCATCAGCCACGAGCGCGCAAAAGAGGGGCTTAATGCGCTTGGCGTAAATTCGCTTGGATTTGATGAGATGGATATTAGGTATTTAGAAATTTTGATGCAAGCAAGGCGCCGTCCGATGGGGCTTAGCACGATCGCTGCGGCACTTAGTGAGGACGAGGGCACGGTTGAGGACGTTATAGAGCCATATCTGCTTGCAAATGGCTTTATAGAGCGCACAGCAAAGGGCAGGATCGCAAGTGCGAAGTGCTTTGAGACCTTTAACGTCAAGATCGACATCGAAAAAGGGCTTTTTGAGTAGCGAAATTTAAATTTGGAGCAAAAATGGGCGAGCCACATCTTTGTCCTAAGTGCAAGCAAAGGACGATTTACTTTGACGGGATTTGTTATGAGTGCAGGCAAAAAGAGAAGCTGGAGTTTTACGAGGGCTTAAGCGAAGATGAGATCAAAAAGAGGCAGAAAGATATCCTCGCTCGCATTGACGAGCTATATAAATATGATGAAATTTACAGCGACCTCACATATATTTTTTATCTGCATGGCATTTGCGACGAGCAGATCATCGAAGAAGTGACAAAAAACAGCGGGTACTACCCACCTGAAATTTACAAAAAGGCTTCAATAAAGATCAGAGATGAGCTTATAAAGAGGCTTTCAAGCGAAGAAAATATAGTCAAGCTAAATCACATCCTATCAGCACTTGCATGGCAGGGCGATGAGGTGGTGAGAGAGCTATTTTTTAGGCTTTATGGTACGTCAAAGCCTTGGAAGACGAAGCTTTATGCCGACACTGACGCATATGTTCAGACTGCTGGCTGGAGTTTTGATAGCAGTGGCAAGAGAAGAAGCCTAGTTTTTGATAAGTGCTTTACCTGCCAGCCAAGCCAAAGCGCAGAGGCAAGCGTTAAATTTAAAGCACTAAGTGATGAAAAGTGTAAATTTTGTAGCGGCGAGATGCTAGAACTCACCATCAAAAAAGAGAGCCTAAAGCGGCTTGGTTTGGAGCTTAAAAATGACGCTGTGCTTAAGTTTTGCCCGACCTGTGTTGGCTTTGTGCAGTACTTTTGCCAAAATGACGGCAATAATGTGCAAACAGAGGTAGTAGGTGAGGGTGAGAGCGAAGACTATGTAAGAGAGGCTGTGGCAACGCTTGACGGGCAAAAATTTGAGCTAGCAAACGAGGTCTGTATGCACTATGCGGCTATGATCGATGGTGAAATTTTACTTGGAGGATATCCGCAGTGGCAGCAAGACAGCGAGTATCTAGCCTGCCCAAAATGTGGTAAAACGATGAAATATCTAGCGCAAATTCCTTTTGGTGGCTTGATAGACGGCGAGGGCACGATCTATATGCAAATTTGTGATGAGTGTGAGGTTGTCGGAGCAAATTTTCAGTGCACGTAAAAGGCTAAATTTATAGGAGCTTTCGAGCTAGAAAATTTACGTAAGGCATAAATTTATCTAAATTTATTAAGCGGTGGCAGGCTAAAAATGCCAAAAGCCAGCTCTTTGCAAATTTGGCACCAGAGCGTTTTAGTAAATTTATCAAGCAAATGAGTAGCTTTGATAAATCTGCTATAATTACCCCATTTTAAGGGAGCAAGATGAATAATAGGCTGTTTTTTGGAATTTTTGCGTTTTGTGCTTTGGCTTTGGTGGTCTATCTTTTTAAACCATTTTTACTTGATATTTTTATCGCAGCGCTGCTCGCGGTGGCTGTTGCAAACGTGCAGATCGCATTTTTAACGCTTACTAAAAACCGCAAAACGCTCTCGTCAGGTCTTACGACATTTGCGCTTCTTTGTTTGTTTATCGCACCACTTCTTTACGCAGTCGTAGAGATCGCGAAATACGCAGCTGGCTTTGACATAAACAACGTCACAAAGACGATCGAGTTTATCAAAAACTACGACTTTAGCCTGCCAGAGTCGATAAATTTCTTAGAGCCAAAGATAAAGGAATTTATAGGTGGGCTTGATATCAAGATGCTATTTTCGCAAGTCGCTGCTAATCTTGCAAATTTAGGCAAGCTAAGCCTTAAATTTGGTGTTGATATGATCATCATCCTAGTCTTTTTCTTCTTTTGCAACCTTTACGGTAACGAGCTTATAAACTACCTAAAAGAGGCGCTTCCCCTTAAAAAAGAGGACACTGAGTCGATACTAAGCGAGGTTGGCAACGTGATGGGCGTCGTTTTTTACTCAACCATCGCAAATATGATCATTCAGGGCTTTTTGTTTGCCATTATCACCAGTTTTTACGGCTATGACGGCGTGCTAACTGGCATATTTTTTAGCTTCGCTTCACTCATCCCAGTCGTTGGCGGCTTTTTGGCGTGGGCGCCTATTAGTATCTATGAGTTTGCAAATGGCAACACAGCAGCCGCTATCACGATCGCACTTTACACTATTATCGTGATCTCGTTTGGCGCTGATACCTTGCTAAAGCCGCTTGTTATTAAATTTATAAACTCAAAATTAGTCAAGATACCAACAAAGATAAACGAGCTACTCATCTTTTTTGCGATGATCGCTGGTATCACGACGTTTGGCTTCTGGGGCGTGATACTTGGACCTGCGATCGTGACATTTTTTGTTTCAACGATCAAGCTTTACACGCTTTTGCGAGAGAGAAATTTCGTATAAAATAGGGGCAAAAATGATATATGAAGATAAATTTATAAGAGTTGAGCGCGAAAAGAACGAGCTTCCGTGGGTGAAAATTTTTAGCGCAAAGCCATATAGGGAGCTAAGTGACTGTGATGAGGCGAGTAGGGCTAGACTTTTTGAGGCTATGCTGGTGGCTGAAAAGGCTATGCTTGAGTTTTATAAACCAACTAAGATAAACATCGCAAGCTTTGGAAACTACGTGCCACACGTGCATATTCACGTTATTGCGAGATTTGAAAACGATGCTTTTTTCCCAGATAGCGTTTGGGCTAGCTCCAGAAGAAAAAGCGAGCTTGAGCTGCCTAAATTTGACGAATTTGCTAAATTTTTAGAAAAAAAACTAAGGTCTAGTTTTGAGTAAATATAAAAAATATTTTAATATCTATATCGTCCTAGTCGTTTTTGCGCTGCTTGGTAGCCTTTTTTATTTTCTTTATAGCTCATACATGGCTGAAAAAAAGCAAAACAATATGCGTGTCTTTTTTGACTACCACGTAAAGCAGCTAAACAAAAGCATCGATGATGAGAAATTTTCATCAATGGCGATCTCGATCCTGCTTGCTCAAAATGAGTCTATACAGATGTGCCTGCTAGGTCAAAACCGCGACGAATGCGTAAAAAACATTGAAAATTTGACCAAAACTCTTGGCGCAGCGTCGATGTATAACAACATCAAACTTCATCTTTACGACAAAGATCTAAAAAGCTACGTAAGAAGCTGGGATCTAAATAGATATGGCGATATGATCGCTAGTGGCAGGTTTTTAGTCCAAGAGTCAAGGCGGCAAGATAGGCCCATGGTTGGCATCGAGGCGTGGTATGCGGGGGTGCATATAAGGGCTGTTTCAAATGTGATGCATGAGGGTAAAAACATCGGTAGCATCGAGGTTTTGCTAAACTACGACTCACTTGGAAATTTTTATAAAACGCAAGGCATAGACCTTTTCGTGCTCCTATCAAAAGATAAGATGCCAGCACATAAAAGCGTGCCGAGTGATCAAATTTTAAGCGATTATTACATCGAAAATTTAAGCAGTGCGAATTTAAATATAGTTGGAATTTTGCGCGATATCGACCTTAAAAAGTATGAATTTTACGTATATAAGACGCACTATTTTTGCGTTGTGCCGCTACTTGATGCTAGCAACACTCAGATAGGCTACTACGTCCTTCATGTAAATACTGACGAAAAAGAGCGAAACATCTCGCAAAACTATCTTGAATCAGAAGAGCTTTTTTAAAATAAAAAAGTATGCTCTAGCGCTTTGGTGTTGCTAGAACTGGGTTTTGCTTAGTGTTTTTTGCAGAGTTTTTATAAATTTGGGATGTAAATTTAACCTTTATACGAAAACTCTTCGCTTGGGAAAATTTTGTTTTTTACTTCGTTGGCGTAGCTTTGCACGCCTTTTCGCACAAGAGTGGCTCCGTCAAGATAGCGCTTGACAAATTTTGGCTTAAAGTCCTCGAAAAATCCCAGCATATCAGACCAGACAAGCACCTGACCATCGACGTCTGCTCCAGAGCCTATGCCGATAACTGGCACACGAACCTGCCTTGTTATCTCGCTTGCCACGTTGCTAAGCGTGCCCTCAAGAAGTATGCCAAACGCACCAGCTTGCTCAAACGCCAAAGCCTCTTCAACTAGCCTTTTTGCCTCAAGCTCGCTTCTGCCTTTTATCTTATAACCGCCCTCAAATTTAAAAAACTGCGGCTTTAGTCCGATGTGAGCCATCACGTTTATGCCCTCTTCGCAGAGGCGTTTTACTAAATTTACCTGATGCATGCCAACTTCAAGTTTCACCGCATCGGCATTTGTCTGCTTGAAAAATTTCATCGCATTTTTGATCGCTTGTTTTTCGTTTGTGTAGCTGCCAAATGGCATATCAGCTAGGATAAAACTCTTTTTAGCCCCGGCGCAAACGGCCTTTGTGTGATAAAGCATGGTGCTCATATCAGCACTTAGTGTGCTCTCTTTCATATTAAAGCTCATGTTTAGGCTATCGCCAACAAGGATCACATCAGCATAATCATCAAAAATCTTCGCAAATAGCGCATCGTAGGCGGTTATCATCACGATAGGCTCGATGCCTTTTTTGTTTTTTATATCATTTATAGTGAGTTTTTTCTTTGCGATTTTTTCATCTCTCATGGCTAAGTCCGGTAAAATTTGTGATAATGCTAACAATTTTATCAAAATTTTGCTACAATTACGCCAATTTCTTAAGGACATGAAAATGGGTATATTAAAAAGGCTTGAAGTCGATTATTCTTACGATATAGTTGAGGAGTTTCTCTCCCACTACACTTTGATGTGCGATTTACTAGAGCCTTTGATAATAAATTTAGGAAGAGCTGATAAGTATAAGGAGAGCATTTTAGAGCTTTCTAGGATCTTTCACAATATCAAATCAGCAGCAGGTTTTATGCATCTTGACCCGATCTTGAAACTAACGACTTTAGCTGAAGAGGTCACTCAAGAGGCTAGAAGCTTAAAAGGTCCAGCAAATGATAAATTTATAGATTGGTTGCTGCTTATTAGCGATCAGTTTCATAAATACAAAGGCGACGTCGAGAAAGACCTAGAGTATTTTAGCGTCCTTGAGCCTAAGATCATTGACGTACCTGCAAAGCTTGACTAAACAATCCAACTAAACCATTTCATTTTTTATGGGAGCGACTTGGCTTCGACAGGAGCAGAGTGTGTACGGTGGCACGTCGCTTTGAGCAAAGCGTAAAAAGCTCAAATTAAATTTAAACGCAAACAACGTTAATTTCGCTCCTGCTTACGCTAAAGCTGCGTAAGTTCAGTTGAGCCTCGCTTTGTCTCATTCTAGCTAGGATGTAAGCGAGTAATTTAGCTAGAGTAGGCCAGCAAAGTGACTGCTTGCTAGCTGAAATTCTAGTCTTAGTCTAAATTTTGGTTTTGGAAAGTGAGCCTTTTTAGATGAAATTTTCACTTTTGCTAAGCGTGTAGAGGCTGTACGGATTTTGCTTTTGGACAGGGGTTCGATCCCCCTCGCTTCCACCATCTTATACTTTTTAATTCATTTCAATCCTTTTAAAAACCTTTCAAGAAATACGATAAGAACAATCTTTGATATATATTATTTATTTAAATTGTTTTCAATATTTTTAAATCTTTTTAATTGCCTTTAAGGACTTTTTACGGATAATTTAGAAGATAAAACGTTGTCCGTAAAAAAATGTCCGTAAAAAATCGCCGCTTGATTTTTAGGGGCTTGCGGACACTTAAAGGACAAAAATGCCAAAGATCAACCCTCCCTTAACGGATACAGCCATAAGAGCCTTAAAACCAAAAGATAAAGTTTATAAAAAGTCCGACGGACAAAATTTATTTATATTTGTCGAGCCAAGTGGTCGTAAATTTTTTGCATTTGAGTATAAAAGCCCGCTTACATTAAAAATGCGTCGCATGGCATTAGGAAGATACCCAGACCTTAGCCTCTCAGCCGCTAGAGAAAAGCGCAGAGAGTTGGCAGCTCAGATATTAGAGGGTGTCGATCCGCTCATAAGCAAGAGAAGCGAAAAAACGACACTAAACGATATCGCTGCAAAATGGCTAGATATAAAATCCGCAAACATAACTCCAAACTACTTAAAAAAACAAAATTTGATTTTTAACAAGCACATTGCGCCATATTTAGGCGATCGGCCATTGGATAATATAAAAGCAGTAGAAATAATAGATGTATTAAAGATCATAGAAAAAGCTGGAAATTTAGAAACCATCAAGCGTGTATTTATCTTGCTAAATCAAATTTTTAGATACGCAGTCACCTATGAGATAATCGCTCACAATGTCGTAGCCGATATAAATTTCAAATACGCCTTTAAAACCGCAAAGCCTAAAAATTTCCCTACTATCACAGATGAAAACGAGATACGCACGTTACTTGCGTCAGTAGATGGGTATAATGGCGACATAAAAACAAAAGTCGCATTAAAGCTTGCGATCTACACCGCCATGAGACCTTTTAACGTTAGAGCCGCCCAGTGGGATGAGTTTGATCTATCCGTTAAAATTTGGACGATTAAAGCGAACAAGATGAAAATGAAAGAGGCCTTTAGACTGCCTTTAGCTGATCAAGTAGTAAATTTATTAAAAGACTATGCCAAAATTTGCGGAAGCACTGAAGGCTATCTTTTCCCTAGCGCACTATCTAAAAGCCGTCCAATGAGCGAAAACACCTTAAACACAGCACTAAGGCGCATGGGATACGGCAAAGATGAGATCGTTTCTCACGGCTTTCGTGCGATGTTTTCTACTATGGCCAATGAAAAAAGAAATGAGCACGGTTGCCATGCCGACATTATCGAACGATGCCTTGCACACAAGGACAAGGATAAAGTAAGAGAAGCTTACAATAGAGCTCAAAATTTAGCAGATATGAGGATGCTGATGCAGTGGTGGGCGGATTATTTAGATGAGTTAGTAAAATAATGCGTAAGATATTATGTATTATTTTGCATAGGATAAAATTTAGAAAAACTTTTTTGCAAGGTTTGTGATGCCTTATGATTTTCAAATTCGCTAAAATGCTTTTCTGATTAAATCTAAATCGTTATCCATCTAAACTCTCCGCTTTTTTGCGGATAGTTTAGATTATGAGTTTCCTAAAAAATGTATAAAGTTATTAATTTTTTGCGATATTTAGAGAATTACCTATTTTGTCATAAAGTTTCCTCAGACTTTCAGATGGAAGTAAATCTATAATTTTTTCTAAAAATGTTAAACTTGGAATTTGCCCACTAGAATTTATTCTATCACTGGGATTAACACCGATAGCATCAGTAGCTATTTCTAAAAGCTTATCTCTCAATTCTATATTTCCAGATTCCAATATAAGACGCTCAAAGCCAATATAAGATGACGCTAAGGCTTCTTTGTGCCTATATTCATCGGCTGTTTTCTTGTATTCAGAAATCTGTTGTGTTGAGTAATAAATAAAAAATCCACTAAATACCCACAATGGTAAACTTTTAAAAAAATCAACAAAACCAAAAGTGTTTAAATATATAGCTAAAATAAAATAAAACAAGAAAGCAACAGCAAATGTTACTATAGCCCAATTAAAAATACGATTCCACTTTTCTACTTTCTTTTCCGTTATTCTTCTTTGTCTCATATATGCCCTAGCTAACCCAGCGGAAGTTGCGCCAGGAAGCAATGAATTTATCTTATTCTTTAAATTTTTAAAGTCATTTTCCCCATGTTCAATCATATTATTTACATATTCTTTTTTTTCATCCAAAAAGTCTACCCATGACTTTTTATTGTTTTTTGGATCATTATCATCCGTAATCCCATTAAACACCTCGTCATAAAAATCTTTTAGCTCATTTATTTTATATTCCGATTCTTCTATTTCGCTACAAGCAGACTCGAGTTTAGAAACAATACCTTGTGTCTGGTTACCTTCGCTGTCTTTTTGTCCATAAAAATTTATATATGTTTTTCTTATTTTTACAGCATCATTATTGGCTTGCCTTAAATTATTTAAAATACTACTCGAGTCTTTTAGTGCTATGCTCCTATCGTCTATATCGTAAATTTCGCTATAAGCATTATTTATTTTTTCTTGGGAGTCTTTTACGTCATCCAAAATTTCGTCTATTTCTTCTTTTTTTGTAGCAAAATCACCATAGTTAGTATAAAAATTCTCAATATTAGAGACTGCTGTAGCAAAAGAGTTATTTTCTATCATATCCAACAATCCAGACAGTGCGGATATTTTTGTTTCATCTTTAAAAACAGAAATAAGTCTTTTTTGAACAACATCTATATTAGATTGTTTTTCATTGCCCATATCCTCTCCTTTTTATATGTTTGTAATTCGCCATAATTTATTTCTATTCTCTAAACTTGCTTGCCTAGTTCCAATATGTATTCTAATTAAAATTTGAAATTTATATTTTTTCATTTTTTGTAAAATCATCAGGAATTTTATTTTGAATGCTGCTTTCTGATATATTCCCAGTATCTACTAAAGTATTGATTTCTGCATTAAGAACACGAGAGTTCTCTATTGCAACATCATTTTCATTGTCAATAGATATAGTTTTTGCATTTATGTTATTTGTAATTTTATGTTGCATCCATTGTTCTTTAGTAAAATTTATCAATTTTTGCAATGATAGAAAAACTATAGAGGTAAAATTTATTGATATAAAACCTACTGTAAAATTCATCAAAAACTCATAAAAAGATTCTTTCCCGTCGCCACCAATAGCTAGTATAATAGATAAAATGATAGTTATGCAGCTACTTCGTATTAAGTCACGAGGTCTATAGTCTATATATGCTGCAAATAAATAAAATAAATAATATCCCACATAATACTCATATTCTTTGCCAAAAATAATACGGCAAAGAATGGCTTCAATTAGCAAATAAAGTATAATATAGGATATGGTGGCTAATATTGTTTTTATTGTCTCTCTTGGTTTATAACCAATAAAAATTAAAACTAGATATATTAAAATAAATAGTAACACAGAAAAAGCAAGTAAAATAAAACCGAAATTTTGTAAAACCACTTCTTTCATTATCTCTATATCTTGTAATTATTCTGCGTATTATCGTTGCCGATTTGGTTGTTTCCACCAGTTATTATGATCGTGCGTCCATCTTCATCATAAATTTTATGCTGTTCATCTTTTTTTGATCTATTCAGTCTGCGTCTTCTTCTGCTCATATATATTGAAAACAAAAAAGTCACTATCATAAAAAGTATCATAGCCCCGAAAAGGCGATAATATAAGATCTGTGGATTTGGATGATAGAGTATATACAAAAAGAGATTATTCATCGCATCACGAGCTAAAATAGCACAATGACCGATCCCGGCAAATATCGCTTCACAAAGCATTTTTAAAAATTCATCTATCACGCTTTACTTCCATTATTATTTTGAGTATTTCCGTTGCCTATTTGATTGTTTCCACCGTGGATTTGTATGTTATATATTTTTGTATCGCCCCTCTTTTTTCTGCCAATTCCTTGAGAAAATTTTACCCACAGCCATACAGGATCATCTTTATCTTTAATAACAAAATCAGCATCTAAAATTTCATGATATTCTATATCCAAAAATTCTAGAAATTCTTGAGCAGCCAACATTTTGTCATCTCCATACCCTGCATTACTCTTAGCATCTTCTCTAAAAAGCATCAGCTCCTTTACCTCAAAGACACTTATTTCATTTTCGTTATCATTTACACTAAGACCGATGTTTTTTGTCCAGTATTTATCCTGCTCAAGCATTTTTACTCTCCTTTAGTAAATTTCTCTTTTTCTTCCTCTAGACGCTCGATAAATTTTCTAAGCATAGCGTTACTGCCGTATTCATCAAAGAGCCTTACAAACTCGCTCCATATCTCGCCTCTCTCTTTTTCATTTGAACCATTGTTTTGTATATTTGAGTTGCCGATTTGATTATTGCCACCTGATATATTTATTCCGCTCTCTAGATATTCAGGCGTTACGTTTAGCTTTGTGGCGATTTCCAAAAGCCTCCCTCTCGGGATTTTTTTTCTATTTTTCCAATTATCGAGTGTTCCATATTGAATTTCTAAAATTTCACACATCTGCTTATCTGTTTTTACTCCGAGCACAGCGCGCATTCTCGCCAAAATAGCTTCTAAATTTTCCATTTTTTCATCCTTTTAAGATAAAATTTGATATTATTACTCTTGACTTTACTATTATTTGATAGTATAATTCACTCATTAAAAATAAAAACTTTTGATTTAGAGGCTTTAAAAACAAGCCTAAAAATTAAAACTTTTGTTTTAACCCTAGATTATAGCCATTTTTGGCTAAAAAAGGACTATTCATGAGGCGTAAAGCAAGTGATTACATCTCTCTAACCGAGGTCGGTGAAAGGCTCGAGGGCATTAGGCTGATTTTTGGACTAGATCTCGCGGAAATTTGCGAACTACTTGAAACTACAAAATACTTTTTTAACGAGGTCAAACGCGGCCGCAAGCTCATCCCCTACGAGTGGGTGATGAGACTTAGTGAAAAATACAACCTCAATCAAAACTGGATCTACCAAGGCGAAGGTGAAATTTTTAGTAAAAGGAGAAGCGATGTGTGAGTTTGAAAAACAAGAAGCCGTAAGGTCGTTTTTACAAACCGAGTTGGATAAATATAGGTTTGAGATTAGCGTCCTAGAAGCCAAGCTAAAGGATGCGAACGAGCGAAAACAAACCGCCCATATTATCTACCCAGAGGTCGTGGGCGTAGAGACGAAAGACGCCAGAGTCTTCCTAGAATACGCGTTAAAATACGTCCAATTGCCGCCGAGCGACGTAGTAGCGCGGCTACTAAAGTTTATGGACAAGCTAGACGGCGCGGACGAAACGCCGGGCAAGACCGCGACGGAGGCGGAGACGAAAACGGCGAAAGACGAAGTAAAAGCGGACGAAAAACTGGCCGCGAAGTCTCCCTCTCAGGTTCTTTACGAAACGGTCAGAGCCTTAAGGCGCTTTAGAGATTATGATGCCCGACGCGTGGTACTAGCTTTATACGGGTATTTCGTTACCGTCGAGGATGACTATTCTAAGCGTCGGTCTTAGTGGCAGTTTTGCCGCGCTCGTCGTCTTTAAAGATTGCGGCTTTGATATCGTTAAAAGCTTTAGCGATATCTCGCGCGAGTTCGTCTTTTTCGGACGGTTTAAAGGCGCCTTCTTGCGCGGCGAGCTTTACAAGTTCTAGGGCTATTTCGTATTCGTTCATTGTTTTGGCTCCTTTGGGGTTTCGTTTCGTGATTTGATTAAAAAGGATTAAAAATGACTGAGCAATTTGCCTTAAGCGTTATTGCCGTGGTTGTTTGTGCTTTTGTAGGCGGTGCTATGCTGACACTTGGCATATTAGCTTTGCTTTTTAAAAAAAGGGGCTAGCATGAGTGCGATGAGGGAGTATATACGTGTAGATCACGCCAGCATACTTGAGACTTGCAAGAAAAATTTACAAAATTTAAGTTATTTAGACCGCAAGCATGACAGACATGATCGCTTTATGATATACGAGCACGCCCTTTTTGTGAAACAAAACTACCTCTGCCCGCACTTTGATGAAGTGGCAGATACATACTATAAAGCCCTTGAATGTGCATCAAGTGAGAGCGAGATAGCTGACTACGTCG
Source organism: Campylobacter concisus UNSWCS (assembly GCF_000466685.1). Classification (GTDB taxonomy): domain Bacteria; phylum Campylobacterota; class Campylobacteria; order Campylobacterales; family Campylobacteraceae; genus Campylobacter_A; species Campylobacter_A concisus_A. The sequence goes on from NZ_ANNG01000010.1 coordinate 106,932, forward strand.
CAAGACATACTGGCAAAAGTAAAGCCGCTATCTACTTTTACTTTAGGCGTTTTCGCTTCAAAAACCCCGAGTTTGCACAAGAGGTCATAGAAGTTTTAAAGAAATTTATCAAAGAGAACAACCTCTTTGCGGATGTGGATGATGCATAAAATATCACTTGCTACTCTTTTTTCAGGTATAGGCGCACCAGAATTTGCTGCCAAAAAAGTCTTTGATAGTGTAAAAATGATATTTGCCTGCGAGATAGACAAATTTGCTCGCAAAAGCTATCTAGCCAACCACGATGCTCCGCTAACTTTTTATGAGGGCATAAGAGACCTTGATGCCAAAGCTTACGCTGAGCAAATAGATATTTTGATCGGCGGTAGCCCTTGTCAAGACTTTTCAACAGCAGGGCAACGTGCAGGTGAGAATGGCGAGAGAGGCAACTTAATATGGCAATTTTACCGAATTGTTAGCGAAGCCCACCCTAAGGTATTCATCTACGAAAACGTCAAAGGCTTTTTGTCAATAAATGGCGGCAAAAGTTATCAAAGTTTTTTAGATGCTTTGCGAGGGCTAGGCTATTTTTGCCACGCCGAGATTTTAAACACCAAAGACTACGGCATACCGCAAAATAGGGAGCGGCTCTATATCGTAGGCTTTTTAGATGCGCAAGAGTATCACGCATTCTGCATCGCTCCAAAAACTGGCTACAAACGACTGGCTGATTTTTTGGATACGAGTGTAGATGAAAAATACTTTTTGAGCGATAAGGCTTTAACGCATTTCCGTAGTAAGAACCCTAAATTTAACGGAAAATTCGAGCCTAAAAACGCAAACGAGAGTATCGCCAACACTCTCACTACAAAACCAAATCACCGTAGGACAGATACATTTATTAAAGTTGTAGGTGAGCTTGATATAAAAGGTGCGGACTGCATAAAACGCGTCTATGATACGGATGGGTTAGCTCCTACGCTCACTACTATGGGTGGAGGTGGCAGAGAGCCAAAGATTTTACAGCGCTCTAGAGGTTTTAATAAAGGCGCTGAGTTTGAGCTTTGCCCTACGATTAGCTCAAATAGTTTTGAACACAATAATTTATTAAAGAACGAGCGCATACGCAAACTAACTCCCAAAGAGTGCTTACGCCTGCAAGGATTTCCTGAGGGCTTTAAAATCGTAGTGAGCGATACGCAGACTTATAAACAAGCAGGAAATGCGATGAGCGTCAATATTATAAAGATGATATTTAAGCAAATTCAAAAAGCTAGCATCAAACAATTTAAACTGGTTAGATAGGCAAAGTGATGAGTGATAACATTTTTCAAACGATAAAACAAACAATATCTAAGCATGATTTTAAAGATTTTGTGCAAAGTGTTTATGGCATAGAGTTTAAAAGTGGAAATGCTTTTTGTCCATTTCATGATCATGATCATAATACACCAAGTCTTGGTATCAATTCTGACTCTAATGGCGCATTTTTTAAATGCTTTGCATGCAATGCCAGTGGTGATATAACAAAATTTGTTGAGTTAAAAGAGCATATCTCACCACTTCAAGCAGCCAAAAAAGTTTGCGATCATTTTGGTATACCAAATACGATCAATGCAAAAGAGATGAGCGAAGAAGAGAAAGCAGCCTACGAAGCACATCAAGCTATTTTAAAGGCTGAAAATGAGGCTCGTATGAAAAAAGAGGCTGAGCAAAGAGCTAAAAAAGAGCTTGCCCTAAAAGCAAGACTAGCCAAAATAGCCCCTCAGCTCGTAGAAAACAAGCTTAAAAATTACGATCTCATCAAAGATCAAATCTCAGCCATCTTTCCGATACCAGGCAAAAACTTTGATCCATATAGCCGTGAGCTTATAGGATATAGCTTTGAGCATAAAAGCCTAGCCATCATCATTAGAGACGCTAACGGCGCGCCGGTAAATATCAAGTATAGGGAGAAATTTGCCTATGACGCTAGCAAAGGCGAGCTATCAAGCGAACGAATGTCTGGCAAATGGATAGGCGAGAGTGGCGCACATGCTAGCCCATTTCCGCTAAATTTTTACAATGACTATCAAGGCAGCACCATAGTCATCTGCGAGGGCGAAAAGGATGCACTAAATTTAATGTGCTTTAACACTTGCGCCCTAACGCTTGGCGGCGTGACTGCTAGCTGGCAGGAGTATAAAGAGCTTTTAAGAGATAAGCACGTCTTTATCTGGTTTGACCACGATGAGGCTGGATATGAAAATGCAGTAAAGAAATTTTACGAGATCAAAGATGTAGCTAGAAGCGTTCGCATAGTGCTATTTTATATGGTAGGCAAAAACCTTTCAAAAGGCTATGACATCAGCGACTACCTACACGACAACGCCTTTAAATTTCAAAGCGCTAGCCCACTTGAGACGGTGGCGTTTAGCTGCTTTGAGCCGACAAATATCATCATAGACGAGATCTGCGAATACTTCCCAGAGCTTTCGCCAAAGCTTGAAAAGTTTAAACAAAATTTACCAATAAAAGAATTCCGCCAGATCAAAGCCGAGATCATGGCACAAGATAGTGAAGGCAACTTCATAAACATTTTCCCAGTAAAAGGCGAACTTGATGACAAGTATGTCGATGAAGTCTTAAACACTGCAAAAGAGATAGAGAAAAAAATGGGTGAGAGATACGAGGAGTTTAAAAAGGCCTATATAAAAAATTTTCTTCTAACTGAGGAAGAAGAGAAAAATTTTGAGCGTTTCTCAAAAGCCTTTGGTGATGCCTTTAAGATAAACAAAACTATGCGAACAAACTACCATCAAACACACGTTACAGACATGGTAGCAAGTCTAAATCAGACTTTTTTAAAGCTTGGTTATCGCTTAGGCGAATATAAAAAGAATTTGCACGTCTGGGCTAGCAACCACTTCATGCAGATAGATACAAATGCGTTAGCTAAATTTATCCATACGCACTGGATGGTAGTTGCATATGTAGATAAGAAAAAACAAAGCCGTGAAAATGTCAATAAGATAGTTGAAGATCTAACTAGCTTATCTCTAAATTTAGATGAGATGAAATCTCACGAACCTCGGCGCGTTATAAATTTATTAAACGGCACGATCTTTATAAGCAAAAATGGCATCATCACATTTAAAGATAAGCACGACTATAAAGACGCTGCTACTAATATCTTAAAATTTAACTATGACACCTCTGCTAAATGTCCAAAATGGAATAAATTTTTACGTGACATCATGAGCGACGAGGACGACATGAAAACGCTTATGGAGTTTATAGGCTACTGCTTTTTGCCTAGCCATGAGTTTGAAAGCTTCTTATTTTTATATGGCAAAAGTGGCGCAAACGGCAAGAGCGTTATACTTGATACCATCAGAAACTTTTTTGGCGAAGACAACGTCTCATCCCTTCAGCTTCAGCAGTTTGAAGGACACCAGCTTTGCGCACTTACAAATAAGCTCTTAAACATAGGCTCTGAGATCGATAAAAACGGCACCGACAAAGGACAGCTAGCGAACTTAAAAGCCATCGTCAGCACAAAAGATGCCATTACTATAAACCCAAAAAATGAAGAGCCTTATTCACTGCTTCCTAACGAGAAGCCAAAGCTTGCATTTGCAGGCAACGAAAAGCCAAAAAGTGGCATCGATAATGGCGTATTTAGACGTATGCTTCTTATCGTTTTTGACAAAGAGGTAAAAGATAGCCAAAAGATCCGTGGCCTTAGCGACCGCTTTGATGATGAGCTAGCTGGCATCTTTAACATGGCGCTTGCCGGGTTAAAACGCCTTATCAAACAAAACAAATTTACTCGCTCTAAACGTATGCAAACTGAACTTGAAGAGTATAAAGATAGCGTAAATCCACTTCGAACATTTGTTAAAGATGCGATCATTGCAGATCCTGACTACTTTGTGCCGTCAGTGCCACTTTATAAGGTTTATCTAGCATACATGAACGACAAAGGCGGTAAGCCTCTCACACAAAAGAATTTCGCTCAAGCTCTGCGTGATGAGCTAACACTTGCTGGTATAAGTTGCTCCTATGGTCAAAAGAGGATGACACTAAACTATGCTGGCATAGGTGATAGACCAAGATGCTTCTTTGGCTTTAGAGTAAGCAGCGACAATCTCGACTTTGATAGCGTAAAGATAGAAAATGGTGGCGAGCTTATCATAAATCAGATAAGTTACTACCAAGCAAACGGAGCAAAAGCCGATGAAAACTAATCTTTCTTTGTGGCTCACGATGATTTTAGCTAAAAATATCTACAAAGCGTCATATTTTAGGGCGTTTGATAGATGTTTTACATCTATGTGGCTCATAACTGGCTCACGATTTTTATTTTTCTTGAGCCAGCAAAAAGCTGTATTTATGGGGTTTGGCGTGCTGTTGGCTCACAATCTCGCCATTTTTGCCCCTATATTGGTTTGAAATTATTTTTTTTCTTTTTAAAAATTTTTTTATAGCTATATATATAAAAAATGGTGAGCCAAAGAGAATTCTTAAGCTATTAAATAACGATAATATCGTATTTAGATGCTGGCTCAAGAAGTTTAAACTTATGAGCCAAAGAATTTATAAAATAACGTTTTTTAGGGGTTTGGGGTGGCTCACGATTTTTTAGTGATTGTGAGCCAAGTGAGCCAAAAAAGGAAAAAGCATGAAACAGATGAATGAAACTCAGCAAAAGGCTTTTGAGATATACCTTGAAAGTGCGACGTTTGAGAGCGATTATAAGCCTATTAGCGAAGAGCAACTAGCTTCAAAGCTCGAGGCTCTAGGGCTAAAAGGATCAAGTAGCTCTATAAACCGCTGGAAAAAGGACTTTAACTGGGCGCAAGCTTTACAAAACAAAGTAACTCTAGCTATGAGCGAAGATAAGCAAACTAGAAATTTACTTCAAAGATCGAGCCTGCAAATGGTAGTTAAAAACACCAAGGTTGATATCGAGCGAAACAACGTCTTGCTAGCTGCTAGCTATGAGATCATGGAGAGCGAAGCAAAGCGCATCGTAGCTAGACAAAGAGAGACTGGCACACTTAGCGCCGAGGACTTTGAGAGAGCGAAATTTATCTCTACCCTCTCAGCTGGCAGAAGTGAAAAGATGCTTGACCGCCTAGCCATCATGCCACCAGAGGCGGTTTCAGCCGAGCAGCTCTTATCTCGCCTAAATGGGGTCAAGGTCGAGTTTGAAGATGACGTTATCGACGCAGAGGTGCAGGATGAAAAAGCTAGCTCTTAGGTTTTTACTGGCTTTTATCTTGGTTTTTGTTTTAGCGATATTTCAAAATTTAGCAAATTTATAAAGGAGAGAAGATGAACGTAGGCTATTTTAAACGCAAAAGCTACAAAAACGCTGATGGCGAAGAGATCGGCTACACAGGCGGGACTATCATGATTCCATTTTTAAGACCCATAGAGGTAGTTATGCTTAGCACTAGCGCAGAAGATAGACAGAAAAATAAAGACTTTCCAGGCTTTCAGCTAGCCCTTCAAAAGCCAAAAGGCTATGAAGGTGGCAGACAGATAATAGGCGCACTATGGGGCAGACAAAGCAAAGATGGCACCAAAAGCTTTTTAAGTGGCTACATACAGACGCCAGCAGTGCCAGGCTATAAAGTATATATAGCTCTTTTTAAGGCTGGCGAAAACGCCAAAGAGGGCGTGCTATATGACGTTGTTTGGAACGCACCTAGACGAAACGAGCAACAAGATGTGCCGCCTAGCGACGAGACTACATTTTACGTAGATGATCAAGAGATACCATTTTAAGGAGACGATATGGAAATTTTAATAAATGTAGAAGAAAGTGAAGTAGATGATTTTCTAGATATCCTAAGTGGCAATTTAAAAAAGCAAAAAATCATACATATAGCAAAAGCTATCGATTCTTTAGATGAGATCTCACTTGGAGATTTAGCCTACTATTTAGACAAAGATGTAGCAAAAGCTCTTCTAGAAGCTATCAATACTTATCATAAGGACTAGCATGAAAACTTTTAAAATTTACGTTTGTAGCCCTTATTCAGTCTTTAAAGATGACAAGAAAAAGGCTAGAGAAGTAGCTATCAAAGCCCTAGCAGAAGCCAATGAGTATTTTAACGGCGATGAAAAGTATGAGCTTTTTAGCCCAGTTTTAAACAACTCCGCCTATAGAAATTTAAGCTACCCCGAGGTTATGGCTATCTGCCTAAAACAGCTTGATAGTTGTGGTGCTTTATTTGTCCCAAGTGAAAAAACTTGCGACAAAGGGCTCATCTTAGGCTCAGAAGGCATCAGCATAGAGATAAGGCATGCCTTTATCAAAGACTACACTATCTACGATCCAGGCGATATTCTTGCTACTATGGAGTTATAAAAAACAAATGACAACAGCAGAGCTAAAAGACGCAGCCATCTTTGTGATGGCTTACTCATTTTTAAAGATGGATAGCACGCAGGAGTTGGGGCTATTTATCAACAAAAAAGCGAGCAAATTTATAGATGAGTTGATTACAATTATGTCGCCTATTGTGCAGCACTATCACGCCTTTAAAGAGCGCATAGATCTTCAGATAACAGCCCTTGATAACAAAGCTAGCATCTGTAAAAGCGACTTTAGCACCACAGCGCCACAGCTTGCCTGCGACCTGCTCTATCTAAGATTTGCACCAAACAACCGCAAAGGTCAGCGTCTAGCTCCCATCCTAGCTGAGTTTTACGCTTGTAACAAAGACAAGATAGCCTACATCTTAAACAAAAGCTATGATACGAAATACCGCAAGGAAGCCGAGGACAGCCAAAGCCTTGCCTATTTTTACATTGAAAACATTTAAAGGATAAACAATGACGACGCAAGAAATGATCGAAGTAATGCAAGCTTACGATAAAGGCGAGACAATAGAGGTTAAACTTTTTGGAGAAACTACTTGGGAAACATTGATTACCCCCACTTGGGATTGGCAGCTTAATGACTATCGTATAAAGCCCAAAATACAAAAATCAGAGGGCACCGGTTTAATGATCTGGAAACGAAGCGAAGGCGAGCCACTACATCCCAAAAGTCATTTTTACCAAAGCTCATACATAAAAAGAGAAAGAAACGTAGACGATTATGTCTATTGTGACGACATCCTTTGGTATTGGGAGTATAAAGACGAAGACGGCTTTTGGCATAAAACGGATTATCGTGCAACGAGAGCCGAGATAGTAGAAAAGTTATCAAATTTTAGCGACTTTAGCCCTCTTTACGCGCTTGGCTTTAGACTACCATAAAAACTAAAGGATAAAAAATGACACCGCTTCTACCTATAACAGACCCTATCACCACTAAGCAAGCTTGCGAGCTTCTAAAGTGCAACGCCGTAACCTTGTGGCGCTACGTCAGAGATGGTAAATTTAGAAAATACGCAGTTACTCGCAAGAATGTACTTTATTCTACAAGCGAGATTATGGCCTTTCTTGAGGCGTCAGCAGCCTCATCACCTAGGGTTTAAGATTGTAAAAAATTTAAAGCATTTTAAAAGGTGCTTTAAATTTTTAGTATTGTGGGCAAACATGAATGCGATTTTAACCATAAGTGCAGTTACTATAGTTATCTTGCTTGTGATAATGGCCTATGATTATGCTAAAAAGTCCAAGACCCAAGGCTAGCTTATCCAAATACTCTTTTGCTAGCGGTTACGCAGCATACAAACCTATAATCCAAGTAAAACATCATAAAAACTAAGTGGCGAACTCGCCACACCCTATAAATTTATCAAAAACATCTTTTTTTGATGCCACTAAAACACCTACAAGAGCGTTTAGTTACGATCACTAAAAATTTAACGCAACCACCTTGATCGCAAGCTCCAACGCTAGCGCGGCAAAGTGGCTGGCTTCCCAAAGAAAATTTTTACTTATTTTTTTATAAGCAGATTAGATTAAAGCGCGTTTTTTGGATATTATCGCCATTTTAACCGCCAACAATATGAAAAAAGTTTGAAAAATTTTAAAATTTTTAGTGTGACTGTAGTATTGTATGGCGCAGGCCAAATGGGTTCATAGCCCCCCCCCTTTTTTTTTATCAAAGATTTTAAGCTAGCTTTGATCTAGTAAGCAGCTCACACAAACCAACCAACACACACGCCAGCCAAGCCAACATAGCTAGCACGCCCACACAAAGACCACTAGGCATATTAAATTGCCTCGTAATTTTTCGTAATGTCCTAACCACAAGTGAGAAACAATCCACAAATTCCCACGCATTTCGCCCAAAGCTAGCATGTCCAAGCATTCCGCATCATCACGCTATCAAACCACACAATCACAACTGTAAAAGAAATTTTGACAGTTGAGATTTTGCACTTTCGCACTATTAAATAGCACAACAAAAATACCAAGGCTAACGCACCAAGCCAATAATCTATAAATTTCTATCCAAAGCTCACGCATCCAAGCACCACACACCATACCAAAGCTTAAAAAATAAAACTAATCTATCTTTCAAAAAGCCACTCCAACCTTAAACAAAATCGCCATTTTTCATAAAAAATTAGCCAAATTTACTCGCTCTAACCTTAAAGCACTTTTCTTTACCACAAGCAAAAGCCGTATTTTAGGCACTCTTTTATTTTTAGTATTGAAAAGTATGATTTCCATAACTAAATTTTCAAGCCATTTTTTGACCATTTTTCCAAAACTAACCTTAAACCACTTTGCCACTAAGATCACACCTCCGCCACCAGCCAGCACATCAAAACCACACCAAAACCAAGCCAAAAGCCACAAAATGGGCTGGGTTTGCTCTCAAAAACTCACACTCTCCCCCCACTCCGACAAGCTATCTCATTACTTGCTTTGGCCGCTACTGGTGTTCGAACTTGCGCCACCGCTCCTAAGTGAAAAACCGGCTCCGCACCGCTACTTGCTTGTGATCACCCTACGATAATCTTTGGCAATCTCCCAGTAATTGAGGCAGACAAACCTTAAACGAAACACAAGTTGAATCGGTTTGAATAAAAAATTGATAAAATTGCACAACAATAAAAAAAGGTTAGACATGCAGACAAAAGAACTTAATGAGCTTTTTTCAGAAGATAGACTAAAAGCATACGCTAGTGATGATGAGCATAGAGCAAATCTACTGCTTATTGGCGAGCTAGCACCAAAACTTGGTATCATCGAAATCATTACTAGAAATAAAACAGCACAAATTTTAGGAGACATGGATAGCATTTTCATATCACGCCAAACATTTGGTTATTGGTGTAGAGTGATAGACCAAAACAAAATACACAACGATCTACTCGATCTACGTGGATTAAATTTATCAAAATACTCTAAATTTAATCGGCAAAGCAAAAGCACTATGCTAAATTATAAAAAAGTAAAGATATGTTATTCGCTACTTCTGACCATTAGAAATAGGGCTTTACATTGGGAAAATCTATATAAGCTAAACACCGATGGCACACCGCGTATATCGACCAACTTAGATGGCATAGTAGTGGGTATAGATCCTGAAAATCTAAAGCTTTTTATAGATGATATTTTATGCTGTTTTAATGAATATTTAAAGGGATATCTTGAGTGAGGGCTTTAAAGCGCCCCCGGTGAATTGTAGGTTAATTATAACCGAAATCTTATTAAAAGTAAAGGAGCTCCCATTACTCTGGAAATTTGATCTTAGAGCTTCCAAAAGAACCGCCACTTTGCCTGCTTTGACGCAAAAGCCCTATGTCTAGTTTCACGCCGTCGGCACTCGCGTGCTCTTTTATACGTTTAAATTTATCCTCCGCCCTCGCCTTAGCCTCGCGCAGATTCTCCACGCTTAGCTTTGCGATCCTCTCGTTATGAGCTTTTGCCTTTGCCACCTTCTCTTCATCTTTTGAGTTTGGTATCTTTACAGGCACAAACTGCTCATACTCTTTTCTAACCTTTTTTAGCTCCTTGCCATACTCTTTTTCTTTATCAAAACGCCTCACGCCAGCACCTCTTGCCATTATACCGCCAAAGCCTAGCTCCTCTTTATTGTAGTCTTTAGGTGCGACGTCTAGCCCCGTAATGTCGGCCGTAGCCTGCGCTCCTAACTGCTGTCCGTAGCGTCCAAGAGGCGAGAGCGGTGGGAAGTAGCTTTTAGCTATCTCGAGCAGCCTCTTTGTTATCTTTACGGCATTAGGATCATCATCACTTTCTATCTTATAGCCTAGCGTACTCTTGCCACTTGCTATGTTTATAGCGCCTCCGACAAAGCCTCCATTAAACTCTAGTTTGTCAAATCCATCAAACCTAAAGCCAGGCACCAAACGACCAGAGTTAAAATACCAACCAGTATTAAATAACTCCATCCAACTTTTCACACCCACCAAGTTTGGCAGCGCGCCACTCTCTGCCCACTCTGGCTTTGCTAGATTGTCTCGCTCATTATCAGCACCCAGCCATGCACTGCCACCAAAAAAAGCTAGCACAGCTTGCATCATCAAAAATCTATCTGGTCGCTTTAATGCAGCCTTTAGCACCATTGGTGTTGATTTTACAGTATAGTGTAAAAAAGGCTGAACTCCCGTTTTATCAAGCATTTTTAAAGTGCCATTAAAGTGAGTTGAGTAGTCCACGTAGCTATACTGCGCATCTTTCATCGCAGCCTTTAGCTCATCTGCACTAAATTTACTAAAGTCATTTACGTCAAAACCTTTGTCTTTAGCAATCAGCTCTAAATTTTTCTTAAACCTAGCTATTTTAAATACCTTATCCTCCATCGAGTAAAAATACCTTGCTTTCTCGCCGCTCCAGCTTCCCTCAGCCATATACGCCTCTTTTAGCGCCCTGGTTAAGATGCCATCTTTTGCCTCACTTTGCAAAGGCTTTACCAGACCTTCAAGGTCGCTTAGATGACTATCAAGCCCTAGCGAGTTAGCCAAAGTTTCCCACCTTTTAAACTGCTTATCTCCTCTCATCAATGCAGCAGTTGTCTTCATAGCCTCGTTAAAGTCGCCATGCAAAAAGGCTAGAGCCATATTTGAGCCAAAGTTATATAGGTGCGTAAAGGGATTTTTTACAGTCACATTTACCTTGATGTGATCGATTAGTTTAAAATACATATTGTTAAATTTCGCCATCTCACGCCCTAGCATCTCAGCCTCTGCTAGAGCTTTAGCGACATCTTCAGGGACATATTTGCCAGCTAGTGCTCCATACTTTTTGATGCCACCGCCTGCACTTTCATCACTCATCTTTACCCACTTTAGCCCTTCTGCTCCCTCAGGTGGTGCGTCTTTAGCAAATTTATCCGCAAACAGCTTTAGGGTTTGAGCCTTAAGGAGTTGCTTTTTTTGCTCTAAGATCGTGTTTGTGACTGCAAAAGCCGCATCATCCTCGATCTGTCTTAACTGCTTTTGCTCCCAACTCATCTGTTTTCTAGCAAAAAATTTACTTTGCCTTAGCGCCTTTGCGATACGGCTATTCTCCTTTGCCTCATCCATATGCTTTTTATAGTAATGTTTGATGTAGTCTTTGATGACATTTTTTGACTCAAGCGCTCCAGCATCAACTAGCGCCTGCGCCCCATCATCGATAGTTTTACGCACCTTTTCATATAGTGGTCTTACATGTTCTGCTAGCTCTTCTGGATCCATCTCGCCATCTAGTGCCTTAAACATCGCCTTTCTGTTTTCTAAGCTAAGTTTTCCTAGATACTCTTTAAACTGCCCAGCTTGAGTATATATAGCAGCCGTTGTTCTGTGGTATTCTCCAAGCAGTTCATCTATCTCTTTGCCATGCTCTCTTATATTTAGTAGCTCGCCAGCAAATGGTATGTTTTCATCGATCCACTTCGCAGCCTCGTCTAATTTTTCGCTTGACTTATCAAAGGCATCATCAACCTTTAGCGCCCAGCGATCAAGCAGCTTATTTGATCTTTTTTGGATCTCTTTTAATGGACATTTTTCACTCATTTTTTACTCCTAGCACAAGCTTAGTCCGTCTTTTATATTTCCGTTTTCATCTAAATTTCTAGCCTTAAACTCTTCAAATTTAGCTACAGCCAACTTATCTCCGCTCTGAGCTGCCTTTTTTAGCTTATTTAGCTCAGCCGTCTTTAGTATCGCCTCTTTTTTGATAGGATCTAGCTCATTAAAATACGCCGCCTTTACCTCAAAGCTCATATTTTTTAGCCTTGCCCTATCTCCAACTCCTGCAAGCTCTTCAAGCGCACTTTGTCTTACCGGGATAGTATCTATATCTTTTTTACTATACCCATCCACTCTTACTTTTCCATCCTCTGCTATATCTATAAAAAATCTCTTTTTATCTCCATCTTTGCCCATCTTGTCAAAGTAAATTTTACTATCGCTGATTACCTTAAAGTCTGCATTTTTTATATCATTTTTTAAAACGGCTAGTTGTTTATCACTTAGATCTACGCTTTTACCAAGTTGTTTGGTAGTTATATCTTTTGCATTGATTTTACTTATCAGATCATCTTTGAAATTTACGTCATTAAAGCTCTCTTTTTTCATCGCCGCTATGCTCTCGTCTAGCTCTTTTTCAACGTTTGGATGCTCTTGCTTTATCTCTTCTATATTGCGGCTGTGATAGACTTTTTCCTCATTTTGCGGTATAATACCCTTACTGTCCGAAGAGTGTTCTATTGGGCTTTTAGTCGCAGAGCTTCGGACGTTATTGTCCAAGGAGTGTTCTACGGGCTTCGCCACAGAGCCTTGGACATATCTTACTTTGCCTTCTCTTGTTATCAGCTCAAATTTTCTATTCGCCATAGGATAATTAGAAGTTACATCTAATCCTCCGTCTCTTTCCTTGATCACGGAAGCAAATTTAACGATGCCGTCTTTATCTCTAAAAGGCTTAAAGAAAAACGTAGTATCTTCAAAATCCACTACAAACGCAGGTCTTTCAAGAGTTGGCTTTATTAGCCCTAAGTATTTTTCGCGACCCTTAAAATTTAATTTTTCAAATTGATAATTACTTACAGCCACCTCTCCTATCGGCGTATCTACCTTACCGTTTGGAAACTCGGCCTTAAAATTTTCCAGGCTATACTCTTTTTCTATAAATGGCTCTGCCTCTTTTCTTACGGCGGCTTCATTGATACTTCCGTCCTTTAGGATATACTTTTTTTCAAGCTCGTGGCTTAAATTTACTCCGTTTTCTCTACTTACAAATGTCTCGTTTGGATTTACGTCAAAAGTTTCATGCGGATGTATATCTTTATTTCTAGTTACTTGACCTTGCAATGCATCAATCCACGATATATCGTTTAAATTTAGCTTCTCTTCATATATCTTGCCACTTCCAGCATAGCTTTTAGCTTCCATTTTTGAAGGCGTCACAAAATTACCTGCTTTTATAGGCTTTGAGCTATATACAGTTATCTCACCACTATCGATAGCTTTTTTTGCCATAGCTTCTGTAAAATCAGGGGTAAGGTCTCCTCCACCATCGTCATTGTAAGCTTGTTTAAACGTTTTTATGTCGCTCTCGTCCCGTATCCAAGTATGATAATCATCACCGACTTGGTTATTATCTTTTACTATTTTTACTCTAAATTTATCCCCTAAATTTAGCCTATTTTGAACGTTTCTAGCCTCAGCTTCGCCGTGACTTAGGCGGTAGTTTTCGCCTTTAGCACCCGAACCTTTCGCAAACCCTTCAATCTCTTGTATGGCGTGCTGCACTTCGTGCATAAGCGTTGATTTATCACTTAGATCGCTTAGCCCTATTTCATTATTTGCAGGGCTGTAATATCCTTTAGTGCCATTTTGTGCTATAATATCGTCGTTTAAAGGCAGGTTGCCATCGTAATTTTGACTATTATAGCTCAACCCTGCCTTTAACGGCTTTCTGTTTGAGTAAAAGCTAATGACCCTCTCTTTATTTTTACCTATTGCGACTACTACTCTAAACCTCACGCCATCATCGTTAAAATATGTATATATGCGTTTATTGTCTGCTTCTTGCATTGTAGATTTACGCAACATTTGACCCATATTAAGATACTCTTGTTTGCTTACCCACCCATTATTTTGAGCTTCTAAGTGCTTTTTGATATGCAAAGCCCCATAACCGCTCTTATGTTCGCCATTAGCTATATAGTCAGCTTCACCTTTTTCAAATTTTATTATCTCATCTATTGTTTCTAAATCTTTGCGGATTATTGTTGATTTTTTATTATTAAAAGCTACATTATATATTCCGCGCTTTTCTCTTTGTGCTACGTTTTTTACGCTTTGCGCAGCTCCGCTCGGTATTTCATCTTCTATTTTTACAACCCCAACGTCCTTTAGCTCTGGATATGCTTTAAATAGCTCTTCATGCTCCAGTAGCTCGCCAAGGCGTCCGCCACTTTTAAAATTTGGATTTAGCCTTGCTTTGCTGTCTCCTATCTCAAATTTCCAAGCACCGTCTTTATCTTTAAACCACCCAGTCTTTTGCCAAATTTCTACCTCGTCCGCGCCCTTTTCGAGCATTGCTTTAGCTTGATCTAGCTTGCCGACGTTTGCCGTGATCGCTTTTTCTCCAGCAAAAGAATTTAAGCTTACGTCCTTGCCGTTTGCATAAAGCTTGCCTAGAAGTTTAGGATTATCTTTTGCCATTTGAGGCATCTTTTTAGCTGTTCCCAAGATCTTATTATAAAGTTGTGGTGTCATCTTTCTTGCAGCTATTGCCACTGCTTTACTGCCAGCAAGCCCAGCCAAAAATCCTGCGGTAAATCTATCAGGATTAAAGTTTCCATCTTCATCGATAGAATTTAGCGTGCCTGCGACTAGGCCGCTACCTAGATGAGCGTTTGAGTTTACCCTCAGCTCGCTGCCGATGCTAGCGCTGCTTCCTTGTTCTTCCACCATTTGCTTGCTTGAAGCTGTGGCATCAGTATCGCCATCTGTTTTAAAGGCTGATCGCTGCTCCATTTGCTCATCGCTCTTGGCTGTCTGCTTTGTCTGGCTAGCGCTTGAAGTATTGCGTCCGCTTTGGCGTAATATCTCCTCATCGCCTCCTTGTCGCCCTCTTGCTCCGCTTGCATTATCGCCGATACCAGAAACGCCGTTTGGTAAGGCGCTATTCTTTGCTTCTTCATTGATTAAATTTCCTTTTTGGGATATAATGTGATCGTCGGTTGGCAAAAGAACAGAACTATCCTTTGCGTTAGCTTCAATGTCTTTGCTTATAATATCGCTAGACTGAACAAACTTAGCGTTTTCCGACTTTGCATTACTTCTATCTCGATACGCACTTAAAACAAATTTATTCTCACCCATATTGTCTAAAATAATCGTTGTTTTATTTGTCTTAATGGCAACTCTTTTATTTTGTGCTTGGCTTATATCGCCATTTTTTATATTTTCGTCAAGATGTGATAAAAACTTAATAGCTTTTTCTTCACCCCATTGCTCACTTCTACGCTTTAAAATATGCGCTAAACCAAAATTTTCATTTCCCCAAACAAGATCTATATCGCCTAACTCTTTTCTATAAAAAGCACCTGCAACCTGACCATCTCTTTCAGTCAAAAGTTTATCTATTGCACCTTTGCCGTCATGATAAAACTCAGCGTAATTAGTGCCAAATTCTTTAATAGGCACAATGTTGTTTTCTTGCTCTATCTTTGCCCTGAGTGAGCTTAGATCCTCTTGTTTGGTTGTTTCATTAATTAAATTTCCTTTTAAGTCTCCTTGCCCTATACTAG
This sequence comes from Campylobacter concisus UNSWCS, assembly GCF_000466685.1. Classification (GTDB taxonomy): domain Bacteria; phylum Campylobacterota; class Campylobacteria; order Campylobacterales; family Campylobacteraceae; genus Campylobacter_A; species Campylobacter_A concisus_A. The sequence continues at coordinate 122,578 of NZ_ANNG01000010.1, forward strand.
GCTCATCGGGGTGGAGCATAGGGTGCCCGCTATACGCCCCGTCTTTATTTATATTTATTCTATTTTCTGAATTTATCTCATCAGCTACTTCTCTTTGAATTCTACTTTCATACGCATCAGCTACTTTTTTATTTACATACTCTTTAGCGATATCTATATCTTTGTTTGCATATGCCTGCGTAAAAGCCTGCACGCTCTCATCGCTAAAACCTCTTTGTTTTAACCTTGTGGCATAAATTTCTGGAGTATAAGCCTGCGCTGCGATATCTTTTTCAAGTGCGTAAAATATCCCTTGCCCAGCAAGTCTAGCATCAACATCTGCGCCGTCATTGTAAGCTCTAGTGTAGTCTATCTCATCCGCACTTGGCTTAAATTTAGCATTGATTAGCTCTCTTATTGCACTTGGTGACATACCTTGTTTTTGATATTCACTAATTGCTTTTTGAGTATCTGCGTATCTTATGGCCGATTGCTCTCTTGCATTATTTATACTAGCTTGTGCAGTTTGTATCTTCTCGTCATAAGCTTTAGCATACTCTCTTTGCACCTCAAAGTTTTTAAATTTAACTATATCATTGTAGCTATCTGCGTCTATAAACTCGCTCTTTTCTTTGCCCTGCATAGCCTCTTTTAAAACATTTGTGGCTGTGTCTTCATCAAGTCCCACCTCTTTTGTAGCAAATTCCTTAGCAGTCATTATCTGGGCAGGCGAGCCCTTCGTAGCGTAGTCTCGTTGCGAGCGCTCTGCGTGAAGTAAAGGCTCATCCTTGCGGGCAGTGATTTCAGCCGTATTTATCTCCGCTCGCTCACCACCCAAAAACTCGCTATTTTCAGCACTCTCTATCGCATCAGCTTCATTTGCCATTTTGCTTGCTTGACGCTTTGCTATGAGCTTACTTATGCCTTGGATGCCTTGATCTATCGCGTGTCCCAAAACAAACCCACCAGCTGCGCCATAGCCTATATTTTTTAATGTCTCTTCATCATTTTTACCCTCGCCAAGAGCTGCCACTCCTCCACTTGCAGCACCTGTGCCTGCAAAGTATAAGGTCTTTTTACCAAACTGAGCTAGTTTGCTACCCTTGCTAAGTAGTCCAACTCCACCTACAAAATTTATAGGATCGCCAACCATCTCCGTGCCTATCTCAGCCAAACGGCTACCCCATGACGTCTCGCCAGTTGCCTTTTCGTAGTCATCTCGCATCTTCTCAACGTTTTTTATCTTAGGGCGTAGAGACTTTTCTAAGCCGTTTTGATAGATATAGTTTTCATCTTTATCATGTTTGCCTTCATAAAATGGATTTATAAAGTCACCAACTCGCTCAACAGTGTTTGCTATGCCTGTTACCGTCTTAGCAGCGCCAAGTGCGAAGCCATGTTTTTTAGAGCCAAATTCTTCAAATTTTTGTGCATTTTTAGCTTCTTCCTCATTGATATCCCCACGCATTACACTTTGAACCAATTTTCCATCCAAGCCAACATCTGAAAGTTCCTTTCTTTTGGCTTGCTTATCGGCAGCATACTGACGTTTAGCCATATCTGTGCTCAGGCTTGGCAAAAAGCCCATGCTTTCTAATTGTGCTATCTTTTCATCGCCCAAATATTCACGTATGGTAATAGCCATTTACATCTCTCCATCATCACCAAAAATAAGTGGCTTTTTCTTTGATAAGTCTTTTTGTCTATCTTTATATTCAGCTTGGTTACCCTTTGCCTCACTTCTAGCAGATGATTCTCTTGTTAGCTCATCTACAAAATTTTTATTAAGATAGTATCCATCTTTGGTATTTCTTGCCACGCCAAGGTGTGCATATTCGTTATATGTAGCCGCGTTTACCTTCACCCAGTCATCATCACCTGTGGTAGCCTTATTTTTGCTAAAACGCTGCATTATATTTCCTATGGCCAGGATCTCTGCATCGCTCTTGCCCTTTGTCTCATTTGGGAAAAGTTGTTTAAATGCCGCAACATTTGCCGCATCTTCTTGTTTTTGTCGCTCTATCTTATCAGCGTACTCCATGGCAAGAGTGTTGTTGTAGTTAGCTTGAGCATTAACCCTAGCAATATCCACAGCCCTATCTTTATTTGCTCTAAGCTCATCCATACTTAGCTTTTTCTCGTTAAAAATGCGGTCTTTTTCGTCTTTATCTTTTTGATAAGAAAGTTCATCAGCCTTTGCTTTCATCGTGTCCGCATGTGAGCTTTTTCTAAAATTTAGCTCATCATTTCTAAAGAGTTTCTCCTCTTGATACCTCTTATTTTCATCATCTATCTTTTGACGATTTAGCCCTATATTTCCCACATCTTTTATACCATTTGCAACAGCACCAAGCCCTGCAGCATATCCGGCTTTAGGACTTAGCGGGCTTAGCTCTGGACGTCTTAGAAACTCTATATTAAAGTAGCCCATTTCTCTTTCTCTCCTCTTCATCCTTGCTCATTACATTTGCCGTAGCACCTGCCCAGCCTTGCTCTAAATTTTGTTGCATCTTCTTTTGACGTGCCTTCTCATCTTTTAAAATTTGCATATTTAGATTATAGTTTTTCATAGCTAGATCATTTTGTTTTTTAGCTTGTCTGCCTTGCTCTACTGCACTCCATATCCCAGCACCAGCACCAAGAAGAGAGCCAAACGCCTTTAGTCCATCCGCATTTTGACTAGCTTTATCTCCTAAATTTTTTAAAAAATCCCACATGCTAAGCTCCTTTTTTTAGTGATATTATTACTAGGACATTTCCTAAAAAACGTATATTTTTATGCCATAGCGCCACCGCTTGCGCTATTTCTTCCAGCACCATTTCTATCATGTGAGCTATTTCTGCCAGTATTGCCGTGTTTCTCAGCCTGCCTTTGCCTACTCTTTTCGCTTCTACTCATCTTTGAAGAGCCATCACGGCTAGAGCTACCATGTTTCTCAGCTTGTCTTTGCCTACTCTTTTCGCTACGGCTCATCTTTGAGGCTTTATCAAGATCTCTTGCCATGCTTTTTGCCATGCCTAAAGCGCTATCTCTCTCTTTTTTATTTAGCCCCATGCCTTTGCCACTTACTAGATTATCGCCAACTTGAGCTATATACATTCCATATTTAGTTTTTACGCCAGCTATTTGCCCAGTTCTCTCATAGCTCTCTTTATCATATGCTAGATCCTTTGTTGGCACTCCTCCAAACATAGACTTCACACCCTCCCAAAATGACAAAGGAGCTTCATATATGCCTTGTCCTATCTCATTAAAGCCTGCTATATCTCCACCAAAACCAAAGCTTATATCAAGCCCGCTAGCCACCTCAAAGGCTTCATTTAAAACAGATCCCACGACCATACTAAGCCCGAGCGTGGCAAAACCAGCCTGCAAACCAACAGCATTTGCCAAAAGACCGGCCGCCACATCAGCTATCTTTGCACTTACCACTCGCTCCACAACATCCACCACGACAGCGCCACTTACTCTTCCATCATAGACCCAGCCAGCCACTATCGCACCAACGACACCAAATTTAGCATATGCTATATTTTGCAAGAGCTGTTTAAAAGCGCTCTTTTGCCTTTGCTCCACTAACTCTTTTAAGAAATTTTCGTTATTAACTCTTTGGCTAATAGGCTCATCATCCATAGTAAAACCTATCTTGCCACCACTTCTTTCATACAAATCTTTAGCTAGCTTTACTATCTTTTGGGCATCTTCACTTATCTCATCAAATTTCTCATAGCCACGCCTCTTTTCATCAGCTGACTTATAAAAGATCATTTGCATAGGCATCAGCGCAAACTCGGCAAAGTCTTCATTAAGCTCCAACATAGATGAGATCTCATCTACAAAAAAAGGTAAAAATATAGAAGTGTAGTTTATTTGGGAGGTTCTGCCGATCATATAACCAGCACCGGCAGCGAAGGTATTAGCATAAAGTTCTCCGCCAGCTAGATAGCTAAAGGCATCATCTGGCTCTTTATTTGTTATATTTAGCTCATCATCAAAGGCTATAAACTGCTTCATTTACCCGCTTCGCTTTGCTCGCTTAGAAATGCCCCCTTTGGGGCCGCGCTGCTCATTTTGTTTTTGGTAGATTAAAATTTGCTACCTTTTTGATATCTACTCCGCCCTTTTTAACTATCTCATAGACTATGTTAAAAAAGAACTCAAACATATCAGAAGGCACGCTAAGCTGTCCATTAGAGACATTTTGCATAAAATCCCCAGTCATCATGCCAGCTTTAATTATTCTATTATCCTTTACCTGCTCATTTACGGCTGCTTGTTGCTCCTGGGCTAGCTTAGCCTCGGCCTTTGTCTTTTCCGTTTGAGCTTTAGTTAGCTCTATTTGCATCTGTAAATTTTGCTTATCAAGTTCTAGCCTATCTCTAAGCCCTTGATTTTTTAGCTCCAAAGCCTCAAGCTCTTTTTCTAGCGTCAAAGCCTTAGTTGCCACATCGCTAGCTGCCTCCATCGCTTTTGTCGTAAAAGCTATAGTCATCTCAGCCATAAGCGAGGTTATAAATTTAGCCCTCGCATCATCTGTGATTTGAAAGTTGTCAAACTCCGTTTTTATATGCACTAAAGCCTTTTGATATATTGAGCGCTCGCCAGTGCTACTTGCCAAAATCGCTTCAAAATTTTCTACAAAATTTTCTTTATAATTTATCACACTCATGCTAGCCCCTTTCTTATCCTGTCTAATTTATTTATCTTTAGCCTTTGTGAGGCTATATCTTCTTGCAAGTCACCAACAGCCGTCTTAATACCATTATTTTCTATATCACTTATCCTACTAGATAGCGTATTTATGGCATTATTTATATCACCAAATGAGCTCTCGTAAGATAAAACCTTACTTTTTAGATCATCTATTTGCGTCTGCTGTTTTTTTATCTTTTCATCTAACTCTTCTAAGCTCATACTGCCTCCGCCCTTCTTCTCCAGCCATTGGCATAGACTCTCAATTTTGGATTTTGTTTAATTAGCATGTTGTAGTGCTCAAGCTCCGCTCTATCAAATTCTTTGTCAAATTTCTCTTCATCTACTTTATTTATAGCGGCCAAGCTTATCTCACCCATTATGCCATCATCTACTACACCAGCTATTCGTTGTGCAGCTCTTATGGCAGGTTTTGTGTCGGCATTTACGCCAAATATAAACATTTCATTGGCCTTTAACTGACTATTAATTTCACCTAGTCTCATCATATCCCAATACATTTGCTTGTAAAATTTCCAAACTTCATCACGAAGATCCTTGTTATCAAACAGTACCCTTGATATTTTTTCGATATCACCACCATAAGCTAACGCAGCAAGTATCTCATTCCAACCTTTCCAGGCTGAATGATACTTTTGATATATCCCCATAAATGTCCACTCACGCTCGGTAGGATTTTTGTGTAAAGCTTTTTCGGGGCGACTAAACTCTAAACTCATTAAAATTTGAAAAGCGTTGTTAAAATCTGCCATATTCGCTCCATGTGTTAATCTTTTTAAGGTTTTTTAACACATTGCTTTGACGTGTTAAAATTTTCATCAAATACCCCATCGCTAGCATCGCGTAAGCGATATGCTTCGCTCACTCGCTTGCGCACGGACGACGAGCAGTCGTCGTCCTCTAAAGGCGCTCACTCTCCCATAACTCTACTCCATACGGTGCATCTGGTGCGCTGTGCTTGCATGCCTTGCAATATTTCACTACTTATCATCGCCAAACTCCTCGTGTTTAAAATTTCCGCCGTAGTCGTCATAGCCATCGTATCTCCTTCCAGCCTTGCTTGATACAAAGTCTCTAACAAATATCAGTGCCTCACTTCCCATCCAAGCACCCACACCACAAATCGCAAAACTCACGTGTTCGTCCTTGGCAAAAAAGTAAGCTATCTCATAAACAACATATGCACTAAAACAGCCATCCCATGTTCGTTTGAGTAAAATTTTTATACCTCCACCACCATTTTTTATAAAAGCGGTGATAGAGCCTGCACAACCTATGATTAATACATAAAATAAATAATGTAATTCCACAGCTATGCTCTAAAGATACTAATTATCTTTGCCGGGCTCAATAGAACATTTACTACACCTTGAGTGATGGCCAACGCTGTGAGCTTCATCTCTTCATTGTAAAAAATATTGCCGTAAAGGCGGTACAGGGCGATACTAAACACAACCATAAATAAACCACCAAGTAACAGCACTAAACAGCGCCTAATTTTGCTTTTTGGTTTTGGTAGTAGCTTAATCTCACTCATTTTTTTCTCCCGATTTTGCTGCGGACGTACTAGATTGTGGCACATTTGCATGCACACATTGCCTTAGAAGATCTTCGCAGGCTTTAAAATACTCTGCTATCTTTTTTTGATTGTCTGGATCGCTTCTATCTCGCTCTGGTTTTTGTGGCATTTTGTCAATGCAAGATACTGTGATATATACATCTTGATATTCTGTTTGCTTAATGATTTGCGGCTCTTTACTTGCACAGCCTGAAAATATAGCGACAAGAAAAAGCGTGATCTTAACGTGCCAGCTCATCAAAAATCCTTTCACAACGCTCCAGCTTCTCTTCACAGCTTTGCGTAACCAGTGGCTTGATACCATCAAATTTGCTCCTAGCTTTTTCTTGTGTCTTTTTTACATCAGGTTTTTTTATTTCAAGCTCTTTAAATTTAGCATTCTGCAACTCTATCTTTACGTTGCACGCCTCGAGATTTGCTTTAACAACTGCGCCAATTGCCTCTTTTATCGCTAGCTCGTTTTGTGCTTCTTTTAGTTCAGCCTTAGCGTCTTTAATACCACCTTTTAGACTATAAATTTCAGCTCCAAGTCCTAGCATTACACCCATTAACCCACCAATTACGATTAGCCAAAGTTTATTTGCAATTAAGAAATTCATTCTACTAGCACCCAGTCAGTAGCAAGAACGTCTGTTTGACTAGCAAGCCACGGCACAACCTTATCGTCAGCCGTCTTCATATCGATGTGAGGACAATAATCAATCTCCTCCCCCTCACCAAAGATAGATAAAAGTGGTTCGCGATTTGCGATAAATTTAGATCCTTTGACTAAAAATAAAAACATCCCTTTGCCATTCCAGCCTTTGCGAGCTACCTTTTTACCCTGTTTTAAAAAACGTATTGCAGAGCCAAAATCAAACCCATCAGAGATATTTTGATAGGCAGCTTCAAAAATGTTTTTAGGCGACCACGAGATATAGCCGTCAAAATTTGGATGATTTTTCTTACTATCAGCGTACTCTATAAGATAGCCCTCATCATTTGGATTTTCATCCGTAGGCACTTCCCAGCCACGTAGTTTGTTGTATTCTCCACGACTCATTGGCATCGATTTGATCTCTTTTGTTCCTATGTACTTTTGCATTGTGTCTCCTTTGTTTGATAAAATTTATAAAAAATACAGCCGTCAATAGACGGCAACTAGCCTAAGGTTCATCTCATCGCTAGCCTTTAGATTAGCTCTTGTAACGCTAAGCTCATTATTTAAGCTTTGATACCTATACCCAAGAAATAGAGTAGTTAGTAGCAAGAAGCCACTAAGATATAAACTAGGACTTAGCATCTGCATCCTTTCTATACCTAAGCGCATGATAGACCCTTACACTTACATAAAGCACCCACACTTTCCACTTAGCAACACCAAGTTCGCAAAGTGCCTCCCTAAAGGCATCATCAGCCTCTTTAAAGGTGGTTATTTGCCCTATTTGTGCTAAGTCTGTAAGGTAGTCGTGAAGCACAGCAGCACTTAGATACTCAGGGCGATTTGGTGGGAATATGCTCCAAAAGATGCGTGGCACACTAGCACCATCTGTTATATAACCCTCAGGCACTACCCACTCTTTATACTTATACTCATTTACAACTATAAACTGGTCTTTGCTGTAAGGTTTTAAAACTACTCTATTCATTTACCTACTCCTTGATATGCTGGCATAGCCTGCAAGACTTCATCGATGTTCGTCTTATCTATATCTAGCTCGCCCTTCATTATCTTTTCAAGCAGACCATATCCCCACTCATATACCTTGCTTCTCCACTTACCAAAGCTTATGCCCTCAGCTTGAAATTTATTCTCATATCCTGCGTAGCTTACGGCGGTGTTTATGTTGTCATATCCATGAGCGTGCGCGGTAGTGTTTAGAGTAGCATCAACTCTTGCTAAAAACTCTTGCTTTAAACGCTCTATCTTTTCCTCTCTTGTTGGCTTTGGTGCTAAAAATTTCTCTAGCTCCTTTTGCGTTAAAGGTGTTAGAGAAAGTCTTTTAATACTTTTAGCCAATTCCTCATCACTCAAATCATCCTCATATGCGTAAATTTCACTATTTTTATCTTTGTAGTATCTCATCGCTTCTCCTTATTTAAGTTCTGCCCATAGTTTATAATTAGGGTTAAAAACATCACTAAGGCTTCTCCTAGAGCTTCCGCCATTGCCGTAATATGCTTCAGCTCTATATGTTGCTTTTGGTGGCACTATGAAACTGATTGAAGTTTCAGCTGAGGCATCAAGCTCTTGCATGTATATCCTTGCACCATTTACGAAAATAAATAGATCCCCCTCCATACGTGGCTCTCCTGAGATCATTACCATTATGGGTTTGTCAGTTGTATTTGTATATGTGATATTTGTATCTCTTTGGCTTGTAACGTCTTGCCAAGTTTGCTCTACGCCAAGAGCTGGTGGTGTATGGCTTTGCACGAAATCTACCAGTGCTTTTTCGGTTACTGTTGCGTCCTCTGCTTTGGATGTTACGCTGTTTTTAAGCTTTGTGATGCCTGCTTTAGCTTCGGTTGCAAGTGATGGCAAGCTCTTTTTTGGTGCAAACTTATCATCGCTTTGCTCTTTGTTGTATGCGTCGATTTTTTCATCTTTATTTAAAAAAGTTTGCTCGCACCACTCTTTGTTAACTATAACATGCCATATTTCTTTATTTTCACTAGGTTTTTTATTTGTATTTTGTGTTTTTGCCTGATAGAGCTTACCGTTTAAAACACTAATGGCATCAGCAGGATACTCTAATGTAGAGTTCCAAGGGGTTATACCATTTTTATGTATAGTGCTAAATTTTTCATCTACTACTCTTTTTGCTTCATTTAAAAGATCCATAATTTTTTTTGATGAGAATGTAGAAATTAAGGCCTCTGCACTATCGTTTATCATTCCACTTTTTAAAACCTCTTCTATTTGAGCCTTTAAAGTATCAAAAGTTTCTACTATTTGAGCTACCTTATTATATTTACTATCAAAATCACCCTTGCTCTCATCAAATGATGCTTTACTAGCATTAAAAGCCTCATTTGCCCTTTCTATGCTAGCCTTTATCTCTCTTAGCTCATCAGGCTCTATCTTTTCAAGCCTTTTGCCTATCCCTAAAATTTCCTTACAAATTTGAGTAAATTCTTTATCAGCCATCTTTCACTCTCCTAAAATTTTCTTGCTCATTAGCCTATCAAGCGCTCTTAGATCCTCTCTATCGGCATATTCGCCATTTTGATGGGCGACAAAAAGATATATAAATTTCCTATATCCAAGCTCACTACTATTTAAAAATTTCTCTGGATGCTCGGAGTTATCGATTTGGCCATAAATGATATTAGCCATGTAATAATCAAGTCTTTTTATAAAATTTTCATCCCATGAATAGTAAGGATCTAAGGCATAATCTATTTTATAAGGCTTTAGCCAACCCTTTATTCTAAGTGCTTCTGTTAAGTTATATGAATTTTCATTAAAATTATTTAGCTCATATTCACATAAATTTTGTAGATAAAACTTATTATATTTTGCATAAAACTCAGCATGTGCTCTTTTTTTGGCCACTCCATAAATAAGCGCCTTTAAAAGCGATTCATCAAGAAAATCAACCCTATCATTTTCATTTTTTGGTGTGTTAAATTTCCTCACAAAACGTCTTTTGTCTATATGGTATTCGATACCAAAATTTCTATGATCTATCTCGATCATTTCAAGAGGCGTTACCGCACGCGATATATCTGCCGCCGTCTCTTCCACCAAAGATTTTAACTCTTCAAAATCAGGGAGCTTTATATCTCCCCTTGTGGATACCTTTAAACGTTGCAAAAACGCCTCATAATTCATTTTACACCTTTAAATTTTTTAGCCAAGCAAACGCTACTGGTGTACACACGCGAAGAGTAAGCTCGGTCAGTATCTCTTTTTTGATCTCGTCGTTTTCGCTAGGCAGATCTCTTTTTTTTGTTATTCTCCAGTAGAGCGCGTAAATATCCTCGGACCTATAGGCTATCACCTCGTTGTTTGCAAGCTCCGGAGACAAAAGTAGCTTTACATTCTCGCCGTATTGGGAGTTTATCGCCGTAACCTTGTCATTCAGATACTCTACGGTGTAGTTGGCTTGCTTGTATTTATCGAGCAGATCCGTCACCCTATCCATTTGTCTATCACCCATTAGCAAGAAATCATAAGGCAACCCCCTTAAATGTCCAATCTTGAGCAGGTCCCTAATAAACTGCATAGACATATCCGCTCCTGCGGCGTCAAAGGTATTGATTGCAGTGGAAAAGCTTTTTAACCCGCCAAGTTTTCCTTCTTTTTTAACGCCAGTATTGACCCTTTGGACGGCGACTTGATCGGAAAGCAGTATCTTCTCTAGCGTTTTTTTATGTCTAGTGGACTCCATCTCGCCGTTTTTAGTTAGGATTAGGTTCCCGTCTACCCTCTTACTGTCTTCTTCCGTTCCCGAAACGCCGTAAGTATTTTTTACGATTTGGTAGTGATTCCTTAGTTGTCCACCTGTACCGTATTTCAAAGCAGCCGGAACACCACCTTCCAAGTGCGCGTTATCGGCTTCGCCGTCTGGAGTCTCGTCATAAAACCACGTATGCCCAGCCGCCGCATTCGTACTCCTATCTATTGGGGAACCATCTTGGATAGACGTCAAAAACGGCGTCTGCTTCCATCCCATCTCTTTTATCGTATTCCAAAACTCAGTGCCTTTTTTTCCGAAAGCCTCATCGCTAGTCATTATTCCTTGTCTAATAATAGGCATTTTATCTCCTTTTTTTAGTTAAAAATTTTGCTTAAATACGCGTATTTTTCGCTCTGGCTTATTTCGCCTTTATTTATGCGTTTCATCATTTCCGACCTATCAACGCCGCCACCAGTCCCTCTTGCTATGTCAAATTCATCATCAACTTGCGCTTGTGCCTTGCCATGGAAAAATTTTAGATAGACGTTTTCAATCCCTACTGGGGTCAGCAGCGCATCGCCAGTGCCAGGGTTTTTCTCATCCATCTCTAAAATTTTGTCCGTGACTTTTTGCATATCAAAGTCCGGATAACTCTTCCTAAAATCTGTCTCCATCTGCGAAAGTTGCGCAGCTTGACGCATTCTTTGAAAATCTGCGTACTCTTCTTTGTTAAGCTTTACATCATCATTATTTGATGTAGTTAGTGCATTTTTTTCACTAACTTGCCCAGGCTTTTGGCTATCTTTTACGCTGGATTTTACCTCTTGCGTCTGTGTTTCCTCCGCAGCCGCTAGCCCCTCCAAATCTTGATCATAGATCCCATCTAAATCCATTGCTCATTACCTCCTAAATTAAACCTTGTTGCGACTCATTTGTCTTAGAAGCGCTATCAGTCTTGCTTTTGTCCTCTTTCTTGGTCGCTTCTTTTAGTTTTTTGTTTTCAGCTTCAAGTTTTTGAATTTTTTGTGATAAAGCTAAATTTTCGCCAGCCAAATCACTCACGCGGTCTTGTAATTTTGCACACTCTTCTTTAAAACGCTCTGCCTCACCTTTTGCCTCTAAAATTTCAGCCTTCAAGCGTTCAATTTCGTTTTTAGCTTTAGCTAGCTCTGGTGCGAGATTTTTTGCCCCAGATACGATCTCTTTCAGCTCGGTCTCGGCCGCCTCGTTTTGTGGCATCTCTTTCCACTCTTGCTCACCTATAATGCCTACGGTGGCAAAGCCATCCTCGCCCTTAGCCCTAACCACAACATCGCCGATGTTTCCACCGCTAATCTGCCCCTCTTCTTCGCCTTTTTTATAGACTCTAAGTCCGTTTGTAGCCAAAGCGACGATAACACCAAGAACCTCGTATTTGTCCTTATATGCCATTTCTTCTCCTTTAAAATTTTTATTATTTTATTTGTCTGCATCCTAAAAAACGTAAAAATTTTCAAGTCATGTCCTTTCAAATTCCGCCGTTTACTAAAGCTGCCATCTCCATATCTTCTTCGCTAGGTTCGTTTTTTATTTGTGCTTCTTCATCTTGCGTCACAGCCTCTGCTTGTGCCGCTTCTTGTGCTGCCATCATCTGTGTCATAGCTTGATCAACTTGCTCTATTGGCGCATTTTCACCAAGAATTAAAGTTAGTACTTCTTTTACGATTTCGCCTGTTATTTGTGGTGAGCTTATTTGATTTTGTGCAAGTACTCCTAGCAAGCCATTTAACTGACTTATTTTTACTTCATTTGCTATCGTGGTGCCAAAATTTACAGAAACATCAAAATCTAATCGATTGGCTTTTCTTTCTGCCAAAGTACCGATCGCTTCTATAATGTTTTCATCTTCAGTTATCTTTATAAATTCATCATCGCTAACAAAGCGGTAAAGTAGCTCCACAAAGTGCTGAGCATAGCTTGATAGCATTGTTTCAAGTAGTGTTTGCATCATGCTTTCTATTCTCATTGAGCTAGCCGCGTTTACAGTTTGTAACGCACCCATTGCGCGTCGGTCACTTGGCCCAGTTTGCCCAGTCATTACGCTATTTACGCCAGTGGCTATCTCATACTCTTTGCTTAGCATAGCGATCTCTTCGCTTAATTGATATGTTGGTGGCACTGGAAATGGCATTATTACATCGCTTACTCTAGTGCCCATATCAGTTTCTACTCTAATGACCTTTTTTCTAGCCATCACGTCGCTTACTGTTACGACACCTTTTGTTTTATCTACGATAAAGGATGGATCTATTTGGTTTTCAGTGATATCTATCTTTTGATTACGTTTGATGTTGTATTCTTTTTGTATCTCTTTTACCACTTCTGGCACACATGAGCCATATACTGCATTTTCATTCTCACGCGTGCTCTCGTCAATGCTAGGCATCGCATCCATGCAATATCCAAAATGAAATGGCAAAGTTGAAAATCTAGTCTCTCTGACTAAATAATCATTGGCAAAACTCTTTAATTCCCACATTTGGCGACCGTTTACATATATCTTTTTATAGATATCTTTCATTTGTACTCTTTGACTCCACTCTGTTTTAGAGCCTAAAATGCGATCCTTGTCTTTACTTTTGTAAAATTTAGTTTTGATTTTTTCTTCGACTTGGCGTACTGATTGACGCCATTTGTAGCAGACGTATTCTATGTCGTTGATATCACTTGCATGCCTATCAAATGCCAGATCAGTAATGGGTATAAAACGTGTAGCGATATCGCCTTGCTCTTTGTCATAGAATAAATTTACTATGCCAAGAGGTAGATATAGTGCGCTCATGACAGCTTTACTTAAACCAACGCGATGCTCTTTTTTCTTCCATCTGTTTTTCAATACAGCAGTAAGTGCATTTTGTAAGATTAGGTCATTATCGCTTCTACGGCCAACACGAGTGATCTCTATTGGACAACGATCACTCATGAAGCTTGTTTTAAAAATCGCATGAATGATAAAGATGGTAGTTTTTATTAGTGGGATATATAGTTTAGAACGGCTTCTCTCAGAGTTTTTGCGTTTTGTAGTGCGGTTATCTTCGCCCTCGTACTCGGCACGAAACGCCCGCTCACACTCTAAGAATCTATTTTTATGTTGCTCAAGATCACTAAATGCTCGCTCGATTAAATTTAAATCCTCATTCATAGACTACTCCGTTTTTTAAGTGTAGTCTAATCTATGGTTTTCCTAAAAAACGTATAAAATTATCTAAGGATTAGTTTATCTGCGTTATGACTAGCTCGCTATCTATGGCATCAATAACAGTACTACAATCTACTATTTTTAAAAATATATTTGATACTTTTACACCCAGCTCTCTTCCTCTGCATATTCATCATAAATTTCATCGTAGCTCTCGTCAAAAAATCGTCCCGCAATGTACTGTAAAATATATGCAGCCGCGTCCATGATATCGTCGCTCTTGCTCTCCGTCTCCGGGTCAAATCCAAGCAGCTGTGCCTCTAATTCGTCGGTAGCGTTTAAATTTGCATTATGATAAATTTGTCTTGTGCGGTAGTAGGGCTCTACATTTGAGATACGTTTATTTTTGGAGTTGCCGCCATGGCTGAGCGGGTCTATCGGCAAATTTACGCCCGTTAATTTTTGAATAGTGTCGATTGTGTAGAAAAAGTCGTTTTGCATGCCAGCTTTTTCTATTCCGATACGCGTTGGGCCAAATGTGAGATAAATTTCGATTACTCGTAAACTTCTCTCAAACGGCGTAAAGTATCCGCTCGTGATATCGATGATAAAAAGTCTATTTTGTCTATCTATCGCAAAGGTGACGTAGGCGGTCTGATCCCTACCTTTTCCACTTGATATGTCGGCTACGGTATAAATTTGGCACTCTTTTAGCCAAATTTTCTCCCCATTTTCTAGTTCTATCTTATTTGCTCGCCTGATTTTTAACTCTTGTTTATTCACGCCATCGGTTACAGTTATGGTCGTAAACGGTTCGTCAGCCCTATATTCTACACCCTTAAAATATCTAAAATATTCACGCTTGAAGATAGCTTTTTGCGGATCTATCGCAGCACACATATACTCTTGATAAAATTCGTTTGCTAGCCCTTTTGAAACTAGGGTGCTTTGTATTTTTTTGATTTTATCCATCGAAAAGCGAGACGGCCATGAACTGGCACCATTCCTGATGATAGGGATTTTTATGTAGGTCCAGTCTTGTTTGGCATCCATCTCTTCTGTGTTATTTACGATATTGTTTAGAATGCTGTCCCCGTTTAGTATGGTGCCTAGTATCACGGCCTTGCCGCGCGTAGGATGCAGAGTAGGGAGCAAGTCCGCGTAAAACCAACTGCGAAGCTTTTGGCGGTTGGCGCTTGAATCAATAGGGTATCTGCCGACCTTACTCTCCAAGTCGTCTATGATCAGCAATGTGGGGCGCATGTTGTCGATATTCATACCACGAGGATCTTGCCCGGCCGAGAGAGATACTACGTAGCATTTTTTCTCTATACTTTTACCGCATTCGTCTTTCATGCCTTGATTTACGATGACCTCAATAAACCCTTTATTCCAAGCCTTGCCGCGGGCTAGGGCGTAGCCTTTAGCAGCTGCCTTGTCGATACTCCCTTTGATCGCTTCCAAAAATGCTGTCGCTTTGTCCTCGTTGGCCGAAACGATCATGATAAAAGGCTCGGCAGCGAAATATAGGCGGCTTAATACGTAAATTTTATTTAGTAGGGTAGTTTTGCCGGCGCCGCGAAAAACCGCTATAGCTTTATACTGACCTTCACCGTCAATAAAACGGATTATTTCTAAATGAAATTTAGGTGTCTTGTTTTCAAAAATTTCTGGCTCAACATCTTTAGCAAATTTTAGATATAGTTCAGGAGATAGATTCATTTATTATCCTTTTTTAATTAAAAAGGATAGATAATATTTTCCTAAATTTTATAAAGTTATACGATAAAAAATAAACGGATATTTTTACGGATATTAAAAATAAAAAATTTTTCTAATATCCTCTATTATAGGTATATTTATTTTAAATATGGTAGCCCTCGCTTCCACCATCTACTTTTAAATTTCTCTCAAATTTACTTACTTTTTAAATAGCATAAATTAAAAACAACCACGACCTATAAAAAGAAAAAAGATATGTAAAATGAATTTGATTTTGCTAGCGAATTTTTCTATTTATAACGACTAGGTGATAAATTTGGATTTTTGGATGAAAACTTTAATGCCATTATCAAAAATAGCATTTATGGTAAATTTGAGGTGCTTCAAAGGATAAATGAAACTACTTTTTTGATAAAAATAGCAGAGAGAGAACTCTTTGTGGATAGCGAGGGGAATTTTAGATAAGCTAGCTACAAAAAGCTTTGCCAGCCAGTTAAATTTAACTTGGCTGGTTTTTCATTATCTAAGCTTTGTCTCGAAAAATGCGTTAAAAAGCGAGTTTATGCCTTGCTTTGTAAATTTCTCCATTATCTTTTCGAGTTGCGGTTTTTCTTGCCAGATGGGCTCATCTACAAGGCTCATTTTTGCTAGCTCGTTTTGAGCGTCTATGTAGCTACCAAGGCTGTCAATTAGCCCCATTTTTAGGGCATTGTGTGCCAAAAAGACCCTTGCGTTTGCCCACTCATCTTTTTTCTTGATATCTAAATTTCTAGCCTCCGCCACGTCGCTTACAAAGAGCGTGTAAGCGTCATTTACGAGCCCTTGCAAGCTCTCACGCTCTTGCTTGCTCCAGCTCCTCATAAAAGTGCCAGCCTCTTTAAACTCGCCAGCCTTCACCACCTGCTCGCTCACGCCTAAATTTTTGGCTAAATTTTCGATGTTTGCCCCTTGCATAATGACGCCAATGGAGCCGATGAAAGCGCCCGGGTTTGCTACGATAGTGTCGGCATTTACGCCAGCGTAGTAGCTGCCGCTCGCCATGTTACCAGCAGCGTATGCGAGCACTTTTTTGCTCTCTTTTAGCCGCTTGACCGCCATGGCTAGCTCCACGCTAGGGCTTAGCGCGCCGCCTGGGCTGTCGATGTAGAGTAGCACGCCTTTGATGTTGCTATCACTCCTTGCTTTTTCGAGCGCTTCTAAAATTTCGCTTGTGTCCATTATCGTACCGGTGATGTCTATGCGGGCTAAATTTGGCTCTTTTATCTTGCTATCTGGCGTGAAAATAAAAAATAAGATGAGTAAAAATATGAGCGACTTAAAGTAGTTGTTGATAAATTTAAAAATTCCCAAAAATCCTCTAAAAATAAGCCTTAAAATTTGCAAATTTTGCCTCCGATATATAGTTTTTTAGCCTCATTTGTATGAAGTATGAGCTGAAGTATTAGCTCGCTATCATCGCACTCTAGGTCGTTATAGACTGCGATATCAGCCGCGCGTCCAGCTCTTATCTCGCCGTTATTTGTCCTAAGCGCCCTTGCGCCCCCATGCGTTGCAGCGACAAAAAGCCTGGTGGCAAGTTCGTTTAGATCAAGGCTAGCGTGGGTAAATAGGGCGGCTCGTAGCTCATGCCAGAAATTTAGGCTGATATTTGAGCTAAGGCCGTCTGTGCCGATGTTTAGACTGACGTTATTTTTGAAAATTTCTTTTAAATTTAGCGCCTTTTTGCCAAGTAGCCTATTTGAAACGGCGCAGTGTGTCACGCTGTGATGAGGCTTAAATTTAGCAAAATCACTCACATAAACGCAGTGCGTAAAGAGCGTATTTATCTCACGAAACATCGCAAAGTAGCCCTGCGTGTCATACATTGCCCTTGGATCTTGACTAAATCTTAAAAGATGCTTTTTAAAGCCACCGCTGCCGTGCTCTAGCCACTGCTTTTCAGCCCTGCTCTCTAAAAAGTGTGTGCTTACAAGAAGATCATCCTTTTTAGCTATATCAAGGGCGGCTTTGGCGAGCTTTGGGTGCACAGAGTAGGGCGAGTGCAGCGAGATAGCTGGGGTGAATTTTTTACTTTTATAGCTCTTTGTTTTTTCAAATTTAGCTAAGAAATTTTGTAAATTTTGGTTAGCCATCTGCTCATTTGAGCCTAAAATTTCACTAAAAAGCACGACTTTTAGTGGACTAGCGGCTA
Source organism: Campylobacter concisus UNSWCS (assembly GCF_000466685.1). Lineage (GTDB taxonomy): Bacteria > Campylobacterota > Campylobacteria > Campylobacterales > Campylobacteraceae > Campylobacter_A > Campylobacter_A concisus_A. The sequence continues at coordinate 140,326 of NZ_ANNG01000010.1, forward strand.
AAATTTCAAGCTCCGAGCCAAAGCTAGATATCTCGCCAATGGTACAAACTCCGCTTTTTAGCAGCGAATTTATAGCTTCTCTCATCGCTTTTTTAGCATCCATTTTAGCTAGCTCGCCGCCTTTATCGACGATAGAGCCAAGCCATTTTATAAAGTCGCCATATTTTAGAGTGCTAACGTTTGAGCTAAACTCCAAATGAACGTGCGTATTTACGAACGCTGGGGCGATCACGCTATCACCAAAGTCGCAAATTTTCGCATCTTTAAATTTCTTTTGCGCCTCTTTTTCGCTTGTAATTTCTAAAATTTTATCATCATCGATGACTAGACAAGAATTTCTTAAAATTTTTGGATTTTCTCCGCCAGTGATGATCTTTTTTGCTTTTAAAATTTCCATTTCTAGCCTTAAATTTTTGTTATTGTAGCGAAAATTTAGGAACGAAAATGTATAATTTGGGCTATTTAATCAAAAAGGAGTGACATGGATAAGAAGCTAAAAATAATGGTTATCCAAGGCCCAAATATCAACATGCTTGGCGCTAGAGAGCCAGGAATTTACGGCGTTATGAAGATGGAGGATATCCACTCTCAAATGAAGATCGTTGCCGATCAAAATGACGTTGAGATAGAGTTTTTTCAAAGCAACCTTGAGGGCGAGCTAGTCGATAAGATCCAAGAGTGCTTGGGCGATGCTGACGGCATCATCATAAACCCAGCCGCTTACACTCACACTTCTATCGCTATCCGTGATGCGTTAAGTGCGGTTGCGCTACCAGTTATCGAGGTGCATATCAGCAACGTTTATAGAAGAGAAGAGTTCCGCCACAAAAGCCTCATCGCACCAGTTGCAGCAGGCCAGATCGTGGGCTTTGGACCAGTTGGCTACCATTTGGCGATGATAGGCATGCTTCAAATTTTTGAGCAAATCAAAGCAGTAAGAGCAAATCAAAAAGCACAATGAATTTCATCTTAAAGGACGAAAACGCCGTATTTTACGAGTGCGGCTACAGCTGCGACAATGAGTTTTTGCTATGCCTTGATGGCGTGAAATACTTTTTCACGGACGCGAGGTATTATTTTGAGGCAAAAAGCTGCGTAAATGCAGGCGTGGTCGTTCTTTTGGCGCAGAGAAATTTAATAAACGAGGTTAGAGCATTTTTAAGAAAGATGAAGCCAAGCAGCCTCGTTTTTAATCCTGACGAGTTAAGCTTAAGCGAGTTTAATGCGCTTAGCAAGGGATTTAAGATAAATTTCAAGCCAAAGGCAAATTTCTCTAGGCTAAAGAGAATTTGCAAGAGCGAAGATGAGATAAAAATTTTAAAAAAAGCTAGCGAATTTGGAGCGAAATGCTTTGACGAATTTGCTAAATTTGTGCGTGAAAATGGCGAAGGAATGAGCGAAAAAGAGCTTCATTTTAACGCCTCGCTCATCTTTAGGCAAAAAAACGAGCTAGGTCTTAGCTTTGATCCGATCGTAGCGATAAATGAAAATGCCGCAAAGGCGCATGCGCTGCCTGGTGATAAAATTTTAAAAAAGGGCGATTTGCTGCTACTTGACGCTGGGGTTAAATTTAAGCGTTACTGCTCTGATCGCACTAGAACTGCTTGCTTTGATGAAAATTTTAACTTCTCAAAGGAGCAAAAATTTAAAAACGCCAAGATGCAAGAAATTTACGAGATCGTAAAAGAGGCTCAGGTTGCTGCGATAAAGGTCGCTAGAGCTGGCGTTAGGGCGTGCGAGATAGACCTTGCAGCAAGAAGTGTGATAGCAAAGGCTGGATATGAAAAGGCCTTTTTTCACTCGACAGGACACGGCGTGGGTGTGGATATACACGAGCTTCCAGTCATCTCAGCAAGGAGCGAAACGCTCATAAAAGAGGGCATGGTCTTTAGCGTGGAGCCTGGAATTTATCTAGAAAATGAATTTGGCGTGCGTATCGAAGACGTCGTGGTCGCAAGAGAAGGTGGGTGCGAAATTTTATGAGGCTAGCTGGAGCAAGAAAGATCGTAAAAAGCCGTTTTTGCCCTAGTTTTTTTCATAAAAGAGATGAGTTTAAGTATGAGGCGCTAGTTGGCATGGGTGGTAACATCGGCGATAGCGCAAAGAGGTTTGATAAATTTATAAGAGCGATTAGTGAAGATAGGCGTTTTCATGTGGTTGAAGTTTCGCCGATCCTTATAAATGCGGCGTTTGGCTACGAAGCGCAGGATGATTTTAGTAACGCTGTTATAAATTTACAAACATCTATGAGCCCTAGAAATTTGCTAAAAATTTTGGGGCATTATGAGAGTAAATTTAAGCGCGTGAGGACGTTTAAAAATGCGCCACGCACGCTTGATCTGGATATTTTGTATTTTAGTAAAAAAGTCTATAAGACGCCGCGCCTTATCGTCCCGCATCCAGGGGCTAGCAAGAGGCTTAGCGTGATCGTGCCACTAGGGCTTATGAGAGGTTAAAGGATATAAATGGCTACAAAATTTCATACTTTTACAGGTGAGAGCACCATCGAGGCTTTGAAAAAGGCTCAAGAAGCGTGCGGCGAGAAGGCCATACTCGTTACCACAAAGCAAATTCAAGCCAAAACGATAAACAAAAAGCCGCTTTATGAAATTTTAGTAAGCGTCGAAGAGGACGAGGTAAAGCAGCCGCCAAAGCCAAATGTAAAAGCTATAAACTATGAAAATGCCTACTCTAAATTTAGTAAAAACTACGAGCCTCCAAAGCCAAAATTTGAGATAAAAGAGGAGCCTGCTAAATTTGAACCAAAGACGACGTCGCCTGAGCCTTACGATCCAAATGAGAGCGTGCTTTTAAACATCTCAGACGTCGCAAAAGAGATAAGCGCGATCGCAAATGTCGATATGAACGAGATAAAAGAGCCAAATACAAATGGCATGAATAAAAAAATAGACGACGTGGCAAAGCAAGTAAGCGTGCTTAGCGAGAAAATAGGGCTGATAACTGACATGATCTGGGACGAAAAAGCCCCAAATCGCAACAATCTCTCGATCCCGCCAGAGTTTGCTAGCATCTACAAGCTCGCAAAACAAAGCGGCATGAAAGAGGAGCATTTAGAGGCGATCATGCAAACGACGCTTGAAAATTTGCCAGTCTCTATGAAAAGCAACCCAACCGCGGTAAAAAGATACTTCTACTCACTTTTAAGAAATATGCTACCTTGCAGAAAAGAGCTCGGTGACAAAAAACAGCGCATAATGATGCTAGTTGGTCCAACTGGAGTTGGCAAGACGACGACTCTTGCAAAGCTCGCGGCTCGTTTTGCTTACGGCAACGAAAAGCGCTATAAAACGGGCATCATCACGCTTGATACGTACCGTATCGGAGCGGTCGAGCAGCTATTTCAGTATGCTAAGATGATGAAGCTACCGATCCTTGACGTCATAGAGGTCGAGGACTTTCAAAACGCCATAAAGCAGCTTAGCTACTGCGACGTGATACTAATCGACACCACTGGAAATTCGCAGTACGACAAAGAAAAGCTTGAAAGACTTGATAAATTTTTAAAGCATAGCGGTGCAAAGATCGATGTAAATTTAGTCCTCTCAGCTGGCTCAAAGGTCGAGGATCTAATAGAAATTTATAATGGATTTTCATTTTTAGAGATCGACACTTTAATAATCACAAAATTTGACGAGACTAAAATTTTTGGCAACGTCTTTTCGCTGATATATGAGACAAACACGCCAGTTAGCTACTTTAGCGTGGGTCAAGAGGTGCCTGACGATCTTGTGGAGGCAAAGAGTGAATTTTTAGTAGAGTGCGTGTTTGACGGCTTTACAAAGCAAAAGGCTAGCGATGAATAACCAAGCGCAAAAACTACAAAATTTAGTCCAGTCTCAAAATAAGGCTAAAAATACGCATTTTATAGCGATTACAAGCGGCAAAGGCGGCGTTGGCAAGAGCACGATAAGTGCAAATTTGGCAAATGTCTTGTCACAAAATGGCTATAAAGTAGGGCTTTTTGACGCTGATATCGGCCTTGCAAACCTTGATGTTATTTTAAACGTCAAAATGGGCAAAAACCTGCTTCACGTACTAAAAGGCGAGTGCAGTTTAAAAGATATCTTGATACCTATAAATAAGAATTTGATCCTCATCCCTGGCGAGAGCGGCGATGAAATTTTGAAATTTAACAATCAATTTTTATTTGAGAGATTTTTAGATGAGGCTAGCGAGCTTGATGGGCTTGACTTTTTGATCATCGACACCGGTGCTGGCATAGGCGGCAGTACGCAGCTCTTTTTAGAGGCAGCTGATGAGGTTGTCGTGGTGACCGTGCCTGACCCTGCGGCGATAACCGATGCGTATGCGGTCATAAAGATCGTCTCAAGATTTAAAAATAACGAGCTTTTGCTACTAAATATGGTAAAAAACGAGGCTGAGGCCACTAGAATTTATGAAAATGTAAAGCGAGTGGCAAATGCAAATATCGGACCAAACTTAAATTTAGAGCTAATTGGCTACGTGGCTTCTGATAAGAGCGTGGCAAGGAGCATAAAGCAAAGGACACTCTTTACAGATGACGAAGCTTACGGCTCTGCTAGCGTGCAGATCAAGCAGATAGCTTCGAATTTGCTTTATAGGTTGGAACGAAAAGTGCTTAAAGATGAGCAAAGCAGGAGCTTTGGGGGCTTCTTTAAGCGTTTGATAGAACAATTTTAATGGAGATTGAGCTTTGCGTGCAGAAAATTTTATAGCATTTTTTACGGTTTGTGGATTTTTCATAGGCATAGTTTTTACCTTGCTAAAGGTGAGTGAGCCTATCGAAATGCTCGTTTATACGCTAGTTATTACTTTGTTTTTTTACCTTATAATTCACATCGTGATAATGAACTACGTCGATGTAAAAAGGACTTTGAAGAAATTTTTTGACAAGCAAAGACATGAGGAGATCGCAGACTATCTCATCTCTGAGCTAAACGTTAGGGAAAAACGGATGGAAAATATCATGCTAAAAGTAACCACCGAAAATTTAGACTCTGGTAAGCAAAATGTACGAACTAAAGCAAAAGCAGCTTAACGCTTATAAGAGCACCATTAAAAAAGAGCAAGACGAGATCGTCTTAAAATACATGCCAGCTCTGCGCGCGATGGCGTTTAGGCTAAAGGAGCGCTTGCCTTCAAGTATCGACGTAAACGACCTTATAAGCGTTGGCGTTGAAGAGATGATAAAGCTTAGCAGGAAGTATGACAAAGAGCAAAACGACTCATTTTGGGGATATGGCAAAAAGAGAATTTATGGTTCGATGCTTGACTACCTAAGAGCGCTTGATGTCGTTAGTAGAAGCGACAGAAAGCTAGTAAAGAGCATAAATACCGAGATAGATAACTACTTTAACACGCACGAAGAAGAGCCAAGCGACGAGTATCTGGCTGAAAAACTAAATGAAGATATCGAAAAGATAAGGGAGGCAAGAGGCGTTAGCGGTATCATCACCATTTTGCCAATAGACGAGCAAATGGAGCTAATCGGTCAAAGCGATGTTGAAAAAAGCGTAGAAAAAGAGGATCTTATCTTAAAGATCGAAAGTGCGTTAAAAGACTTTGACGAGCGTGATCAGATGATAGTTCAGCTTTACTACTACGAAGAGCTAAATTTAAAAGAGATCAGCGAGATAATGAACATCAGCGAGAGTAGAATTTCACAAATTCATAAACGTTTGCTTGATCGCATCAGACGCAGCTTGGGGGTTTAATGGCTGATATTTTAAGTCAAGAAGAGATAGATGCGCTACTTGAAGTCGTCGACGAAGACGGCGATACGAGCAATATCGAGATAGAAGAGAGCCCACAAGGCGAGCAAAAACAGATCATTATCTATGACTTCAAGCGTCCAAACCGCGTTAGTAAAGAGCAGCTCCGCGCGATAAAAGGCATCCACGACAAGCTTGCTAGAAATTTAGCTAGTCAAATTTCAAGCGTTATGAGAAGTATCGTCGAGCTTAGGCTTCACAGCGTCGATCAGATGACATACGGCGAGTTTTTGATGAGTTTGCCAAGTCCAACTAGCTTTAACGTCTTTTCTATCAAGCCACTTGATGGAAACTGCATCTTAGAGATAAATCCAAGCATAGCATTTCCTATGATAGACCGCTTACTTGGCGGAACTGGAGAAAATTTCGAGGCAAACAGAGAGCTAACTGACATCGAGGTAAATTTACTAGATGCGGTGCTTAGGATGATCATGCAGCGTCTAAAAGAGAGCTGGTCGATGATAACTGATATGTATCCAAACGTCGAAGCAAAAGAGAGCAGTCCAAACGTCGTGCAGATCGTATCTCAAAACGAGATCGTCATCATGGTCGTCATGGAGATCATCGTTGGTGGCTCAAGCGGCATGATAAATTTATGCTATCCAGTCATCTACCTAGAGCCGATCCTATCGCGCCTTGCAAACAGAGACATCATGCTTGGCGAAACGAGCGCTAAAAAGAGTAGAAACAAAGAGCTAAAAACGCTAATAGGCCGTGCCGAGGTGCTTTATGAGGCGATCCTTGGTAAATCAATAGTTAGCGTAAATGAGTTTTTAAATTTAAAAGAGGGCGATATCTTAAGGCTTGATAGAGGTGCTGATGATAAGGCGATCGTTTGCATCGATAAAAAAGAGGTATTTTTGGCTGAAGTTGGGCTTCATAGATTTAGAAAGTCTATCAAGATCGAGCAGCTAATCCGCTCTGACAAAGACGAGATCAAACACATCCTAGAAAAATACGAAGAAGAGCGAAAAGCAAAACTAATGGCATACGACGAGGCCAACGAACACAACAACGAAGAAGAGAGCGAAGATAATGACGAATGAATTTTTTAACATCTTTTCAAATGAGTTAAAAGCGACCATCGAAGGGCTAACTGGCAGAGCGCCAGAGATCGGTGAGAGAAATGAATTTGACGCGCCAGCGCAAAACGGGATAAAACCGCCAGTTGTCATGGCTAGCGTGACATTAAGTGGCGACATCAATGCAAAAGCTGAGATCGCCTGCACGCCGGTACTCATAAGCGCAGTTAGCGAGTGGATGATGGGCGAAGAGGAAATTTCAAAGAATGAAAACCTCGGTAGCGACGAGCTTGACGCTGCAAAAGAGATATTTTCAAACCTTTTTAGCGCATTTAGCACCTCTCTTGGAGCGCAAAAAGGCATGCCAAAGATCAGCTTTGAGGTGATAAATGTAAATTTCTTAGATGAAAACTCATCGCTTGATTTTAGCGTTTTTGAAAAGCTTTTTTTGTTTAACATAAAGATCGAGGATCTAAATGAGCATGTGGCTTTTGTCTGCGATCACACGCTTATGAGATTTTTTGAGCCTGCTAAAAGTGAGCCAGCAGATGGCGCAAAAGCTGCAGCCGCTCCTCATGCACTAAAGGGCGAATTTAGCGCAGAAGAGATGAGAAATATCGGCCTTATCATGGACGTTAGACTACCAATGCGTGTTCGTATCGGCTCAAAAAGGATGCTCTTAAAAGATGTGCTCACTATGGATATAGGCTCAGTCATCGAGCTAAATCAGCTAGCAAACGACCCGCTTGAAATTTTGATAGGAGATAAGGTGATAGCTCTTGGCGAAGTGGTCATAATAGATGGCAACTTCGGCATACAGATCACTCAGATAGGCTCAAAACGCGAGAGGCTTCAGCAGTTAAAATAATGAATGAATTAGTAAATGATCTCTTAAAATTTCCAAGCGTTTTAAAGTATAAAAACAAAAATGTAACCTTCTTTGGCTCGGCTAGATTTGATGAAGAAAATTTCTACTGCAAAAAGGCATACGAGCTAGCTTACAAGCTAAATGAGCTAGGTTTTGCCATCTTAACTGGCGGAGGAGATGGCATAATGAGAGCGGCAAACAAGGGTGCGTTTGATAGCGCAAAGTCCCCTAGCGTCGCACTAAACGTGAGGCTGCCGTTTGAACAACAAACAAATCCATACGTCACCGCAAAATATCTCTTTTCAAATTTAAGCCCAAGAAAATTTGCCCTAACTGACAGCTCTATCGCATTTGTCGTCTTCCCTGGCGGCTTTGGCACACTTGATGAGCTATTTGAAATTTTGGTACTTGCTCATGTTGGCAGCAAAAAAGTGAAAATTTTTCTTTATGGATGCGAGTTTTGGCAAGGGCTTGATGAGTTTATACGAAAGACGCTGATCCCTCAAAAAACGATAAACGAAGAAGATCTAAGCTTATATAAAATCACCGATGATCTGGAGCTTATCGTAAGCGAAATTTTGGCTATTTAAAAATAAGATATAAAATATCGCCTTTAAATTTAAAAAAGGTAAAAATATGAAAATAATGGTTGCAATGAGCGGCGGAGTAGATAGCACGATGACGGCTAAATTTCTGCAAGAGGCTGGGCATGAGGTGCAAGGCTGCTACATGATGCTTCATCAAAAGCCAGGATACCACGAAGAAAACATCAGAAAAGTCAAAAAAGTGGGCGAATATCTTGGCATCAAGGTGCATATACTCGATCTGCAGGATAAATTTAACGAATATGTCTATGACCCATTTGTCAGGCTCTACAAAGAGGGCAAAACGCCAAATCCTTGCGCTTTGTGTAATAAATTTATAAAGCTTGGTGCGCTACTTGACTTTGCAAAGGCAAATGGCTGCGAGAAGCTTGCTACTGGGCATTACGTGCAGGTGGTTGATGGTTTTATAACCTGCGCCAAGGATCCTAGCAAGGATCAAAGCTACTTTTTAGCTCAGGTGCCAAAAGAGGTGCTAAAAGATGTCATTTTTCCACTTGGAGATAAATTTAAAAAAGATATAAAAGAGCTAGCAAGAGGCGTAAAAGTGCTTGAAGAGTTCGCTACGCAGGCAGAAAGCAGTGAAATTTGCTTTGTGGAAAATACCTACATCGAGGTTTTAAACAAGCACTACAACACAAATTTACCAGGCAATGTGGTTGATAAAGACGGCAATATCATCGGCCGCCATCAAGGCTACATGCACTACACTATCGGCAAACGCCGTGGTTTTGAGGTTTTTGGCGCTCATGAGCCACACTTTGTCATCAAGATAAACGCTGATAAAAATGAGATCGTTGTCGGCACGAAAGATGACCTTGTTCAAAAGGTGGTTGAGCTTGAAAACGTAAATTTATTTATAGATGAAGATAAATTTGAGTGCGAAACAAAGATAAGGTATAGAAGCCCTAGACTTGAGGCTTTTGTAGAGGTTGATAAAGCTAGCAAAACCGCAAAGCTAACGCTAAATCAAAACGCACTTGGCGTAGCGCAAGGTCAGCTTTGCGTGATGTATGAAGGTGATCGCGTCATCGCAAGTGGCTTTATAAAGAACTAAGCGCCTCTTTTATCACCTTAACGTGGCTAAATTCTGGCTCTTTGACAGCAGTTAGAAGCGCCACGTTTTTATACTCTTTTTCTAGCTTTTTAAGCTCTTTTAGCCCCTCTTGCTCCTCTTTGCCATTTAGCTCTTGCCTAAATCTTTTGCAAAACTCATCAAACCTAGCCTCCTTATCCTCATGAAACCATGACCTTAGCTCGTTTGATGGAGTGACTGATTTTAGCCAGATGAAGCTAGAAAAGATCTCTTTTTTCACGCCTCTAGGATAAAGTCTATCGATAAAGACACCTTTAAAACTCTCGTCGTCGCTTTTAATAAAGTCGTAAATTCTACATATCTTAAACATGCTTGTTATCTTAGTCCTTATAAATTTATAAATATAAAATAGTTTAAAAATTTGGTGTAAATTTTGCCTTTTGGAGTATAAAATTTGGCTAAAATTAGTTGGTAAATAAATTTAAATTTAAAGCTCATTTTGATAAAATCCCAACATAAAAATCACTAAAAAAGGTTACTATTATGAGAGGCTATAAAATTTTCTCAGGCACCGCAAATATCGAGCTTTCGAAGAAAATTTCGCAATATTTGTCGCTTCCGCTCAGTGAAGCTAGCATAAAAAGATTTAGCGATGGTGAGATCAGCGTGCAAATCGGCGAAAGCGTGCGTGGAAAAGATGTCTTTGTCATCCAACCAACATGCGCCCCAGCAAATATAAATTTAATGGAGCTTCTTATTTTAACTGATGCTTTAAAACGCAGTAGCGCAAGCTCTATAACAGCGATCGTGCCGTATTTTGGCTATGCTAGACAAGATAGAAAAGCAGCCCCAAGAGTGCCTATCACTGCAAAACTAGTGGCAAATATGATGCAAACAGCAGGCATCGACAGAGTCGTGACGATGGACCTTCACGCAGGACAAATTCAAGGATTTTTCGACATCCCAGTAGATAACCTTTATGGTAGCATTGTCTTTAACGATTACGTAAAAGCTAAAAATTTACCAAATCCAGTCGTCGCAAGCCCAGATGTAGGCGGCGTGGCTCGTGCTAGAGCCTTGGCGAAAAATCTAAATTTATTAGATATGGTCATCGTTGATAAACGTCGCGAGAAGGCAAACGAGAGCGAAGTGATGAACGTGATCGGCGATGTTAAAGGCAAAGATGTGATCTTGGTCGATGATATGATCGACACTGCTGGCACTATAGTAAAAGCGGCTGAGATTTTTAAAGAGCGTGGCGCAACGAGCGTAATGGCGTTTTGCACGCACCCAGTGCTTAGCGGACCAGCCTATGATAGGCTAAAACTTGGCTTTTTAGACGAGCTAGTGGTGACTGATACGATCCCATTAAAAGAAGAACTCCCTTGTATAAAAGTGCTAAGCACAGCTTCACTCTTTGGCGAAGTGATACGCCGTGTTTATCACAACGAAAGCGTAAATAGCTTGTTTTAGTAACCCTTGCAGGCTAAAGCGTTAGCCTGCTAAATTTACCGTTTTGGCTAATTGAAATTTGTCTTTTGAGTTAAATTTCTAGCCCAAAAGACTTAAAATCATGCTTGTAACAAGCCTAAATTTAAAGTCAAATAAACAAAAATCACAATGAAATCTCGCCGCTAAATTTCTACATGCTAGCCACTAAAATTTAAATAAGCCGTAATTAAGGTGCAGTGCCGACCAGATCCGCGTAGGAGCTGCGACAAATGCCGTCAGGATCGCGCAAAAATGGATCGCGATGCAGGAGTAGCCTGAGCTAAAATTAATTGCGATTTTGCACCTAAATTTTAAGGAAAAAACTATAAAATACCCCCTTTTTAAATTTCACAAAAAGGGTTTTTATTGCGTAAAATATTCGAGAGAATTTTGCTTGCAAGCAACAGTTTCACGCTTTTTCCAGTAGTCTTTGGACTTTTAGGTGCGATCGTACTTTTCATCATCGCAAGTTATGATGTCGGCAAGGTGCTTTTAGAGGTTTATAAATATTTCTTTGCTGCAGATTTTCACGTTGAAAATTTCCACTCAGAGGTCGTTGGCGAGATAGTTGGAGCGATCGATCTATACTTGATGGCGCTTGTTCTTTATATATTTAGCTTTGGAATTTACGAGCTTTTCATCTCAGAGATCACACAGCTAAAGCAGTCAAAGCAGAGCAAGGTGCTTGAAGTGCATTCGCTTGATGAGCTAAAAGACAAGCTTGGCAAAGTGATCGTCATGGTTTTAATCGTAAATTTCTTCCAAAGAGTGCTTCACGCAAATTTCACAACTCCGCTTGAGATGGCCTATCTTGCGGCTTCTATCCTTGCACTTTGTCTTGGACTTTACTTTCTTCACAAGGGAGATCACTAAAATTTTAAGCGTTCTTACGCTTAAAATTTCTCCTACATCTTTTCTTTAGCTATTTTTGGATAATATCCATTTAAAAATTTAAAGGAAATTTGATGATTTTTATAGACGCTTGCCTTAAAAAACCTACGCCATACACGCCTGTTTGGATGATGCGCCAAGCTGGTAGATATCTACCAGAATATATGGCTGTAAGAGCTAAAGCAGGGGACTTTTTATCACTTTGCAAAGACTATAAAAAGGCTAGCGAGGTCACGCTTCAGCCAGTTGATATCTTGGGCGTTGATGCGGCTATTTTGTTTAGCGACATCCTTGTCGTGCCTCTTGAAATGGGTATGGATCTGCGCTTTGAAAAGGGCGAGGGACCAGTTTTTACAAAGCCTTTGCGTGATGAGGCCGCACTTGATGCACTTAGTATCGAAAGATCAGTCAAAAGCTTAGCATACGTCTATGACACGATCAAACTTACAAGAGAAAATTTAGCCAAAGATAAGGCGCTAATTGGCTTTTGCGGCGCACCATGGACGATAGCTACATATATGATAGAGGGTGGAGGCAGCAAAAACTATGCGGTCTGCAAAAAGATGCTCTATGAAAATCCAGAATTTTTACATCAAATTTTAGAAAAAGTGACGCAAGCGCTCATCCTTTACGTCAAAGAGCAGATAAAAGCTGGCGTAAATGCGGTGCAAATTTTTGACAGCTGGGCGGCTGCGCTTGAAGAGCAGGCATATTTTGAGTTTGGATTTAACTACATAAACAAGATAGTTGATAGCGTCAAGGCTGAGTTTCCAGATATCCCAGTCATCGTTTTTCCAAAAGGTATCAGCGGATATCTGGATAAAATTTCAGGTAAATTTGATGTTTTTGGCGTTGATTGGAGCACGCCGATCGAACTAGCGAAAGAAAAACTTAGCCCAAGATACGTCCTTCAGGGCAACATGGAGCCAACAAGGCTATATAGCAAGAAGGCGATCGATGAGGGCGTGGATAAAATTTTAAGCACGATGAAAGGCGCACCGCATATCTTCAACCTTGGTCATGGGATCTTGCCAGATGTGCCAGTTGAAAACGCAAAATATTTCATAAAAGAGGTTCAAAGAAAAAGTGCAAGATAGCACTCCGGTCTTTGGGCCGATAAATTCACGCCGTTTTGGCATGAGCCTTGGCATCGATCTAAGTCCAAAGCAAAAATCATGCAATTTTGACTGTGTTTATTGCGAGCTAAAGGGCGCAAAGCCGGTTGAAGAGATAGAAAATCCACCAAGCGTTAATGAAATCATAAGCGCTTTAAAAGAAGCTTTAAAATCTCATCAAAACATCGATGTCATCACGCTTACAGCAAATGGCGAGCCAACTCTTTATCCGCACTTAAAAGAGCTGGTGGCAAAAGTAAATGAGATAAAAGGCAAGGCAAAAACTCTAATCCTAAGCAACGGCTCAGGCGCGAGAGATCAAAAAATTTCTGAAGCGCTAAAAGGGCTTGATATAGTTAAATTTAGCCTTGATAGCGCTGTGCAAAGCACATTTAAAAAGATAGACCGCAACAAAAGTGGCATAGAAGTAAATGAACTTATAAAAGCAATGGCTAAATTTCGCAAGGAATTTAAGGGTGAGCTTGTGCTTGAAATTTTGGTCGTGGCTGGATTTAACGACAAAGAAGAGGAATTTATAGCGCTTAATGAGGCTATAAATGAGATAGCTCCGCACCGAGTGGATGTGGGTACGATAGATCGCCCGCCAGCTTACAACGTAAAAGGCGTTGATGCTAGTAGGCTTGAAGAGCTTGCAAGCAAGATAAAAGGCGTGCCAGTCACCATAGCTAGGGCTCACAAGATAGAGCAAAAGTATGAATTTAGCAAGAGTGAAATTTTAGCCATGCTAGAGCGCCGTCCGCAAACTATGGCAAATGTCGAAGAAAATTTCTCAGAGCACTCAAAGCAAATCTTAAACAGCCTTTTGCAAGACGGCGTGGTTTGTCAAACTGACGTTGCTGGCGTTAAATTTTATAAATTAAGATGATAGATGAAGCGAATTTTAACTATACAAGACATCTCGTGCGTGGGCAAATGCTCGCTCACCGTCGCACTTCCCATAATCAGCGCCCAAGGCATCGAGGCATGCATCTTGCCAACGGCACTGCTCTCAACTCACACTGGCTTTAAAAATTTCACTTTTCGTGATCTAACTGATGAATTTGACGCTATAACGCAGGTTTGGCACAAAGAGGGCATCAGCTTTGATGGAATTTACACTGGATTTTTAGGTAGTTTTAGGCAGCTTGAGCTTATAGAAAAGGTCTTTGCTGAATTTGATAGCGGCTCTTTGCTAAGGCTTGTTGATCCTTGCATGGGCGATAATGGCAAGCTCTATCACGGATTTGATGAGAAATTTGTGGCAAAGATGAGAGAGCTTTGCACAAAGGCACATGTAATCACGCCAAACATAACTGAGGCAAGTTTTATGTGTGAAAAGTCATTTTTAAGCGAGGAATACGGCGAGGACTACATTTTGGAGCTACTTGAGGGCTTGGCTAGTTTTGGCGCGCAAAAGATCGTTTTAAAGGGCATTAGATACAAGCAAAATGAGTGTGGTATCATAGCTTACGATGCAAAGACGAAAGAAAAAGTGGAGTATTTTCACGAGTATTTGCCCTTTCACGCAAGCGGCACTGGAGATATCTTCGCTTCAGTGCTTTTTGGCTCGCTTATAAATGGCGAAAGCATGCAAAATGCTATCAAAAAGGCAGCAAATTTTGTGCTTGAGAGCATCAAGATCACGCTAAAAGATAATAATCGCACAAGCTATGGTGTGCAGTTTGAAAAATTGCTTAGAAATTTTTAGCACTTTATGGCAGGGAGTGATTTAAATTTGTGTCATTATAACCCCTCAAAGTGACATAGTTAAAACAAAATTTCAGATTTATTTAAATTAATTTTACTTTTATATAAAAAGTTGAATAATTACGCAAATATTGATCAAGGAGTGATTTATGAAATCAATAAGGACTAAGATTTCTGTTATTTTGACAGCTGTGATCTTGCTGCTACTGGTTGGTGTTAGCATCATTAGTTACAACATAGCTCGTAATCTATATACAGAAAAAGTTGTGAAAGATGAGCTACCACTAGCCGTCTCAAATGTTGCAGGTGAGATCGGCTATGCCATAGATAAGGTCATTAACACCTCTTATCAGATGACTAAAAACGACTATCTTCTTAAGTGGATCGACGAAGGCGAGTCAAAAGACGGATTAGCAACGCTTTTTAACTACAACACCGACCTTATGAAGGCGTTTAACCTCTCAACGGCGATGTTTGTCTCTGATAGAACTCTAAACTACTACACAAACGACAAAATTTTAAAGCAGCTTAGCAAGGACAATCCACGTGATAGCTGGTACTTTGACGTTAAAAATGGCAAAGAGGTAAATTCTCTAAACATCCAAGTCTCAGAAGCTACTGGCTCGCTAACGCTTTATGTAAATAGCAAGGTTGAAAAAGACGGCAAATTTTATGGCGTCAGCGCGATAGGCATGAACCTTGATGACATCTTAAATTTAGTCACTTCAAAAACCATGGGTGAGGGCAGTAAATTCCTAATGGTTGATTCAAGTGGCATCGTAAAGATAGAAAAGAGCGACAGGGTCGGCAAAGTAAATGTAAAAGATGTCCTTGGCAAAGAGAAATTTGATGTCTTGATGAATAAAAATGGCGGCGTCATCCGTCACTTTGATGGCACTAGAAATTTGATAATTGGCTCAAAATATATCCCAAGCCTTGATTGGTACCTATTTGGAGAGATGGACGAGGATGTACTTTTAAAAGATTTGCATACGCTATTTTACTCAGCTATCGGCGTTATCTTAGCAGCGATCATCATCTCTGTGATAGTTTCACTTCTAATGTCGTCTTACCTCCTAAAAATCATCCTCAAACTAAAAACAGGCCTACTATCTTTCTTTGATCTACTTAACTATAAGACAAATAAAGCAGATCCTATATATATAAATTCTAAAGATGAATTCGGTGTCATGGCACAACTCATAAACGAAAACATCAAAAAGATACAAGACACTGCTAATCAAGATGCTACTGCTGTTAATCAATCAGTATCAACAGCTAAAGAG
>NZ_ANNG01000011.1 GCF_000466685.1 Campylobacter concisus UNSWCS
GGTATTTATCACTACATCTGCACTTAGACTAACGCCGCTAAGCTCTTTAAACCAAAACTCATCTTTTTGCACGCTAAAGCCAACAAGGGCAGGGGTAAAAATAAGAGATGGATGAGCAAATAGGTTAAATTTATCAGTTAAATTTAGTTTTTTAGATTGGCAGTAAATTAAATTTACTGCATATTTATGCTTCCAGCTGGAGCAGGCATATCGCCCTTTTCATCTACAAATGGAGGCCCTTTTTGAAGCAGCGCAGTCACTTCAGAGGCAACTTTTGGATCCATTTTAGCCATGATGGTTGATATCTTTTTCGCATCAAGGGCGTAAAGTATGGTGGCTGCGTTTGATCTAGGCATTTGCGAGAGCACCTCGGCTGCTGCGCCATCTTTCATTTTGGCGTAGGATTCATTGACTTTATCAGTAGTCATCGTGCGAAGCTCTTTTAAAATTTTCTCATTTTTAGCGACAACTTCGTCGATCTCTTTGCGTTTTTGCTCGATCACTTTCATCGTCGCATTCAGATCAGCCTCTTTTTTGGCAAGCTTTTTGTTGTTCTCTTTATAAGCCGCAGCCGAGCTTGCTCGAAAGACCTCTAGGGCTTGGCGCTGCTCGTCGATGACCTCAAGTTCCTTTGAAATTTCCTCTTTTCTAGTTTCAAAGATCTGAGTGCAATCAACCGGCACTTCAAAGCAAAATGCAAAATTTATAACCATAAAAAAGAGTAAAACAGCTCTCATCACGCCTCGCTTTTGGCTGCAAATTTCATAACCGCAAACTCATCAAGAGCGAGCGCTTCAGCCTTTTGTATGCGTTTTATCTCTTTTTTAAATTCTTCTTTTTCTAGATATTTCATCTTTTCATACTCTAAATTTGCATTTTTATATTTGTGCTCGTAGTGCAAGACCTCTTTTTTTGCTATCTCTAAGCTTTCTTTGCAGGTACTTAGCTCGGCTCTTGCTATATTTATGAGCTCTAAATTTTCTCTTAGCTCGCCTATGTTGCCACTTTTTGGCAGGCTAAACTCGTTGAGCTTGGCTCTTAAGAGTGCTATTTTTTCTTCAGCATTTCTTACATTTAGCCTAGCAACGACGAGCTTAGCCTCTACCTTATCCATCTCCTGCTTTTTGACGCGGACGACGGAGGTAAATTTACTTTTCATCTAATGATCGTATCGCTTCTTTCAGGGCTTGTTGAGATATAGCCGACCTTCACGCCAGTTAGCTCCTCGATACGCTCGATATACGCTCTTGCGTTTGCTGGCAAGTCTTCATATCTGCTGATGCCTTTTACGCTATCCCAGCCTGCAAGCTCTTCATAGATAGGCGTTGCATTTTCAAGATCTGTTGGCACGTAGTCGATCGTCTCGCCGTTATATTGATACGCTTTGCAAATTTTTACCACCTCAAAGCCATCAAGCACGTCAAGCTTCATAAGCGCATAAGTATCTACGCCATCAAGCCTTGAAGCATATTTTACGCTTACTGCGTCAAACCAGCCACAACGTCTGCGGCGGCCTGTTGTTGTGCCAAATTCTTTACCGATCTCACACATCTTATCGCCGTTTGTGCCTTTGTCTTCAGTTGGGAAAGGTCCGTGTCCTACGCGAGTCGTATATGCTTTGATGACGCCTATTACCTTGCCTATCTCTTTTGGATTTAGTCCAAGGCCTGTGCAAGCGCCAGCGCTTATGGTATTTGAGCTAGTTACATAAGGATATGTGCCGTGATCGATATCTAAAAGTGTGCCCTGAGCGCCTTCAAGTAGGACTTTTTTATCTTCATCAAGCGCTTTCCAAACTAAATTTGTAGTGTTTGCGATAAATGGAGCAAGCACCTCTTTATATCTTTTTAGCTCTTCAAGTAGCTCATTTTCTTCAGGTATCTTTACGCCAAGAGCGTCAAATACTGGTTTATTTGTTTCAAAATCATGCATCAAAGCATCGCACAAGCGCTCTGGCTCAAGTAGCTCGCCAACTCTGTGGCCGCTTCTGCTTATCTTGTCTGCGTATGTTGGTCCGATACCTTTGCCAGTCGTTCCGATCGCTTTTTCGCCTTTTAAGCGCTCTTTTGCTTGATCGACTTGGCTGTGGTAGCTTAAATTTAAGTGCGCTTTGTCGCTTATGTAAAGTCTGCCCTCTAAGTTGTCAAATTGTGCCATCTCAGTGATGAGCACCTCTGGAGAGACAACGACGCCATTGCCGATGATATTTATGATATTTTTGTGCAAAATTCCGCTTGGGACAAGGTGAAGTGCGTATCTTACGCCATCGACCCAGATCGTATGACCAGCGTTGTGGCCACCTTGAGAGCGACAAATCATGTCATAGTTTAGTCCTAGCATATCAACTATCTTGCCTTTGCCCTCATCACCCCATTGAACACCAACTACTAAATCAGCCTTTCTCATTCTTACTTCCTTAAATTAATTTTTTCTTCTATCAATGCATCAGTATAAACAGCGAATCCGCTGCTTGAAATATCGTCTATTTCATAGTTTCCACCACTTGCTAAGATGGCGTTGTCTTTTAAAAATCTAAAAAATAAACTATCATAATATCTCATTTTTGAGTAATATAGCGGAACTATTCTTAAATTTTTATATTCTAGTGATTTTGCCACAGCTTGCAAATTTCGCAACGGCTCTTTTAGCTTATCAGGGACTAAATTTACTATCTCATCAAGCTCGCTAGCGTCCTTTAAAAGAGCTAGTTTGCTAAGCCACGGCACGTTTTGTGATAAAATTTTTTCTAGCCATGAGTTTTCAAAAATTTCTATCTCTAAGTTTAAAATTTCGCAAATTATCCTTGGTATTTGCATATTGCTAAGCTGCAAACAAGCGCCGATCTCAAGTTCGCTAAAGAGCTTTGCTACGATGTTTATGCTCTTTAAAATGTCGTTTTCACCGATAAGCTCAGCGCCTATTTGATAAATTTCTTGGCTTGGGTAGCGAAAGACTGGCTGTATGTAAAACCACCTCTTTGGCTCATTTGCCTTAAGCCTTCTAAGCACAATCCTAACGGTATCAACCGTGCTATCAGCCCTTAGGCTTATCTCGTGGTTTAGACTGTCGCTAAAGCGCAGAAGGTTTGTCGCATCTACGCTTAGATGTTGATGATACGAAAAAAACGGCGTTACGATCTCGCTAAAACCTTCATCTTCTAAAATTTCACTCGCTTTTTGCTCGATTTTTCTCTTTAGCTTCGCACTTTTTGCAAAGTAAAGTTTGCTTCCGTTTGGGATCTCGTGCTCATAAACATTTACATCACTCAACTCTTATCTCCTTACTAAAACCTAAATTTATATCACACTCTTTGATGATGGACACGGCTAAATTATAGAGTTCGCCGCTGTCACTACTGCTTGCTAGTTTGCTTAAATTTATAGAAATTTCTTGATTAAATTTACCTATATTTTTTATCTCGTCTTCTATTTTTTGCTTTAGGCTTTGTGCTAGTTTGTCGTCTTGATTTAAATTTGCTATCACTTCATTTGCAAGCTCTTTTAGTACGACTAAGCCTTTAAAAAGCTCGAAATTTTCGCTATTTTTATAGTCTTTTATATGTAGATACGGTCTTTCAAATTTAAACGAAGCAGCATCTTTTGCCAAAAGTGCCAATGAGAAAATGTTACCTTGAAATTTATCAAAACCAAGACCAAGTAAAAACTCAAGCGTTCTTTTATCATCGATATTTTTTATAGTCGCATTTAGTCCAAATTTATCAGCCACAAACCTTATCATATTTATGCTCTCAAGCGCCTCTTTTGAGTTAAAGATATGCTTGCAAAATTTATTATCTATATTAAAGCGGTTTGTCTTTAGCATGCCAAGAGCTTCTATCGAGCTTGAGTATGAGGCAAAGTCATCAAGTGAGAAGTGTATGCCAAGCTCTTTATACTTTCTAACATAAATTTCTAAAACTTCTAAATTTGTAGCTGTTGCAGCGTCGATAACATCGATGATAAGCCCAGTTGGATCAAGGCTTTTATCCTCATCAAATATCGCTTTAAATTTATGCCAAAACTCCTGCGTAAAGAGCTTTTTGACGCTTAAATTTACGCGAACCTTTGCGCTTATGCCATTTTCTAGCCACATTTTTCTTGCTAAAAGCGCCTCTTTTATCGTAAATAAAGCGATATTACTCGATGCGCTACTTGTCTTTATGAGTGGCAAAAAGTCGCTTGGATAGATGATCTCGCCATCTTTTCTCCATCTAATAAGCGCTTCAAAACTTAAAGTCTCGCCCGTGCTAAAGCTGATCTCTGGTTGAAATTCTAAAAACATTTCGCCAGCGTCAAGCGCTTTTAAAATTTTTGAGCCATCTTCGTATTGGCTCTTAAAATAGACATCTTTTTTCGCGTCAAATGTATAGCTTCTGTTTTTGCCGCTTATCTTGGCTTGATACATCGCCCAGTCGGCTCTTTGTAGCACGTCATCAGCCCCAAGATCACTATCAGCCAAGGCTATGCCTACGCTAGCGCTTGCTTTTAGTTTTAGCTCATCTATCTTCACTTCATCTGAAGCTAGCCTTAGCATATTTTGCGCTATCTCATAGACTTCGCCTAAATTTTCGTAGTTTATGACGCCTACAAACTCATCTCCGCCTATCCTTGCAAAGATATTTTTGCCATTAAACATAGCGCCTATCTTTTCAGAGATAGCTACTAAAAATTTATCGCCTATTTGGTGACCGAAGTTGTCATTTATGCTCTTAAAATCATCCATATCAAGGTAGATGACGGCTATTTTTTGTTCATTTTTTTGTATGAGAGAATTTAGCTTGTTGTAGAGTAGAAATCTATTTGGTAGCTTTGTGAGCGGATCGTGATATGCGATAAATTCTAGATATTTTTCATTTTGTGCTTCGTTATTTGCAAGCATTGCTAGCATGATGTAGCCAGTTTTTTTCTCATTTGCATCGATAAGCGGTAAAATTTCTATGACTTCAAGTTTGCTTTTGTTTTTATTATTTTCGCTCCAAACCTTGCCACTCCACGAGCCACCTTGGTTTATAGTCTCTATGATCTGGTGTTTTATATCGCTTAAGCCTTGCTTTATAAAGGTGATATCTTTTAGATATACGCTATCTTTTGCGCCCGCACTTTCAAAAAATGCGTCATTTGCGTCAATGACCCTCATCTCCTCATCAAGCAAGACGACCTCTTCTTTGCTAAATGAGAAAATTTTTGCAAGCAGGTCTTGGCAGACAAAGAAGCTATCTTCTAGGCTAAGGTCTTTTAGTGTGCCTTTTATCAAGCTTACTTCGCCAAATTCGTCGTATTCAAGCGCTTTTGCCCTTAGTCTAAAGTGTAAAATTTCTTTATCTATGCTGTAAAGCTTGATATCTTTTATGTATGTTTGAGCGTCTCTTAAGCTCTCAAAAAAGCTATAAAAACTATCAAACTCATCGACAAAGACCGACTTTGCTTGCTCGAAATTTAGAGTGCTTTGCGTGCCAAGAATTTTACTTAGCTCGTCTGAGATGTTGAGCATGTCGCTTCTTTTATCCCAAGTAAAGACATTTGCCTCACTCGCCCAAAGCAGAGCCTTGCTCTCTTTGCTTTGTTTTTCAAATCTCTCTTGAAGCTTTAGCATATCGCTAAGATCGGTAAATGAGTAGATGACCTTTTGCCCTTCTGCATCGATAAATTTAGCCTTTATCTTAAATGGAATTTTCTTGCCGTAAGCGTTTGTCATATTTGCTATGAAATTTAGCTCTTCATTTTTAAAGCTTGCTTGTAAAAAGGCTTTTTTACTTGCTAGCACGGCAGCTTTAAAGCTATCAAAGTCCTCGCTTGCGATGATATCTTCTAAATTTATGAGACCTTGGCTTTGGACGTTAAAAATTCTCTCGACATTGTTTGTGCTTTGGATGATCAAAAATGGCTCTTTTGCTGAAGCGATAGCGATAACATTTGGCGATAAAATGACGTAGCTTTTGATGATATCGTCATTTCTTTGCGTCATCTTTTCTTGAGTGATATCTTTTATAAGTATGAAATTTAGCCTAGTGTTTTCTAGCTCAAAGCTACTTTGGGTTACTAAAACATCGATTATTTCACCATTTTTACGCCTTAGCTTAGCCTCGTATGATAGATTATTGTTGATAGCATTTTTTCTATCTTCTGCTAAATTCTTAGACTCATCTTCAAGAAGTTCTTTTATATTTAGATCCGCTACGTCATCTTTTTTGTAGCCTAGTTTTTCTAAAAGAGCGTTGCTAATGTCTGTGATGACACCAGTATAAGCGTCAAAGACCACGATCTTTAAAAAGCTCTTTTCAAAGACATAGCCAAATCTACTCTCGTAGCTTTGTGCTGTCTCGTAAGCTTTATCTCTATCTTCGTAGAGTTTTTTGATGCTGTTATTTAGTAAGATAAATTCTTTTACGTCAAAGTCCTCATCAGTTGGCTTGCTTTTATCTGTCGCAAAAAGAGCGATCCTGGTAAATGCAGAGAGAATTTTGTCTTTTATATATGAGTTGTCGCGTAGCCAAAGTATGCTAAATGCTACAAAGCAGAAGAACGAAAGCACGACTAGAACTAGCTGGATAAATATCTGAAGTTGCCTACTAGAGCCTGTTATGACAAATAGCTTTTGCTCTTCTAGGTAGCTGATTTTGTAAAAATTCATATCCTTTAGCATAAAAATGATCTTATCACTTTTAAACTCGCCACCTTGTGAGATGTATTTATTAAAGTCCTCTTTTATAAATTTCTTATAAAACTCATCTCTTGAGAGATTGCCGTCTTTATCAACCAAAAAGACATATGCGGCAAAATTTTTATTGTAGCCTGTATCGACTCTGTTTTTTAAAAAATTTTGACTTAGTTGAGCGAGAATTTTATTGCCATTTTTTAGCCCATAAGCTATGTAGATATCTTTAAATCGTCTATTTTTATAAAATCTATCAGAAAGCCTAAACTCGCCCTCTTTGATATCTGAAAACCATGCAATATCGTAGTCGTGCAGCTCTAAAGCACCGTCAAATTTACGCTCGTAAAGCAAGGAGTTATCTTTTGATATCACGTAAAAAGCGGCGTAGAATTTACTTATAATAGTATCTTCATAAAACGGCTCTATGCCGTTTGCAATGAGTCTTGCCTTTGTAGATATGTTATCTTTTACATCTGAAAATGCGTTGGTGATGTTGTTTCTAGTGATTAAATTTAGAGTGGAAATTTCATATTTTATGTCGTTTATGCCAGCAAATATGACAAAGAGTGCAAGAAAGATGAAGGCAAAAAGAAGTAGTGCTATCTTTACATAGAACCTCTTAAAAATCTGCAAAACTGGTTTAGCGCTATTTTTTTGCATTAAATTTAAGCCTCGCTTTTTAAAACTAGCCATGATTTTAACGCAAATTTACTTTTTTTAGCTTATAAAATCTCTTTTTGTTTAAATTTAAATAGACACAGGGCATTTTGCCCCGTGAGTTAGTAGATCCAAGTAACTACTTCGGCTCTTTGTCTGCGGTATTTTTCTGGCTGTGGGTTTAAGCGGTAGCCAAATGGCACTACGATAGCCACTCTTTGCTCGCTCTCATCAAGGCCTAAAATTTCATTTAAAGCGTGTCTATCAAAGCCTTCGATCGGGCAGCTGTCGATCCCAAGGCTCGCGGCTGCGTTTATCATATTTGTCGCAGCTATCATGCACTGCTCGTGTGACCACTGAAATGTTAGCTCATCGTCGTTTTTGAAATTTGACAGCAAAAAGTCGTGATAAAATTTCTGCCTTGCAGCGATCATCTCAGGCTCTTTATTTGCGCGTTTAGCGATCATTTTATCAATATAGCTACTACCAACTTTTACCTCTTTGATCTTTGCCAAGATGACAACCAAATGCGAGCAAGAGGTGATCTGCGCTTGATTCCACGAAACGGCTTTTATCTTCTCTCTAAGCTCTTTGTTTTGCACGACCAAAAAGTCCCACTGCTCAAGCCCAGTCGAGCTTGGGCTTAGCCTGCCAGCCTCTAGGATAAAGTCAAACTCGCCAGCGCCGATCTTTTTGCTCTCGTCAAAAATTTTGCAAGCGTGACGAAATTTTAAAATTTCAAGATAGTTCATCATATCTCCTTTGTTAAATTTCTTGACATTATAAAGTGGTTAGGTAAATTAAAAGAAATTTAGAAATTTTATCATCTAGTGCATGAAAACTAGGCTAAATTTAGCCTAGAGTTAGTTTAAAAATATATCAAACTCGCCTTTTTGGATCGTTTCTGCGATGATGGCTGAGTGCTCATAGCCAGCCTCTTTTAGGCGCTTTAGAGCTAAATTTGCCTCATTTTCGCTAACAGCTAGTAAAAGTCCGCCAGAAGTTTGCGCATCAAAAAGCAAGATATCAGCCTCTTTGCTCACAAAATGCTTTGCAAATTCGCGGTTTTTGTAGCTTCCCTCTGGGATGATGCCCATATCGGCAAATTCTTTAGCGCTTGCGATCACTGGCACATCTTTTTCAAAGACATTAAAGCTGATCTTGTCGTTTAACATCTCGCTTAAATGCCCTAAAAATCCAAATCCAGTCACATCGGTAGCGGCATAAACTTTGATGCCACTTAGTGCTTTTAGAGCGTAGAAATTTAGCTGTGCCATGATGCCTGCGGCCTCATTTATCTGCTCCATGTTTAGTAGATCAGCCTTGATCGCTGTGCTTAGGATACCGCTGCCAAGGGGCTTTGTAAGGATCAAAACGTTACCAACTTCTGCTGTGTTGTTTGCCCAGAAATTTTGTGGGCTCACCTTGCCAGTCGCGCTTAGCCCATAATACATCTGCTGCGTCTCTATCGTGTGTCCGCCAACGATGACACCGCCACACTCTCTTACTTTATCGGCTCCGCCTTGTAAAATTTCGCCTAAAATTTCAGGCGCAAGGTTGCAGCTATCAAAGCCCACGATGTTTAGGGCGTTTATCACCTCGCCGCCCATCGCAAAGACGTCGCTTAGGCTGTTTGCAGCAGCGATCTGACCATAGATAAATGGATCATTTACTACTGGCGTGATAAAGTCAAGCGTCTGAACAAGTGCAAGATCGTCTGAGAGTTTAAAAACGCTCGCGTCTTCGTTTGAGCCGATGCTTGAGAGCAAATTTGGATGAGATAAATTTAAACTACTAATCGTTTTGTGAAGACCCGACGGGTCAAGCTTAGCAGCTCAACCAGCGGCTCTAACGAACTGTGTAAGCTTTTTGTCGTGATAGATCATAGTTTGATTTGCTCGTGAGTTGAGAGTATGTCGATGATCTCATAAGCGTTTGAAATTTCGCCAACTGCAAGATCGCTCACTAGTTTATAAGCCTCCAAGCAGCTTCCGCAGCTTAAAATTTGAACGCCAGCAGCTTCAAGATCTTTAAGTGGCTTAAAGCTTGGATGTGCGCGGTTTGTGGTCATCTTAACGGCGTTATTTACGCAGATGATTATCTTTGGTTTTTTCTCTATTTGAAGAAGTGCGCCTAGAAATTTTGATAGCAAATTTATGCCAACTTCGCCGCTACCTGCGCGCTCTTCGTTTAGATAGAGCACTTTTTCATTTTTTGGTGTTATATCGCAGACAAATTCGTCAAAATTTGTAAGCTCAAGTGCGCTTTTGCCCTT
The DNA here is from genome assembly GCF_000466685.1 of Campylobacter concisus UNSWCS. GTDB lineage: Bacteria > Campylobacterota > Campylobacteria > Campylobacterales > Campylobacteraceae > Campylobacter_A > Campylobacter_A concisus_A. Next base: position 9,587 of record NZ_ANNG01000011.1, read on the forward strand.
GATGGCTAAAATTTTAGTCTCATTGCCATTGCTTTCTAGGCTAAATTCTATATTTTGATTTTTTAAAAATCTCGAGATATTCTCTTTTGGCGCCAAAGCATTTACGATGATCTCTAGGCTCTCTCCCTCATTTAAACCCTCAAGTGCGTTTTTAGTCATGATGACTGGTTTTGGGCACTCTAAATTTCTACAATCAATTGTTCTTGTCATTGTTTTTCCTTTGTGATTAGTATTTCAAACCTTGAAACTGATTTTGGATTATAGCTAAAAAATATTAATTTTTTAAAAGGATTTGTGCTTTGAAATTTGCTATAAAAGAGAGTTTGACCCTGCGTAAGTCGCAAGGTCAAGGCTAGTTATTTTAAATTTGTGTAAGATTTTTCGTAGTCAGATACTGGGATCTTGTTTTCTTTAACAAGCTCTTGATACCAGTAGTGGTGAAGAACATAGACCTCTTCTTCTTCTTTGTATCCAGTGACCATCGACCAGATAGCGCCATGTATAGCGATCGCAGCCATATAGATATGAACTAAGAAAAATACCGCACAGACGATGCCAAGGCAGTTGTGGATAACTACGCTGTATCTTAAAAGATCGATTTGTTGGATACCAAACCAACTAGCAACTGCTGGCTCTTTGAAGTCTTGAAAATACATAATCGCACCAGTGATGATCATCACGATACCACCAGGGATAGCGATCCAATACCATGCTTTTTGACCGGCGTTAAATTTACCAGCAGGGACTGGTCTTTTCTTCTTTGATAGATAACCACCAACTATCAACATCCATCTGATATCATATACTGCTGGGAGCATTCTTTTTGTCCAGCTAAAGAGCATTGGTAGCACAGATATAGCAAAGATCACAGTTGCTATCTCGTGCAAGTATCTACAGAAACGCACAAATGTGCCACCACCTAGCTCTGCACCCCACATAATGATGATACCAGTTGGCACCAAGATGATCCAAGAGATCGCTGCTAGAGCGTGAGCTATACGTATAAATACTGAAAAAGCAAGCACTTTTTTGCCCTCGTGACTAAAGTGTTTTGGTCCGATGATCAAGAAGTGTAGCACGAACGCGCCGATAACAGCTAAAATGATAGAAAGTGCAGCTATCGCGAAGTAGTCGTTGCCTTGTATAAAAGTAAATATCGGGCCCCAGCCATGCTCATAAGGCTTGATATTTTCTATCCTCTGTGCTGCCCAAATGGTGCTGTCATATTGATTGACGCCAGTTGGTCCCTCAATGGCCATTGCCGCAACAGACAATGTAAAAAGTAGAGTAAGAATTCTCGTCATTTTATTCCTTTATTTGCTAAAGCTTAAATGATTTAAGCTTTGGTTAAATATGCTAAAATCACACAGCTATGCCGTTTTGCGGCTATTATATCAGAGCTAATCACAAGCAAACCTTAGCAAAAAAGATTACTAAAAATTTTATAAAAAACATTTAAGTTTTGTTAATTTTTAGCATTTTTGATCTGAAAATTTAGCTAAAATAAAGCCAAATTTTAGCCGAAAAAGGACCGCACTATGGATCTTTTTTGCCTTATATTTGATGAGTACGAGACGCTTGATCTCATGGGGCCAGTGGAGTTTTTAGCAAGGGTGCCTGAAATGAAGATAAACTACGTCTCGTTTGATGGTGGGATGAAAAGAAGCAAGCAAGGCTTTAAAATAAAAACAAAAAAGCTTAGTAAGATGCCAAAAGAGAGCGTTTTGCTACTCCCTGGAGGTCAAGGCACGAGGGTACTTGTAGATGATAGTGAGTTTATTTTGAGACTTAAAGAGTGCGTTTTGGCATCTAAATTTTGCCTAAGTGTATGCACTGGCTCAGCGCTCATCGCTCGCACAGGAGTGCTTGACGGACTAAAGGCTACCTCAAATAAAAGATCGCTTGAGTGGGTAAAAAGTTGCGGCGAAGCTGTAAAGTGGCAAGAGCGCGCTAGGTGGGTGAGGGCAGGTAAATTTTACACAGCTTCAGGCGTGGCTGCTGGTATGGATATGGCGCTTGGCTTTATCAGTGATCATTTTGGCAAGGAGCTAGCCCAAAAGATCGCAAACGAGACTGAATACAACTGGCAAAAAAGCTCAAAGATAGATAAATTTGCCAAAATTTATGGGTATTAAATTTAAGGTGGCTTGGACCTTTTGATAAAGTCAGAAATCTACTAAATTTTAAAAAAGATAACAAGCTAAGATAGCTTTTGCAAAAAGTGTCAAGATAAAATTTGTAGATAATAAATTTAAATCATTTTGGAGTTCGTAATCGGACTTTAAATTTGCCAAATTTAATAAGTTTAAATTTTGAAAACGAAAATAGCTTCAAGATAAATTTTTAAATTTAGGCATTTTAAAGCCCTTTTGGCGAAATCTGCAAGCCAGATAAATTTGACCTAAATTTAAAAGCCAAATTTACCTTCAAAAACTAAGCCTAGTTTCTGCGCCTATACTCTTCGTAGTCTAGCTCTCTAACCATTTTAACCTCGCCATTTTCTTTTAAAAGAAGAAGATCAGGCAGTTTTATGCCGTTAAATGTCGTGTTTTTAACGATGGTGTAGTGAATTTGATCTTCAAATATGACGCGGTCGCCGATTTTAAGCTCGCTATCAAATTTATACTCCGCATCGCCAGCCTCAAGCCCCACTATATCGCCAGCTAGGCAGGTATTGCCGCCAAATCTATAAGCAAATTTGCCGTTTTCACTCTCGCCTCTAACGGCTGGGCGGTAAGGCATGAGCACAGTATCAGGCATGTGCGCCTCGGCTGAGGTGTCAAGGATAGCGATATCTTTCTCGTTGTGTACGATGTCAAGCACGCTGCTTATCAAAAAGCCAGTCTGCCAGCCCACGGCCTCGCCAGGCTCCAGATAGACCTCTACGCCGTATTTTTCGCGAAAACGCCTAATTATCTTTATAAGCAGCTCCACGTCGTAATCAGCCCTTGTGATGTGGTGGCCGCCGCCCATATTTATCCACTTCATCTTTGGTATAAACTCGCCAAATTTCTCCTCAAATGCCTCCAGCACGGTCTGCAAGCTGCTAGCACTCTCCTCACAAAGCGCGTGAAAATGAAGCCCGCTAATGCCATCAAGAAGCTCTGGCTTAAAATTTGCCCTCGTGATGCCAAGCCTGCTAAATTTAGCGCATGGGTTGTAGCTGTCTGTTGGGGCTAGTGAGACCTCTGGATTGACCCGCAGGCCGCAGATAACGCCATTTTGCAGGGCAATGCCTTTAAATTTTTGCCACTGAGCAAAAGAGTTAAATGTGATGTGTTTTGAAATTTTTAAAATTTCATCAAAGTCCTCATCTTTAAAGGCTGGGCTATACGTGTGGATCTCGCCTTTTACGTATTCGCTTGCAAATTTAGCCTCATGAAGCCCACTACAAGTCGCCCCGTCAAGATATGAGCCCACCAAGTCCATCACTCCGCTAAATGCAAAGCCTTTGAGTGCTACTAAAATTTTAGCTCCGCTTTGCTCTTTTACATACTTTAAAAGCTCCAAATTTTTACGTACTTTTGCCTCTTCACAGACGTAGGCTGGGGTTTTTATGCTTTTTAAAATTTTGTTCATCTTCTATCTCTTTTGCAAATTTTCAAATAAGTATATCTAAATTTATTTTTAAGTAAAATCAGCAAAAATTTCAAAGGATAAAATGTGGTAGAGATCGAATTTCTTGGGCCTATCGGGCTTGAGAGTATAAAAGTAGAAGCGAAAAATTTAGGCGAGGTAAAAGCAGCTTTAAGCGAAAAAGAAGAGCTTAAAAAGTGGCTAAACATCTGCGCTGTGGCTGTAAATGACGAGATCGTAAGCGATATAAATTTCGCTCTTAAATCAGGCGATAAAATTTCTATCTTACCGCCAGTTTGTGGAGGCTAAGATGCAAATTTATAATGGCAGCTTGGACGTTCAAAGCATCACAAATGAGTGGTATGATAAATTTAAAGATAAAAACTGCGGCGCACTCATCACTTTTGTAGGCATAGTAAGAGAAGAGGGCGGTATTTCGGCGCTTAGCTTTGATATCTATGAGCCGATCCTTAAAAAATGGCTAGATGCTTGGCAGGAGCGAGCTAAAAAAGAAAATGCCTACGTGCTCTTTGCTCACTCAAAAGGCGATGTGCCAGTGCATACTAGCTCTTATGTAGCAGGTGTTGTTAGCCCTCAAAGAAAGGTCGCGCTAAGGCTTATAAACGAGTTTGTCGAGGACTTTAAGGCAAATGCGCCGATCTGGAAATATGACGTGATAAATGGCGAGAGAATTTACGCCAAAGAGCGCAGTCAAGCGATAAATGGCGCTGGACTTTTGGCATAAAAAGGGCAAAAATGATAACCAAAGAGAGTAAAAAAGATGTTTTTTGGGCACTAGCCTTTGGGATTGGACTCTTTGTCTTTAGCATCGTTGGATATTTTTACCTAGATCTTGGCACACCCTCTCTTTTTGGTGTCATCGTTGGCGCCATTTCAACCTTTTTTTGCGTGAGAAAGATCTTGCAAAACAACTTTTTTGAGATAGATGATGATGGATTTGTCATAAAAAAAGGCTCAAAAAATATCAAATTTTTCTTCAAAGATATCGACGAGATCGCTATTAAGAGCTTTGGCGATAAGAAAAAAGTCGATGCGCTAAGTGTTAAATTTAGAAAAAATCGCCTGGATAGAGATGCGTGTTTTGGGCTAGTTCAGGCACTTGGCGATGATATGATCGTCATTTTTGACAGATATGAGCTTTCGCAATTCACACTTTCAAAAGAGCTTCGAGATAGGCTTGCTAAATTTAAAGATAGGGCGTAAAAATTTATTATTATAGTTTTATGCTAAATCGTTTTTGATAAAATCAAAGTATTTTAAGGAAAAAATATGAATAAATATATTCCTCAAGAACCAAATCAAATTTATGATTTTATAGATAGTACTATTAGCGAAATTATATTGGAGATTGATAAAAAAGACGGAAATGAATCTGTGCAAAACTCAAAAGAGCAGGTAAAAAATATAATTTTAAGTTTTAAACAACAAGTTTTTGATAGTGCAGTAGCAGGGCTAAAGAAAAATAGTGAGTGGAATAAACTGGTTATTGCATTTTATGGAGAAACAAATGCTGGTAAATCGACTTTAATAGAAGCGTTACGTATATATCTTGGGGAGTCTACTAAGTCTAAAGATATATTTAAATTTAATAGTTTAAGACAAAAATTTAATAATATTCCAATAGAAAAAATAATACAAATTAAAGAATATAAGGATAAGCTTGATAACCAAGAATTAGCTATTTTGCTGCAAAACGAGCAAAATGGAAAAACACTAATTAATACACTGGCTAACCACCTGAAATTATTTACAATAAATTTTAAAAGGAAATTCTTAAACACAGAAATATGTGAGATGATAAATTTGGCTGACGGCTCGATAATTGGTGACGGAAGACCTGATTTTACAAGAAAAGCAACTAGTTATGAATTTGACGATTTTATATTAGTTGATTTGCCTGGTATTGAGGGTAGTGAAGAAAAAGTAATAGACGAAATATTAACGTCAGTTAAAAGGGCACATACTATATTTTATGTTACTAGTTCGGTTACTCCTCCACAAAAAGGGGATAACAATAAAAAAGGAACGCTTGAGAAAATAAAAGAACACTTAAATGATCAAAGTGAGGTTTATGTTTTGTTTAATAAGCGTATTAACTCGCATCAACAGCTAAAAGAAAATTTATTAAGTGAAAGCGAGCAAAAATCACTTTTAGTAGTAGACGAAAAAATGCAAGAAATCATTCAAGATAGTTATGTTTCGCACAAAATTGTATCTGCAAAAATAGCGTTTCTTGGTGTAGCTGAGTGCTTGCTTGATGGTTTTAAAGCTGCTCAAGACAGAGCTAAATTTTTAGAAAAATTTGATAAAAATGAGCTTATTAAGCGCTCTAACCTTGATGAATTTGGGTTGTTTTTAAAAAATGAGCTGGCGGATAATGCTCAAAAAAAGATAAAAAGATCAAATTTTTATAAAGCAAATGGTGTACTAAAAAAGCTAATTGATATCTTAAAGGATATTTTATGTAACAATATCTTACCTCTAAAGGAAGAGCTAACTAGAGAATATCAAGATGCTAAAAATAATATAAATACGGCTTTTTTATCACTTAAAAATGATGCCAATATTGCCGTAGACAAAGAAATAGAAAAATTTAGAAGAGAGACTAGAAGTTCTATTTATGATTATATAGATGATGACGTTAGTAATGACGATTTTAAGCAAAAATTAGAAGATATCCTAAATCAAAACGTTCAAAAATTACAAAACAAACTACCTGATGTTGTTAAAAATATTTTTAATGAATTTGAGTCAATGGTGTAGCAAGATTTAAGTAATTTTGCTAGAAAAGCAAATGAAACCATGAATGAGTTACAAAGCGTAAATATTGGCTCATTTAATATAAACATCGATATTAAAAGCGGTGTGGACAAAATGGGATTACTAGGGAGCGCTGTAGGGGCAGGGGGTCTGATAATGACTTTTGCTCTTACAAATGTCTGGAATCCTTGGGGCTGGGCAGCATTTGGAGTTGGCGTAGTTACCGTAATAGTAAGCTTTTTAAAGTCAGTTTGGGGATGGTTTGATAGTGATTACAAAAAATCACAACAAAGGCAAAAAGCTGATGACAATATACACAATGTAGCAAATCGCATAAAAAACAATATCACTCCAAGCCTTGATAAAAATTTAGAGGAAATTAGGGTGGTGCTTGATGAGATAACAGCTAATCTATATTTTTTCGTACAAAGTGTTCAAACTACAGAAGAGCTTTTTATTGAAAATATTGAAAAACTAAAAAATGTATTTAAAAGTATCAAAAATTTAGGAGGAAAAGATGAATAGTACCTTGGCAGAATTTAAAAGTCAACAAGACAAAGCGATGCAAATTTTAACGAGGTTGCAAGAGTTTGTAATGGAAGGCGAGGAATACGGCATAAGCATAGACAAAGGCATAAAAACAAAACTCGCAAATGCGCTGGAAAACGTGCAGGACGGGAAGCTAAAAATAGCACTCGTAGGCGGCTTTAGCGAAGGTAAAACGTCAATAGCTGCCGCTTGGCTTGAAAAGCTAGATAAGGCATCTATGAAAATAAGCCACGAGGAGTCATCTGATGAAGTCAAAATATATAACGTAGATGATGAAATCGAGCTTGTAGATACTCCGGGATTGTTTGGGTTTAAAGAAAAATTTAGTGACGAAGCACATACGATACAAAAATATAAAGATATAACCAAAAAATACGTAAGCGAAGCACATCTAGTACTATACGTGCTAAATCCGGTAAATCCTATAAAACAAAGCCACGAAAGTGACCTAAATTGGCTTTTTAGAGAGTTAAATTTGCTACCTAGGACGATATTTGTACTTAGTAAATTTGATGAAGTGGCCGACATAGAGGATGACACAGCCTATAAAAATGAATTTAATATCAAAAAACAAAATGTAACCGAGCGCTTATGTGAACTAATAAAACTAACGCAAAGCGAAATAAATGGGCTATCTATCGTAGCTGTATCGGCAAATCCATTTGATAATGGCATAGAATACTGGATAAAAAATTTAGCTGAGTTTAAAAAGTTGTCGCATATATCAAATTTGCAAGAAGCTACAAGCACAAAGATAAAAACCAACGGCGGCATAGTAAATATAGTAAATGAAAGCAAAAAAAGTGTGATAGCGGATGTTATAAACAAACAACTTCCAGTAGCAAGAGGAATACAGCATGAAATAGCTAAAAATATAAACTCTCTAAACGATACAAGGGAAAGAATAAGTAAAGAGTTAATGCCGCTCTCAAATAAAATTTCAAAAATAAGGGTTGAACTAAGGGAGTTTATAACTGGATATTTTAGTGACATTATTTTGCAGGCCCAGGGAACTAGCATTGATAGTTTTAATGATTTTTTCCAGCGCGAGATAGGTAGTGAGGGTATAAATATGAATACTCGCATACAAAATGAATTTGACAAGCTTACAAACTCGGTTAATCACGCCATAAGTAGGCTTGAAGTAAATTTTCAGGCTGAAGTGGATAATTTTAACTCTGCCTTGCTTAGTTACGGTAGTCAGGGTGTAAAGTATTTAAAAAGCTCAGGCATTATAAACGCAACCAACGTAAAGATAGCGCGAGATGGCATAGTTAGCGCTGCAAAATTTATAGGTGTCGATTTGTCTAAAATTTTGAAATTTAAACCATGGGATGCAACTAAATTTGCGGCTGGAGCAAATGTATTAATTTCCGTTATTGGTCTTGGAATTGAAATTTGGGATAGTATTCAAAAACAAGAGCGAGAAAGTAAATTTAGGATTGCTATTAGTGATATGGTGGATAGCTTTGAAAAACAGAGAAAAGAGATATTGGATCTAATTAACGGTGACAATTTTGTTGATGTTTTTTTTCCTGACTATATAAAGCTTGTTTTAAATTTAAAAGAGATAGAAAAAGACATAGAGACTATGAAAGAAACACAGGCAAATTTTAAAAAATGGCTTGACGTGGGCGAGACTATTGATGCTGAGTTTGAAGTGATAAAATAAATATCTTTAATTTATATTTGAAAATTTCGTGTCGCTTTAATTTATTTGACACGAAATTTTTATATTACTTAGCAGAATGTCTTTGGATAGTTGTAAAATCTATTTGCTTTTATAATGAGGATTGTTTTATTAATAAAAATAAAATTTTTAAATTTAGTTAGTATAACTTTCAAGTTTTTCGTGGTCGATGATGAGAAATTCGTGCGGTGTGATCTTTCTGATGATGTCATCTTTGATAAGCTCATTAAAGGCTGTTGAGGCGCTTTGGCGCTTGAGACCAACAAAGCTTGAGAGCACCTTTAGAGAAAACGGCAAAAACACGTATCGATAGCCATTTTGTTTCAGATCTTGCTCGTTTGCAAGCTCGATCAAGAAATTTGCTATCCTGCCCTTTGCGTCCTCAAAAAGTATCGACTTTGTGATCTGGCGCTGCACGATGATGGTGTTTAGCGTGGTTATTAGTATCTCGCTCGCAGCTTTTGGATTGTGTAAAATTTTACCTATCTCATCTAGTCTAATAACGTAAATTTGGGCATCTTCAAGCACTTCAAAGGCGCAGTTGTCATCAAGTATGGCGATGTTGTTTTTTTCTAAATGATAAAGGATAAATTCTTCGCCATCTTCAAAAAATGAGAGCTTTGCTGAGCCGGTTTTTAAGATGATGATCTCGATATCTTCGGTGTAGATCGTGCTTGTCTTTGGCAGCTCTTTAAACTCAAATTTCTCCAGCTCATCTTGTGTTAAGATATCTAAAATATGCGTTTGTAAAAGCCCTAAGCGTGATTTTTTCATCTTTCTCCCAAAAAAGTGTAAGGGCTGATTTTACTTTATAAAGCATTTAAATAAGTTGAAATTTCTCTTTTTTGAAGTCAATTTTTTTCAAATTCTTTTAAAAATAGTGATAAATTTAGGGGTTTGGCTGCATAAATTGCAACCAAATTTTAAAAGCCGTGAAGCTCTTTTATCTTCTCATCTATCGGTTTTTTGTGTCCATCTTTTGTCACACTAACATAGGTCGCAGTCGCGCTTGTGACATGTATAGTCTCTCTAAAACCACCGTCATTTAGCCTAAGTGCAGTTACTTCTATCTGCGTTGTTATCGATGTTTTGCCAACTGCGATGATCTTTGCATAGCAGCTTAGCACGTCGCCAACAAAGACTGGTTGTTTAAAGATGATCTCTTTCATCGAAATTGTCACAACTCGCTCAGGCGAAATTTCTCTAGCTGCCTGCGCACCTGCAAGGTCGATCTGGCTCATTATCCAGCCGCCAAAGATATTGCCAGCTGAGTTTGTATCTTTTGGTAGCATCACTTGCTTGATGCGTGGCTCGCCAAAGTCCTTTAAAATGTCCATTTTTTGCCCTTTAGATCTTAAATTTTTGGTAAATTGTAGCAAATTTTAATGGCTTTATGCTAAAATCCTGCAACTTTAAGGGATGAAAAGATGAATGATTTTAAAAGACTAAACGAACTTACAAAAGAGCAAAAATCCAAGCTAAACGCGATTTATAAAAATTTAGATGACAAGATCATAACTGAAGCTGTGAAAATTTGCGCCCTTGATGGCACGCCAAGCCAAAAACTAGCCCTTGCTAGAAGGATCATAGACCTAAAAGTAGACCCACTTCAAAATGAGCTAAAAAAGCTAAATTTAGGCGAGGACGAGCAAAAACGCGTGCTAAATTTGATCTACGGCTACGTTAGAAATTTATATGAAAATTTACACTCCGAGCTTATAAAAAAGGCACGTGATGAGCAAATTTTAGACCCGTTTTTTCAAGCCTTTGTTGAGGCTATGCACGAGCTTGGGCTTAGTCTAAATGCGTGGCAAATTTCATGGCAAGAAAAGATAATAGACACCACAAATAAAGAGTTTGAAGCTAAATTTAAAGATTTAGGCGAGGCAAATGAGTTTATCACTAAAAACGCCTTATTTCAGTGTGATAGTAACGGCGTAAGAGCTGATAGAACTTACGGTGCAGTTTGCAAAGAGGGCGAGAAATTTAGCTTTTTGCCTTACGCGCTTGCCTTTAAAGATGAGGTTATTGAGCTTAAAAAAGTATTTGTAAAAAATCTTGAAATTTTAAGAAATTTAGCTCAAAATGACGAGCAAAAATCCTACGTAAAATACCTTGAAAAGCTGCAAAACGCCTTTTGTGAAGAGGATAACGCAAAGGTTATAAACGCTTGGCAAGAGGCTGAGATAGCGTGGATGGATGTAAAAGGCGCGCTTCAGCCAGGCCACCCGCTAGAGTACTACGAGGATGCCTACACGCACGCAGTCGCACTTGAGTGGGATATCAGGCTGGTCGATAGCGAGGGCATTGACGAGCTTAAATTTAAAGAAAAAGTGGCAAAAACTTACAAAAGCATTTGCGAAAAGATCAAATTTGATAACGCCGAGACAAACAAGGCAGTTAGCGAAAATATCGCTAGAACGCAGCTTTATATAAGCGTGCCGATGATCTATTACGCAGCGGAGCTAAACGGACTTTTTAGCGCTCAGGTCGTGCCAAATGACGAGAGTGTGAGCGCAAAATGTGGCAAGAAAATTTTTGCCTTTGTAAATCACGTCTATGAGGGCGCAAAGGCAAAGCCTTTTATGAAGCTTGGGGCTGAAATTTTTAGCAAGGAATTTTTGGATTTTGGTAGAGAGATTTTATTTTTAAAGCCAAAAATTTGGAAAAAAGTATATGAAATTTCAACGATCGGTCATGAGTTTGGGCACATCCTCTTTATCGGGCTTGATACTGAGATGAGCATGAATAAAAGTGGCGTCTTTAAATTTATCGAAGAGTACAAGGCGACGACTGGTGGGCTGGTAAATTTCTTCTTGCACGAAGAAGCGGAGTATAAAATGGCCGTCTTTCACGAGCTAATAGCCCGTGCGGTTGGGCTTATAGCGTGGCGAAAGGTCGATGAGGTAAGGGCTTATTACTGCGAAGGGCTCATACATCTTAGCCTGCTTTTTAGGGCTGGAGTGCTTAAATTTGACGGCAAACTAAGCGTGGATATGAGCGAGCAAGCCTACGCTAAATTTAAAGAAATTTGCTTACAAAACTACTTCGATCTAGCGCGAACATACGCTAAAAAAGCTGATGCGAGCACGTTTTTGGAGAAATTTTGCCAAAAAGATGAGCTAAGCTATCTGCCAAAAGATGAAGAGTGCAAGAAATTTGTTGAGCATTTCTACGCTAGGTACGAGGCTATCGGCAATGACGTCGATGATAGCGGCGAGTGGCAAAGGTGGCAAAAGCTAGCCCAAGAAGCGGAGAGTGGCCGTGCTTGATAGGATAACAAATTTTCACAACGGCTCATTTTTATTTATATTTGCCCTGATTATTGCTTATTTTTTTGCTATTTATCTGGGTGATCCTTTACTTTTAAGTGGCACTTCTATTGCTGTAGATGCGGCAATAACTATTTTTTTATTTATCGCATTGAAAAGAGCGGGGGTTTTAAATTCGTATTGGATATACGTCCTTCTTGCTCTTGGTTTTTGGGTAGTGGCTGATGTTTTACTGATGTTTTATGATAGATTAAATTTTGTTAGTAAAAATGTCTCTAATAGAACATTTATGCAAATTTTATTTTTAGTTCCGTTCTTGATGTTTTTTACATCTTTTGTTGGACTTTTTACCAGTGGTCTTAAAAAAGTTTCATGGCAACAGTTAATTGCTGATACTTTAGTTATTATTTTTATCGTTTCAAGCTTTCTTTGGTTTTCTATTTTTCATATGAGCTTTAATGTAGCTTTTGATAAAAAATATTTACTAAATCTTGCATATATATCTATAGATACACTTTTGCTTTGTGCAGTTTTTACCACTTTCTTTTTATTGAGATCAAGAAAAAGGCATAGAGGCTTATTTTTGTATCTACTAGCCACTTTGTTTATATGCGGTTGCGATGCATATTATTCAATTAAACCTTATTTTGGTCTTGGTGGTGCAGATATTCATTATGAGAGTTTATTTAAAATCGCATTTTTTATTATATTTTTAGCAAGCCTACATTTGATAGAAAATGAAGCGAATATTAAAATAAGATTATTTAGGCGAGATTTCCAAAGAGTTTTGTTAGAAAAAGTCGCATTTTTGCTTATACTTTGCTGCATCACATTGGGTACTACAAACACCGATCAGATATATTCATCGTGGATTGTATTTTTGCTTATGACCTTACTAATATACTCTGCGATAACTTACAATATATCTTATTCGCAAATGATAAAAAGGCTATCTCTTGAAGAAAAAACTATAATAAAAAAACTAGATAGAGAGATCAAAGATAGTCTAAGAGAGCTTGAAGAGAAAAACGAGCGCTTAAGGCAGCTTAGCGAATTTGACTCACTCACTGGACTTTTAAATAGGCAGTCATTTTTAAGCAAACTATCAGAGATGATAAAGACTAAAGCTCTTGGTGAGAAGATAGATATTTACAGTATCGACATCAACCACTTTAAGGCAATAAACGACTCATACGGCCACTACGTGGGCGATGAGGTGCTTTTAAAACTTTCTAAAAATATCAAAGCGATCTTGCCAGAAGGTGCTATCATCTCAAGGTTTGGCGGTGATGACTTTATGATAGTTTTAAAGCAAAAAAATGAGGGGCATTATAGAGAATTTTTATACTATCTGCTAAACATCTTAGCCGAGCAAATCTCAGTTGGTGACTATAAGATAGCTCTTGGGGCAAAGGTTGGCGTTAGCTCAACGCAAACAAGCGAAATTTTAGCTGATGATCTTATCATGCAAGCCGGAGCCGCACTTGATGCAGCCAAAAGAGATGTCAATACAAAATATGTCTTTTACGATGATATAAAAGAGATCATTCAGGAGAAAAACTACATAGAAATTTTGCTAAATTCTATGAATTTTGATGAGGAATTTAGCCTAAATTTCCAGCCGCAGTATCTGCTAAATGGTAAAAAGATAATAGGCGCTGAGGCTCTTATAAGGTGGAACTCTCCGGTAAAAGGCTTTGTAAGTCCGGCTAAATTTATCCCAGTTGCTGAGCAAAGCTCTATCATAAATACAATAGGAATATGGGTGGCAAAAGAGGCCATAAGGCAGATGAGCTACTGGAACAAAAAGTATGGCATCAGCCTAAAAGTTGGCATCAATATCTCGCCAAAACAGGTTGATAATGTAAATTTTGCATCGGATATCTTTGGCTATGTTGAAGAATTTGGCATGGATCCAAAGTGCGTTGATATCGAGCTTACAGAGGCAAGTCTCGTCAATGCCGAAGAGATCATGCAAACAGTCTTAAAGAAATTTTCAGATAAGGGCATGAGCATCTCTATCGATGACTTTGGCACTGGCTTTTCATCGATGAACTACATCAAAAAGTATCCACTAGATAGGCTAAAGATCGCAAAAGAACTAGTTGATAATATCGCTATAAACGAGATCGATAGAGACGTTGTAAAAAGCGTTATGACTCTAGCTAAAAATATCGAGCTAAAGACGATCGCTGAGGGTGTTGAAGATGAAACTCAGCTTGAAATTTTAAGAGAGCTAGGCTGCGATGAGATACAAGGTTATTTCTGGGGCAAGCCGATGAACGCTAAAGACTTTGAAGAGCTTATAAGAAGCACATTGGACTAATGTAAATTTAAATTTTAGAGTTAGATTTGATTGATATTTAAGTGCCTAAAACTTCTGTCTAAAAAACAGAAGTTTTTCACAGGTTTTTCACGAGGTTAATAACTTTTTAAGAAAATTTTTTATGAATTTGTATGGGTTTTTAGCTCATAACGCTTTTGTAGTCTAAATTTTCAAAAAGCAGTAGCTCTTTTTTGCTCTCTTTTATAAGTGTTTTTACTAGCTCTGAGGTTTCTTCATTTTTTGGCAAGACAAGATGAATTTTTTCATTTATAAAGATGATAAAGATATTTTTAAGCTCGTAAATTTCGCTTACATCTTTTATGTCAAAAATTTCATTTTCTTTTGGCTCATTTTCATAAAATGCCAAATTTTTCTCATTTACTTCAAAGATCATCTCTTTTTTAAAGTCTGAAATTTCTAAGCTTTTTAGCGCCGCTCTTCGTCTATTTTTTAAAAAAATTGGATAAAAAATGATCCAAAAAATAGCAAAAATGGTGCCAATAATAGTAAAAATTTTGGTTTTTAAGAGCATATCAGCGATAAATCCAGCTATAATGGCCTCCGTAAAAATCATAAAAACATTTATAAAATACTGTTTTCTAGCCTTTTTTGAGAAAAATAGATTAAACGCTTGGTAGTCTATTAAATTTTCTCCAGATAAGACGATGTTATGCTTCATAAATAAACCTTAATGAAAAAATTGTAAAATTATAACTAAAAATAGGGTTTGAAACAGAATAAACAATGGAGAGAAACATTTTTTTTACGTCAAATTCGTCACTTATCCTAAGACAAAAACAAATTTTCTATGCCGTTATAGCTCTTTTTATATTTTCTCAGTTTGCCGGCATTTTAAACTATAAAATTTTTGAAAATTTGTTGATATTTTTGGGCTTTGTTTTTGTGGTTCTTGGCATCTACATCTCTATGAACAGATCGAAGCTTAAAGTCATCCACTGGCTTGCTGTATGCTTTGGGGTCTTTCTTTGGACGATTATTGATGCCATTAGAAGCGTCAATGAAGACTTTTTTTTAAGAAGTAAAGAGCAAATTTCTTATCTTGATTTTTTTGATCTGCTCCCTATGTTTTTACTCCTAGCTGCTGTTGGCATATTTTTTATTAATAAGATTAAGGCGCTTCCAAAAAGAAAATGGAAACAGATTTTATCCGATAGTTTTAATGTTTTTTTATTAGTTTGCATTCTTACTTATTGTATGGTTGGGGATATTGGCTATCTCAAAGAATTTATACTTTCAAAAAATATAAACAACATCGTTTTTAGTCTTGCTTTTTTTATAAATTTACTAATTTTATTTATAACGCTTAGTGAAATTTTTACAAGCACTACTTTTGGACTTAAATATAGTGGCTTTTATTTCATTGTGGGAAGCGTGATTTTTACACTACTAAATTTATATGTTTTTTATAATGGTTTTTTATTTAATGACTTTAAAGTTAGATTTCATTCGCTGTATCTTGTTCCTTTTATTATTTTAATGGTTGGAAGTTTTTATCTAAAAGGTAAAAACAAAGATATAAATATGGAAAATGTTGGTGTTGGTTTTGTGTCAAGATTAATACCAATGACTTCAGCTTTTTTACTTTTGATAAAAGGCGACATAGATACCACATCTGACCTATTGGCTTTGGTTACCATTGTTATTGGCGCTATTTTGGGCTATTATTGTAGAGCTTCTAATGAAAGCGATGAAGCATACGATGCTGAAAAGCTTTTGCATGATATTAAAAATAAAGAAAAGCGCAGCAAAATGGTTGAGCTAGAGATCATAAATTTAAGCTTAGAAAATGTATCTGAAAAGGACTATCTCACATCTCTTGATAATAGAGACTCTTTGCTAAATAAGCTAGATGAGATGTGCAAAGCCATAGAAGAAGAACAAGAGATTGTAGTTTATTATATAAATATAAGCCGTTTTAAAAATATAAATACATCCTATGGTCATGGAATCGGCGATAAAATTTTAAAAGCGGTAGCAAAGCGCATACGCGAAGCGTGTAATAGACAAGAATTCATAGCGAGGATAGGTGCTGATGAGTTTATCGTGCTTTCAAATATGGAAGTAAATAGCCACACTAAGCGTATGAAATTTGGCTTGGAGCTACGAGAGACGATAGAAAAGCCTTTACAAGTAGATAAGTATCACTTTTCTCTTAAAAGTATCATAGGAATTTATGTTGTAAATAAAGAAAACATCACCGAACCTAGAGATATCATCAAAAAAGCTGACATGGCGATGTATTATGCCAAGAATAATCCAGCTTTAAATCCTATGGTTTATAATAAAGATATAGATAGGGAAACGTATAGAAATTCAGCTATCGAAATAGCTCTTAAAGGAGCAAATCTGCAAGAGGACTTTGAAATTTACTTTCAACCTATTGTTGATATGGAAAATCAAAAGATATCTTGTGCCGAAGCACTTTTGAGATGGCATTCAAAAGAATTTGGCTTAAAAGAGGCTAGCGAGTTTATGGAGATAGCTAGCTTAAATAGTGACATTTTAAACGAAATTTGCACTCTTGCTGTCCTAAAATCAATAGAACAAGTCGTATCATGGAGACAAAAGGGTATAAAGATACCAAAGATAAGTATAAATGTAGATCAGATACAAAGTACATCTGAAAAATTTGTGAGCGCTTTTATACTTGCTTTAAATTCTCATCATTTAAATCCAAAACAATTTGAACTAGAATTTAGCGAAAGTATATGGCAAAACGATAATGAAACGCTTGATAAAATTTTCTCACTTTTGGAGAAAAATAGCATAGATGTTTGTATAGATGACTTTGGATCTGGATATACGTCATTTGTCTATATCAGAAAGTATAAGATCGACCGCATAAAGATAGCAAATGACTTTGTCGCTCAGTCAGTGATCAACAAAAAAGATATGCAAGTAGTCGCTGCTATCATAAATATAGCAAAATCAATGAAGCTAAAAGTAACAGCAAAAGGCGTGGAAAGCCACGAGATAAAAGAGCTTTTAAAAGAGCTTAATTGTAATGAAATGCAAGGATATTTCTTATCTCGTCCGATGAGTGCGGAGGAGTTTGAGAATTCTTTAAGGCAGAATTCTCACATGGTGGCTGATATTTAAATTTCAGCCTTTATCTCTTCGTTTGATTTTACGACCATGCCTGAGCCATGTATCACGCTTGGGATACAGCTTGTGCAGATATCGACCTCTTCGCCGTTTTTGTGAGCGTGGATGAAAACTGCATTTTTATCATCGCTGCTTTTTAGTCCGCAAACGTTGCAAACTACTAGATCTTTCTCTCTCATCTTTTCTCCTTTGAAATTTTGGGTGATTTTACATCTTGTAAGCTTGCATTAAGATGATTTGGGTCAAGCTTGTCGCTTGAGCATTAATTGTTTTTTGTTATAATCATTTAAAATTTAAAAGGTTTAAAAATGGATGAAAGAACTATTGTTTTAGAGATGTTAAAGATGCAACAAAGCCTAAATGACGAGACAAATGGGCTTGGTTGGGAAAATGGCTATACAAATAAAAATAAACTCATAAGCTGGAGGCGCTGCATATATATGGAGTGCGCTGAGCTCATTGACAGCTTTGCGTGGAAGCACTGGAAGAGCATAGATGCCAAGACTGATGAACAAAATTTACGCATCGAGGTTGTCGATATCTGGCACTTTATAATGAGCCTAGCGCTACAAATTTATAAGGCAAAACAGCTTGGCGATGTTGAAACTTTGGCTGAGGATATCTGCCAAGCAAGCGGTTTTAGCGACTTTTGCAAAGAGCCACTAAGTGTCGAAGACGAGAGCATTTATGAGATCATGAACGACGTTGAGATGCTTATACATGAGTGCAGCGGCTTTGACTATGATATCTTTGATATCTTTAAAATTTATTTCTCAATGTCTTTAAAATGTGGCGTAAATTTATACTCGCTTTATGAGTGCTATATCGCTAAAAACGTGCTAAATCGCTTCCGCCAAAATAACGGCTACAAAGAGGGAAGTTATAAGAAAATTTGGAACGGACGCGAAGATAACGAAGTGATGAGCGAAATTTTATCAAATGGCGTTAGTAAGATAGATGAAATTTACGCCGCACTTGAGCGTGAGTACAAAAAGGTAAAATGATAAATCTTCTTCGCCTTGGCTTTAAAGACTTTTTTACAGCCAAATTTATAATACTATCGATCTTGCCGCTTTGTCTTAGCCTACTTTGCCTAGCTTGGCTTAGCGTCTGGGGAGGTGGCGAGATATTTGACTTTTTAAGCGATGGCTCAAAAAACGAAAATTTCGCTTTTTTAGAGTCAAACTCGACGCTATCTTTTATAGCTATTAAAATTTTAAGCTTTAGCGCTACAAAATGGATAGTTAGCATACTTTTTTACGTCTTAAGCACCTTTTTAACGATCATCATTAGCATCGTGATCGCCTTAATCGTAGCTGGCTTTTTAACGCCAGTCGTGGCCAAAGAGATAAACAAAAGGCACTACAACTACGTGCTTAAAAGCGAGGCTAGCACGACTAGAGTGCTAAAGGTGATGATGGTTGAGATCATGAAATTTCTCGGGATCTTGCTCGTTTGCTTGCCACTTTTGTTTGTGCCAGTTTTAAATTTTTTCATCATCAACGTGCCGTTTTTTTACATCTACTATAAGCTTTTACTAATAGACGTTGGCTCAAACACGCTTGATAGCGATAAATTTGAGCTAGCACTGCTTGAAGGTGGCGGGGTTAAATTTATAGTTTTTACGCTTTTGTTTTACGTTATCTCGCTTGTGCCGCTTGTGGGATTATTTTTTCAGCTTTATTTCGTGATAGTCTTGTCGCACCTCTTTTATCAAAGAGAGGCGCTAGTTAAAATTTAGAGCCAAAAGCTCTAAATTTATGCGTAGTAAGATACTTTTTTGCTCTCATCAAGCAAGGTGTCAAATAGCCTTTTTGTCGCACTTAGTAGATTTTTATTAGCGTCATTTTTAGCTAAAAGTTCGTCAAACATCTTTAGCATATTATCATTTATGAAATTTTTGTGATCCAGATCTTTTGCGTCAGGCAACATCTGCTTGATCTTGTTTGAAAGCTCACTGATGCTTTGGCTGCTACCTGCGATCTTGTCGCCCTCTTTGACATTTTTCATAAACTCATCAACCTGTGGGCGAATTTGCTTCATCGCCTCTTCGATCTCTTTCATATCTTGCTCGTCTATGCCATTGCCTTTATAGGCAAACTCATAGCCGTATTCGTGCGTTAGAGTTAGGCTTCTTTGGCTTGAAGTGCCATTTTTCTGGCTTGAAAACTCCAAACTTTTGTTGTCATACATCGAAAAGCTTATCTCGTCGCCTGAGCTAGTCTTCATCGAAAAGCTCATGTTATTGTAGCTTCCTTGAGAGTAAAAATTTGTTTGCATTTTAAATCCTTTTGAGGCTAAATCGGCAAAATTTTAATTTCATAAAGCAAAATTTTGTAAAATGCGTCAAAAAAGGACGGGCGATGTGTTGTTTTGGGACTAGGATCTTTTTGCTGATGCTTATCACTGTTTTAAGCTTTGTTTTTGCTAGACTTTGGCCTGTTTTGCCAGTCGTTGGCTACTACTTTATACTTGCAAATTTGCTTGCCATTTTAATGTTTTCACTATTTTTTAAAGGGCTTTTGCCAAGCTTCGTAAAGGTAAATGCGATCCACTATTTTTCGCTAATTGGTGGCTTTTTTGGGGTATTTTTAACAATGCTCATTTTTAAAAGGGTTGCAAAAGATAAATTTACTCTAATAGAGCTCATTATTTTTACGCTTTGGGTGCTAATAATCGCCATAGTCATCTTTAAATTTCAAACCATTCTTGGCATTTTTAGGGGAATTTAGATGGATGAGAGGATAGTTAAATTTCTAAAAAAGATGCACCTTGCAAGTGTTTGCGCCATTGATGATGAGGGTCAGCCTTACGCTTTTAGCGCATTTTACGCCTTTGATGAGATAAGTTTTAGCCTTTTACTGGCTAGCTCAAATGAGAGCTCACATATTAAATTTTTAAAAAACTCAAAGCTTGTTGCTGGCACCATCGCTCTTGATACGAAGATCGTTGGCAAGATAGAGGGCGTGCAGTTTCAAGGAGCGATGAGAGAGGCTAGCGAAAGTGAGCGAGAAATTTACTTTAAAAGATTTTTTTATGCAAAAGCGATGGATCCAAAAATTTGGTCTATAAGCCTTGAAAAGGTTAAATTTACGAGCAACACTCTAGGTTTTGGCAAGAAAATTTTTTGGCAAAAATAATAAGATCCAAACAGACCTATAATCCACAAAAGTGAGTGCGCTTTAAGCACTCACTTCACTTACCTAACTTCAAATTTACATCATTTTTTAAGCCTTATTTTACTAATATCACCCCTTTTAAAGGAGAAGACATGAAAAATTTAATAGCCATAGTTGTGGTCATCGCCGCACTTGTTTTTGGCGCTTTCAAATACGCAAATTCATTTGTCGTGCTTGATGAAAACACCAACGAGAAGTGGTCACAGGTGCTAAATCAATACAAAAGAAGAGCCGATCTCGTGCCAAATTTAGTTGAGACCGTAAAAGGCTACGCAGCTCACGAGCAAAAGGTCTTTGAAGACGTGGCAAATGCAAGAAGCAAGAGCATGCAAGTAAGCATCGATGCAAGCAGTCTTAGTGACGAGGCAAAGGTTAAAGAATTTATGGCAGCTCAAGGTCAGCTAGGCTCCGCACTTGGCAGGCTAATGGCAGTTAGCGAGAGCTACCCAGAGCTAAAAGCAAATCAAAATTTCCTCTCACTCCAAAGCCAGCTTGAAGGCACAGAAAACCGCATAAGCGTAGCAAGACGCGACTACATCGAGGCAGTAAAAGAGTATAACGTAGCTCTTAGAAGCTTTCCTGGTAAATTTATAGCTAGCGTCTTTCATCCGGAGATGAAGCCAAAGCAAGGCATCGAAGTTAGCAGCGAAGATATGAAAAATCCAAAAGTTTCGTTTGAGAAGTGATGAAAAAAGCTCTTGCTCTTTTGCTTTTTGCATTTTGCTTTTGTTTTGCTCTAAATTTTAATGAGCAGATCAACGATGAGGCTCATATCTTTTCACAAAACGAAAGAGATGAGCTTTTAAATTTAGTACAAAATTTCGAGCAAAACAGCACCACACAAATCGCCATAGTGACTTTAAATTCGCTTGAAAACAGGAGTATCGAAGAGCTATCGCTAGGGATTGCTAGAGGCTACAAATTAGGTCAAAAAAAAGATAACAACGGCGTGCTTTTGGTGGTTGCTCCAAATGAGAAAAAGGTCCGCATCGAGGTTGGATACGGGCTTGAAGGGGTGCTAACTGATGCCGTAGCAAGCGAGATCATAAATAGTGTGATGATACCTGAGTTTAAAAATGACAAGATGAGCGAAGGCGTGAAAGAGGGCGTTTTAGCGATCATAAAAGTGGCTAGCGGCGAGGAGTTTAGTAGCAAAACTAGCCTTAGCGACTTGCCTTTTGGCGTATTTGCCTTTTTTGCTGGCATGCTCTCTTGTTTTGTTTCTGTGATCTTTGGCAAATTTTTTATGCGAACTGGCTTTAGCACGTGCTTTGCTGGACTTGTATCAACCGCGCTTGAGCAGGGATTTGGCGTGCAAAACTACCTTATCATCTTTGGCGCCTTTGCCTTTATATTTGCGGTATTTTTCTTTATTTTAAAAGACGTTTTTAAGAGAAATAGCCAAGGTGGCTCTTTACCAATGGGCTTTAGACGAGGCGACTCAGACTCAAATGGAGGTGGCGGTCGCTCAAGCGGCAGAGGAGGCGGCTTTAGTGGCGGCGGTGGTGGTTTTGGCGGAGGCGGAGCTAGCGGCAGCTGGTGAAATTTGCTTACTTTAGAAGTAAATTTCACTACTGTTTGCAAATTTTAAAATTTGCTTGAGTTTTAGATCGCATGCGGTGCGAAGCACTAAAGCATGCCACTTCTAACGTCGTAGGAGTTAGGGGATCGTTAAGGGGGAAGAGAGCTCTTTTGCTTCGCTAGCTCGCAACTGCAAGCAGCCGTAATTCAAGTCCCCTTGTCTCCCTTTTGAATAAAAAGTAATTTATAAATTCCATAAATCTTTTTTGCAAATTTTAAAATTCCATTCACCCCTAAGAATTGACTACTAAAATTTGGCTTCGCTAACCGCTTAACTCAAATTTTAGAGCCGAAATTACTCGTTCATGAAATTTTAAAATTTACTTGACACTCATTTGATTTGACGAGGCAAATTTACAAATTTTAAAACTTTACTCACTCGCCTTAGCAGACTACTAAATTTAGGTCTCGTAGCCACTCGCCACTAAAATTAGAGCCGTGATATGCCAGCTCTAATTTTAAAATTTGTCTGACACTTGCCAGATGATAAACTGCATGCAGTGCGAAGCATCATTGCATGCCCCTCTAACGTTGTAGGGGTTAGGGGATTGTTAAGGGGGAAGGGAGCGACTTCGTAATTCAAGCCTCTTCCCCCTTAACAAAGAAGCAAACATTTAAATTTGATTAGATTGCTTTGCAAATTTTAAAATTCCATTCACCCCTAAGAATTGACTACTAAAATTTGGCTTCGCTTACAGCTTAGCTCAAATTTTAGAGCCAAAATTACTCGCTCATAAAATTTTAAATTTGCTTTTTTGGAGTAAAACGCATGCGGTGCTTCGCATAGGTTTTAATCTAAAATTCACTATTTTTCTTTCTAAATTAAGAGATCGTTTTATGGATTTTAGACCCAGCATTTGCATATAAAAGCTAAATTTCTTAAAATATGCCAAAAAATTAGGAGCAAAAATGCTATCAGGCGAGCTACTTAAAAGCCATTTTGCTAAATTTGATCTAGCGGCGATGCTTAGTGAGTTTTTTGAGCAAAGTTGTTTTGATAAAGAAAAATTTCAAGCACTTAGGCGAGATGGTTTTAAAAGCTTAGATAAGAGCCAAAGAGAGGAGCTTCTTAAAATAGCAGGTTTTAAGGCGCATATTGACGCGAAATTTCAGGGCTTTTTGCGTGAGCTGATGCAAAGCAAGATCCTCGTTGTAAGCGGCGTGGAGTATAAATTTAGCGAGCTTGAAATTTACACCTGCTTTGATGCTAACACCTACAAAAGATCGTGCGAGGCGGGCGAAATTTACTTTCACAACTTTGGTTTTGACATCTCTTTTAAGAGCGAGCCAGCGCTTTATGGCGGCATTTTGGTTAGGAGTTTAAAGCCCTTAAATGAGCGAAATTTCATCTTTGGACCAAGAAAATGCGCCCTTTGCATTTTAAATGCAAAAGTTAAAAATTTAAATTTTGATCTAAAAGAGGCTGATTTTAGAGATGATGAGGCCATTTTTACGCCAAGGATTAGATCGTTTAAAGATGAGAGCGAGCTTCAAAATGACGCTTTAAGGGCGGTTAGCGGCGAGTTTAGAGGGGCGCTTGAAAGTGCAAAAGAGTATAAAAAAAGAGTTGAAAATGCCTATAAAAAGGGATGAAATTTATCTTTTTATCGGCTTTGAGGCTGAGAAATTTAGCCCCAAGCGTTTGGCTAGCTCGGGGCTTTGGTGATATTATTTTATGACGGCTAGTTTGCCTGTGCCTGCGTTTTGATTTACCTCTTTTTGGACGTTTGAAGCTTCGAGGAGCTCAAATTTATATGGAGGCTCAAATGGCGGCTTGGTTAACTTTTCGCAAACGCTGCCTTTTTTAGAAAGGTCTATGTTACCGCTTTCAAAAATGGTGCCTTTGTTGCATTTGTAGCTTATCTTGACGCCATTTGTAAAGTAGTTGTTTTGAGCGTATATTAGCGAGCCAAAGCGCACGCCAATGGCGTATTTTTGGTCATAAAAGCCATCTTTTGAGTCGTAAAAGTTGTTATAGACGTGCACCTTTGCATTGCGTGCCATAGGTAGGCGTTGCGCGCAGTTGTCAAAAATGTTATGAGCGACCGTTATCGTCCTAGTTTCGCTGCTGCCGTCTGAGTCTCTTGAGCCTATTAGCATCGTTTTGTCGTGGTTTTCAAAGATGTTGTGCGAGATCGTGATAGCAGCACTATCCCCCTTGATGTCGCATAGTCCGTCATAAGTTTGCCATTTAGTAAGCTCTCCGCCTGCTAAATGCACATGGCTAAGATCCACAGTGTCCTTAAAATGGCAGTGATCTACCCAGATGTTTTTACTTGAATCTATACTAACGCCGTCATATTGCGCGTTAAAGCCATCATTTTTTGTACATCTGGAAATGGATCAAAAGCATCTTCGATCAGCATGTTGCGGATCGCGATATTTTGGACATTTTTTAGCAAAAATGAGCCACCTTTTATGCCTGAGTTTTCGCCTAAGCCGATTATCGTGGTATTGCTAGCTACCGGCACTACGATGAGTTTTTTCCATTCGTTGGCTAAATTTTTGCGAAGCGCTGCTAGCTTTGGATCTTGCGAACCATCTAAATTTGCATGGCATGAAGCGCCGTAAGCCTGCATAAATTTGGTATAAGAGCTAAACTCGCCACCACTAATCTCACTTATAAATTTATCCAGCCCATCGCTATTGCCATTTTGCGGGATCTTGCCTTCGCTAAGGTCTATGAGCCCATCCACATAGATGACGTAACCACCCATTTGAGCGTATTTTACAAGCTCTTGTCTATCTTTTACGACGACTTCTTTACTCTCTTTGCCGGTGTATCCGCCAAAATTTTGCTCTGCTCCAATGCTAGCGTAACCAAAGGGCGAGTCGCTTGCTTTTATCTCGCCTGCTTGAGCTAGAGCACCAAATGCAAATAACGCGCCAGCGGCGAGAAACAATATCTTTTTAAACATCTTTAGCCTCCTAAATTTGGCTTTTTAATTTTGATCTTCTATTAGAAAATCACAGCCAAATTATATATTGACTTGTTAAATCTAGCGTAAGGCTTTTATAATTTTTTAGTAGAATCAAAATTTATGCGAAAAATATCTCGCTTTTTAGACGAAGCAAACATAGATAGGCACTTAGCACGCTTTGCTCTCTTACGTAGTTGCGCTCCCCTTTTAAAAGTAGCCTCTCAACCTCGATGTTGCCGTTTCTATCGCCAGCTGCGACATATACCGTGCCAACTGGCTTGCTAGCTGTGCCACCACCTGGTCCTGCTATACCGCTAATAGCAAGCGCGAAGTCCGCATTTGTCGTGCTTAGCGTACCTTTTATCATCGCTTTTACGCAAGGCTCGCTCACGGCTCCGTAAGTATCTAAAATCTCATCCTCAACGCCTAGCCACTCGTGTTTTATGTGGTTTGCATAAGTCACCAATGAGCTATCAAAGCTAGCCGAGATGCCGCCATATCTTGCAAATTTAGCCGCTGCAAGCCCAGCCGTGCAAGACTCAGCAAATGAAATTTTAAGCCCTTTTTGTATGAGCTTTTTTGCTATAAATTTGATCACATCTTTTTGCGGGATAAATTTTTGCGAAAATAGCGTTTTTACGCCTTGTAAAAAGCTCTCGATCTGGCCAAATTTATTGCTTTTTGCCCTTACTAGTATCAAATTTGGCAGGATCTGCGCAAGGGTTATATCGACCTCGTAAGTTTTAGCAAGTGGTAGCATAAGGATCTTCGCGCTATCTGCGTCGATGTCTATTAGATGAAAGTAGCTAAAATCAGGCTCGTACTCGACTAAAAACTCGCCTAGCTCTTCATTTGGATTAGCTTTTATGAGATTTATCTGAGCGTTATTTAGGCTGGCTAAAAAGCTATTTTTAGAGTAGTCTAAGCTATCTTTAAGTGCAAGCGTCGTGCTGTCTTTTAGCTCGAGCGAGCCCCCAGTTAGCGTCGCTACGATCTTTGCAGCGATGGCAAAATTTTCATCTGAGCCAAAAATGCTTACAAAGTCGTAATCTTTTGATAAATTTTCGATGATAAAAGGTAGCTCTTTGCTATTTTTTGGAGCAAAACTGACCACTCCAAGCTCGCCAAAATGATCCTCGTAACTTTGAAAAATGTAGTTTAGAAATTCTCTATTTATCTCAAGATCTTCGCCTATTATCAAGATACTTTGTCTCATTTTTAAGCTCCTTTTTTTGCCTCATTATACTATTTTTCAGTGTGATTTAACCAGCACAGGTGTAAAATTAGCAAATTTTAAAATCAAGGTAAAAAATGGACTACAAAGAGACACTTTTACTCCCAGAGACAAATTTCCCGATGCGCGGAAATCTCCCACAAAATGAACCACAAAGACTAAAATCATGGTACGAAGAGCGCAAGGTTTATGAAAAAATGAAGAAAAATCGCCAAAATGCGGTTAAAAACTTTAACATCCACGACGGCCCTCCGTATGCAAACGGCCACCTTCACATCGGTCACGCGTTAAATAAAATTTTAAAAGATATCATCACAAAAACGCACTATTTTTACGGCGAAAACGTCCGCTACGTGCCAGGCTGGGACTGCCACGGCTTGCCGATCGAGCAGCAAGTCGAAGTAAAGCTTGGCGATAAGAAAAAAGATCTTAGCAAGGTCGAGATCAGAGAGCTTTGCAGGCAGCATGCGAGAGAATTTATAGACATTCAGCGAAATGAATTTAAAAGCCTTGGCATCATCGGCGACTTTGAAAATCCATACATGACGATGAAATTTGAGTTTGAGGCTGACATCTACAAAGCACTTTGCGAGATCGCTAAAAAAGGCCTTTTGATTGAAAGAAGCAAGCCAGTTTATTGGAGCTGGGCAGCTAGATCGGCGTTAGCTGAAGCTGAGGTCGAGTACGAGGAGAAAGAGGACTACTCTATTTACGTGGCATTTGAGCTTGATGGCGACGCGCTAGAAAAGCTTGGCGTAAAAGAGGCAAGCGCTGTCATCTGGACGACCACGCCTTGGACACTTCCAGCAAATCAAGCTATAAGCCTAAATCCAGATGAAATTTATGTGCTAACGGCTGAAAATTTGATCTTTGCAAAGCCACTACTTGAAAGCGTTGTGCAGAGTGGTCTAAGCAAGGGCGAGATCAAAAAAGAATTTAAATCAAGCCTGCTTGAAAACACTCACGCGATAAATCCACTAAACGGCAGAAAGTCTAAATTTTTACTAGGCGATCACGTCATGATGGATGGGGGTACTGGACTTGTTCATACAGCTCCAGGACACGGCGAAGACGACTACTACGTCTGTTTGAAATACGGCTTTAGCGAAATTTTGATGCCAGTTGATGATGGTGGCTGCTACGATGAGAGTATAAAACATCACGGACTATTTAGAAGTGACGTGGTAGATGAGTTTGTCGGTATGCACATCTTTAAAGCAAATGAGAAAATTTTAGAGCTACTTGGCAAAAGCTTGCTTAGCGTCTCTAAATTTAGACACTCTTATCCATTTTGCTGGAGAACGCACAAGCCCGTTATTTATAGAGCTACAAAGCAGTGGTTTATAGCTATGGACGAGGCAAAACTAGGTGGAAAAACGCTTAGACAAACAGCGCTAAAAGAGCTTGAAAAGGTTAAATTTTATCCAAGCGTTGGCATAAAAAGAATAGGCTCTATGATAGAAAATCGCCCAGACTGGTGTATCTCTCGTCAGCGTGACTGGGGCGTGCCGATCGCATTTTTCAGAGACAAAGCGACAAAAGAAGTTATATTTGATAGTGAAATTTTAGACCACATCGTGGCTATCTTTAAAGAAAAAGGCGCTGATGCGTGGTGGGCGCTAAGTATAGACGAGCTTTTACCAAAGGGCTCAAAATACAAGGCTGAAAATTTAGAAAAAGTGATGGACATCCTTGATGTTTGGTTTGATAGCGGCTCGACGTGGCATGCGGTCTTGCAAAGCGACAACTACGACGCTGGCAAATACCCTGCAAGCATGTATCTTGAGGGTTCAGATCAGCACCGCGGCTGGTTTCAAAGCTCGCTTCTAGTAAGCACAGCTATAAATTCTCACGCACCTTACGAGAGCATCCTAACTCACGGCTTTACTGTCGATGCCAAGGGCGAGAAGATGAGCAAAAGTAAGGGCAACGTCATCGCTCCACAAGACGTGGCTAAGACTCACGGCGTGGAAATTTTACGCCTTTGGGTTGGCATGAGTGATTACTCAAGTGACCTAAAAATAAGCGAAGATATATTAAAGCAAATAAGCGAGCAATACCGCAAAATCCGCAACACGATACGCTTTTTACTAGCAAACGTAAATGATCTTGAGAGCTTAAATACAGAATTTAACATCCTTGATAAGTGGATATTAGCACGCGCTAAAAAGGTCTTTGACGAGGCGAGCGCTTGCTTTAGAAATTATGACTTTTCAAAGGGCTTTAACATCCTTTTAAATTTCTTATCAGCCGATCTTAGTGGCGTCTATCTTGACGTTTGCAAAGATAGACTTTACTGCGACGCAAAAGACGCTCCAAGAAGAAGATCAGCTCAAAGCGCAATGGCGATCATCACAAAGGCGCTTTTGCCACTCATCGCTCCAACGCTTACTTACACCGTCGATGAGGTGATGGACTACGCTCCAAATATCATCAAAGGCGAGGCAAAAGACGCGTTTGATCTAGTCTATGAGCCTATCAAATTTGATCTTAGCTTTGAAGATGAGCTGCTTTTTGCTAGCAGGGAGAAATTTAACGAGATCGTGGATGTTCTTAAGAAGGACAAAAAGATAAAATCAACTCTAGAGCTAAGCCTAGAGACAACTAGCCACAACATCACAAGCTACGACGAGCGCGAAGTGGCCGATCTTTACATGGTAAGCTCGGTTAGAGCTTATGATGACAGCGAGCCACTAGCCGAGTTTGAGCTAGAGGGTGATAAATTTAAGATCATAGCAAGCAACCTTCACAAATGCCCAAGATGCTGGAAATTTAACGCTAGCAAAGAAGACGCGTTATGCCCAAGATGTGAAGAGGTCATAAGTGCTAAGTGAGCCAGTAAGCGCAACTATCATAATAGCAACGATCGCTGCGGTGGTCGTTGTTAGCTTGTTTGGCATATTTTTGGTTAATAAATTTAAAGGATAAAAATAGTGGTAACTTTAAAAGAAGCTTTAAAATTTTCAGCTGAAGAGATAAAAAATTTAAGAGCCGAGCTTGAGGCAAAGATCATAAAAGAAAAAGAGCTTGGCGCTTATGTCGAGCAGCTAGCAAATTTAGAGATCGCAAAACTAGGCGAGGGCGTGCCTATCGCTATAAAAGACAACATCCAGGTAAAAGGCTGGAGCGTCACGTGCGCTTCTAAAATTTTACAAGGCTACGTAGCGCCTTATAACGCAACCGTTATCGAGAAGCTACTTAGCAAAAATTTAGCTCCATTTGGCCGCACAAATATGGACGAATTTGCGATGGGAAGCACGACTGAAAGCTCATTTTACGGCAAAACACTAAACCCACTAAATCACGCTCACGTCCCAGGTGGCAGTAGCGGTGGCTCGGCAGCAGCAGTCGCAGCTGGTCTTGCAGTAGCAGCACTTGGTAGCGATACTGGTGGCTCGATCCGCCAGCCAGCGGCATTTTGCGGATGTGTGGGCTTTAAGCCAACTTACGGCAGAGTGAGCAGATATGGCCTTGGCGCATACTCAAGCAGCCTTGATCAGATAGGCCCAATCGCGCAAAACGTAGAAGACGCAGCCATTTTATATGACGCGATCGCTGGACACGACCCAAAAGATAGCACGAGCGCAGATGTGCCGTTTGTTAGCATTAGCGACAAGATAGATAGCGAGAAAAAGCTAAAAATTTGCGTTGTTAAAAACTACGTAGAAAATGCAAGCGAGCAGACAAAAGCTGCTTTAAATTTAGCTATCGAAAAGCTAAAATCACACGGTCACAGCGTAACTTACACAAATTTTGAAGACTCAAAATATGACGTTGCTGCCTACTACATCATAGCAACCGCAGAGGCAAGCGCAAATTTAAGCCGCTACGATGGCGTAAGATATGGCAGACGCGCAGAGGCTAAAAATTTAAAAGAGCTATATGTAAATTCGCGATCTGAAGGCTTTGGCGAAGAGGTAAAAAGAAGAATTTTACTTGGTACATTTGTGCTAAGTAGCGGATACTACGATGCTTACTACATCAAAGCGCAAAAAGCAAGAGCGCATATAAAAGCTCAGTACGAGAAAATTTTAGAAGAAAATGACCTCATCTTCATGCCAGTTGCTCCAAGCACAGCTTATAAATTTGGAGCACACAGCGATCCACTTCAGGCCTATCTAAGCGACATTTACACGATCAGCGTAAATTTAGCAGGCCTACCAGCTATCTCTGTGCCAGTTGGCAAAGATGATCAAAATTTAAACGTGAGCGCCCAGCTCACCGCAAAAGCGTGGGACGAACAGACCTTGATAAATGGTGCTAAGAGCCTAGAAAATTTAATAAAAGGATAAAAATATGAAGATAGTAAAGAGAGCTTTAACATTTGAGGATGTGCTTCTTGTGCCGCAATACTCTGAAATTTTGCCAAAGCAAGTTGATGTAAAAACCAGGATCAGCAAAAATGTCACGCTAAATATCCCGATCGTCTCTGCTGCGATGGATACGGTGACTGAGCATAGAACTGCTATCATGATGGCAAGGCTCGGCGGTATCGGCGTCATCCACAAAAATATGGACGTCGAAAGCCAAGCAAAAGAGGTCAAACGCGTTAAAAAAAGCGAAAGTGGCGTCATCATCGATCCTATCTTTATAAATCCAGAAGCGACCGTGGCTGAAGCTCTAAGCCTTATGTCAGATCTTCATATTTCAGGCGTTCCAGTCATCGACAAAGACCGCAAACTAATAGGAATTTTAACAAACCGTGATTTGAGATTTGAGACAAATATGAGCACTTTGGTAAAAGACCGCATGACAAAAGCACCGCTTATCACTGCACCAAAGGGTTGCACGCTTGATGATGCGGAGAAAATTTTCTCTCAAAATAGGGTTGAGAAGCTACCTATTGTCGATAAAGACGGCAGACTTGACGGACTTATCACCATAAAAGATCTAAAAAAACGCAAAGAGTATCCAAACGCAAATAAAGACAGCTATGGCAGACTTCGCGTGGCTGCGGCTATTGGCGTGGGTCAGATAGACCGCGCTAAAGCGCTTGTTGATGCTGGCGTAGATGTCATCGTCATCGACTCAGCTCACGGCCACTCAAAGGGCATCATCGACACTTTAAAAGAGGTAAAAGCAAATTTTAATGTCGATGTCGTAGCTGGTAATATCGCAAATCCAGCAGCCGTAAAAGACCTAGCAGAAGCAGGAGCTGACGGCATAAAAGTAGGCATCGGACCAGGTTCTATTTGTACTACAAGGATCGTTGCTGGCGTTGGCGTGCCTCAAATTTCAGCTATTGACGACTGTGCAAGCGAAGCAGCAAAATATGGTATCCCAGTTATCGCCGACGGCGGTCTAAAATACTCAGGCGACGTGGCAAAAGCCCTTGCAGCAGGTGCAGCTTGCGTTATGGCAGGAAGCTTACTTGCAGGTTGCGAGGAGAGCCCGGGCGAGCTTATAACATTCCAAGGTCGCCAGTACAAAGTATATCGCGGCATGGGCTCAATAGGCGCTATGACAAAGGGCAGCTCGGATCGCTACTTCCAAGAGGGCACCGCTCAAGACAAGCTTGTACCTGAAGGCATCGAAGGCCGTGTGCCATTTGCTGGCAGCATAAAAGATGTGATCCATCAGCTAATAGGCGGCCTAAGAAGCGCTATGGGCTATGTTGGTGCAAAAGATATCCCGACTCTTCAAGAAAGAGCTGAATTTGTCGAGATAACAAGCGCAGGACTAAAAGAGAGCCACGTCCATGACGTAGTTATCACTCACGAGGCACCAAACTACAAAGTTAATTAGTGTTAGACCTGCAGACTAGAACTATTAAATTTAACGAGCCACTCTATCTTGAGAGTGGCCGTATGCTATCAAATTTCAAGCTTATTTACGAGACTTACGGCACGCTAAATGCTGATAAAAGCAACGTTATCGTGATCTGTCACGCCCTAACTGGCTCACACCACGCTGCTGGCACATACGCAGGCGATGAGAAAGCTGGCTGGTGGGACGGGCTAATAGGCAGCAAAAAAGCGGTCGATACGGATAAATTTTACGTTATTTGCGTAAATATCTTAGGCTCGTGCTTTGGCTCGACCTCGCCGCTAAGCGTGGATAGAAGTAGCGGCAAAGAGTATAGGCTAAATTTCCCAGTCCTTGCCATAAGTGACGTGGTAAAGGCGCAGATGAGGCTATTTGGCGAGCTTGGCATCACGAGGGCAAGAGCCGTGATAGGCGGCAGTCTTGGCGGTATGCAGGCACTTTGCTACGCTATCGAGTTTCCAGAATTTGCGCAAGATATCATAATGCTAGCAAGCACCTACCAGACTAAGCCTTGGGCGATAGCGTTTAATAAAATCGCCATCGAAGCCATTTTAAATGATGAAAATTTCAAAAACGGTGAATACGACGCGGAATTTATAAGAAAAAATGGGCTAAAAGGCATGGCTTACGGCAGGATGGCAGGGCACATCAGCTTTTTAAGCCCTGATAGTATGGATAAAAAATTTGGACGAAGCTACGTAGAAACTGACGGCCTTTACGATCTTTTTGGGCATTTTCAGGTCGATCGCTATATGGAGTACAACGGCTATAACTTCCCAAAGAGGTTTGACCCACTAAGCTACCTATACATTGTAAAGATGATGAATATCTTTGACTGCACAAGACACTATGACAACCTAAAAGACGCCCTTGCGCCGATAAAAGCAAATTTGCACCTTATCGCATTTAAAGGCGATCTACTCTTTCCGCCAAGCTGCATGAGAGAAATTTATGACGCACTTTGCGAGATGGGGCGGGAGGCAAAGACAAATTTTGTTGAGATAGATAGCAACTACGGCCACGACGCCTTTTTGGTCGAGATAGAAAAATTTGATGGATATATAAAAAATATATTAAAAGGATAGAAAATGGAGCAAAAAGAGCAAAGTTTTGAAGAAAAATTAGCCCTAGCTGATAAAATTTTAAACGATCTAAATAAAGATGATGTGAGCTTAGAAAACAGCATAAAGCTGCACGAGCAGGGCAAAAAGCTCTTAAACGAGGCGAGAGAAATTTTAGAAAATGCAAAACTTAGCATAAAGCAGGTGGATGATGAGTAAAATTTGCGCCCTTCAGCTACCAACGCAGCCTTTAAGCGAGGCGAGGCTTGATTATTACCTTAAAATTTGCGCTGATGAAAACGCAAGGCTGGTTGTGCTTGGCGAATACGTGCTAAATAGCTTCTTTAAAGAGCTTGCCAGCATGCCAAAAAGCCTCATAAAAGAGCAGAGCGAGCGCAAAAAAGAGGCGCTCTTTGCGATGGCAAAAAAGTATGATCTAAACATCATCGCACCTATCATAAATTTAAAAGGCAAGGAGATATTTAAAAGCCTAGCTAAATTTAGCCAAACTCAAGTAAAGCTATACGACCAGCAAATTCTCATGCCTTATGCGCACTGGAACGAGGCGAAGTTTTTTAGCAACGCAAGCGAAGAGCTAAATTTACCTATCTTTACATACGATAAATTTAAGGTTGGCGTCATGTTTGGCTTCGAGGCGCACTTTGACGTGTGCTGGGCGTATATGAGCGCTAAAAAGGTCGATATCGTGCTTGTGCCAACGGCTTGCACGTTTTTCTCGCAGGCGCGCTGGGAGGAGCTTTTAAAGGTTAGAGCCTTTACAAACAACGTTTATGTGCTTCGTGTAAATCGCGTGGGAAGCCACAAGAGCGAGGACGAGCAGTGGAGTTTTTACGGCGACTCGATGCTCATTAGCCCATTTGGCGAGGTTAAAAACAGACTTGGCAAGAACGAAGAGATGATGATCGATGAGCTTAGCAAAAAGGAGCTTAGCGAGGCTAGAAGCACCTGGGGCTTTATGCAGATAGAGGCTAAATTTAAAAGATGAAGCGCTGCGCCTGGGCCGAAAAGAGCGAGTTTAGCAAGAGTTATCACGACTGTGAGTGGGGCAGGGCGGTCAAAGATGATAAGAAATTCTTTGAAATGCTCATTTTAGAGGGCTTTCAAGCAGGTCTTAGCTGGGACTATGTGCTACGAAAAAGAGCTGGACTTGCTCAAATTTTAGACGGCTTTGACGCAAAAAAGATCGCCAGCTATGACGAGGCAAAGCTTCAAAGCCTCTTAAGCGACGATCGAGCGATCAAAAACCGCCTTAAAATTTACTCCCTGCCAAAAAATGCCAAGGCTTTTTTAGAGCTTTGTGCTGAGTTTGGCTCGTTTTATAACTACATCTATAAATTTACAAATGGCAAGCGCGTGATAAATGACATAAAAAGCGCCAAGGACATGCCAGCAAGTAGCGAGCTCTCAGAGCACATCTCAAAAGATATGAAAAAGCGCGGCTTTAAATTTGTAGGCGCTGTGATCATCTACTCGTTTTTACAAGGCGTTGGTGTCACCTATGATCACGAAAATGAGTGCTTTTGCAAAGGAATTTCGGAGTGAAATTTGAAACGAAGCGACGTTGAAAAATATATAAAAGAGAAATTTGATGTTTTGGGCGAGCAAATTTTCCCAAAATATCCAAATTTTAGTGTCTTTCGTCACAATAAAAATGAGAAGTGGTTTGCGCTACTTATGCAGCTAAGCGCTAGCAAGCTAGGTCTTGAAAGTGACGAAGTGATAGAGGTTTTAAACCTAAAATGCAGCCCTGATCTAGCCATGGTGCTAGTTGATGAGAGGCAAATTTTTAAAGCATATCACATGAATAAAAAGCACTGGATAAGCGTAAATTTAAACTCTAAAATCTCACAAAAAACAGTTTTTGACCTGATAGATGAAAGCTTTGAGCTAAGCAAATAAAAGCCATTTTTCAGCCTTAAATTTAGTAGTTTTTGTTAAAATCACGAAAAACTTAAGGATAAAATTTGCAAGAGCTAAACAATGAGATCAAAAAAGTCCATTTCATAGGCATCGGCGGCATCGGCATCTCTGCCATCGCTAGATTTTTACACGAAAAAGGCCACAAGATAAGCGGCAGCGACATCAAAGAGAGCAAGACGACGCTTGAGCTTCAAAATGAGGGCATCGAGGTCATCACGCCGCACTGCAAAGAGGCGATAAAAGATCAAGACTTTGTGGTTTATTCAGCTGCGATAAAAGAGGACAACATCGAGCTAGTGGAGGCCAGAAGAAAGGGCATAAAGTGCTTTTCAAGAAAAGAAATTTTGCCTTACGTGCTTGAAGACAAGTGCGTTTTCGCAGTAGCTGGTGCGCACGGCAAGAGCACGACTTCAGCGATGCTAGCAAGCCTAATTGAAGGCTCAGTCATCATCGGTGCCATCTCAAAGCAATTTGGCTCAAATATGCGCTACGCCAAAAGCGACAACGTCGTATTTGAGGCTGATGAGAGCGACTCAAGCTTTCTAAACTCAAACCCATATCTAGCCATCGTCACCAACGCAGAGCCAGAGCATATGGAGCACTACGACTACGATCTAGCTAAATTTTACGCAGCCTACAAGGGCTTTTTGGAGCGCGCAAAGGTTAGAGTGATAAACGCTGAGGATGAGTTTTTAAGCACGCTTAAGCTTGATGCGATCAGGCTTTATCCAAGTACCGATATCACCGAGCTTACGATGGTTGTAAGGGACTATCAGCCATACACCAGCTTTAACCTTAAAAATTTAGGCAAATTTGAAGCCTTTGGCATGGGCGAGCACATCGCCATAGACGCATCTTTGGCTATCCTTGCTGCGATGCACGAGACGCCACTAAAAGACATTAGAGAAAATTTACTAAATTTTAAAGGCATCAAAAAGCGTTTTGACATACTTAGTGCAAACAAAAATTTCGTCCTTATTGACGACTACGCACACCATCCAACAGAGATAAAAGCGACGCTAAAATCAGTCTTTGAATACGCCAAAATTTTAGGTATAAAGAGCGTCACAGCGATATTTCAGCCACACCGCTACACAAGGCTTAGCACAAATTTACCTGGCTTTAAAGAGTGCTTTAAGGGCGTTGATGAGCTTGTCATCTTGCCAGTTTATGCAGCTGGAGAAAATCCGATCGAAGTTGATATGAAAAGTGAATTTAGCGAGTATAACCCGATCTTTACAGATAAGGTTGAGAGGGTTGAAGAGGGGATAGAATTTACAGATGAATTTGGCGTGAAAAACCGCCTAAGCGACGGCATCGTAGTTGGCTTTGGAGCGGGCGATATCAGTGTGCAGCTAAGAGGCGGATATTAATGGATCTAAGCACTTTTAAGCCTCAAGATGAAAATGAAATTTTAAAAGAGATAAAAGAAAAAGAGCTAAGCGAGGATGAAATTTCTAGCCTTATAAATTTAGGCAAAAAAGATATCTTGATCGCGCTTGCAAGGTCACAAAAGCTAAATAGTGCTCAGATAAAAGATATGCTGCCAAATGCCCCGTATCTAGCCGTTTGCTTGCTGGTTGAAAAGCAAGATATCAGCGAGGTTAGGGCTGAGATTTTAGAAAAGATCAAGCCTCATGCCGAGCTTTACAAGGAGCTCATCGCAAAGTATAAGGGCGTGAAATGGTAAGAAATTTGATAATAATCGCCGGCGTGATGCTGCTTTTTGGAGCGATCTGGGCGATAAAAGATGAAAAGATCAGCAAAAGCATAAAAGCGCTCGTTAGCGCGGTGCTTGTAGCGATCCTTGTTTGCGTCTATTTTTACGAGGAGAATTTATCAAAAAACGAGGATGCCATCTCAAAGCTAGTGACTGACTTTAAGCAGGGCAAAACACTAAAATGTGGCGAATACAACGTGAGCGCTGAGAAATTTAACTACGAATTTGGCACTGCGTCATTTTTGCCAAAGCGAGAATTTAGCGATCTTTCAGGCGTCATCGTACCTATAAAAAGTTGCGAGCAATGAACGATATATTTGCAAAGCTCGATCTGGGCGAGTATCTGGATAAATTTAACTCCTTTTTAGCAAGGCAAAAACCGCTATTTTTACAAGGCGACAGCAAAATCCACTTTGAAAATATAAACGAGCTTTCAAAGTATGATTTTAAGGCACCTGATGAGATAAAAGAGCTTGATGATGCGCTTATGAGACTTAGCAAGCAAGCAGTGCTTCACATCAGCGAAATTTACGAGTTTGCAAAGATCATTAAGTATTTTTCATATCTAAAAAAGCAAAAATTTGAAGGCAGGCTTGGCGAGTGGATCGCAAAGGTTGAAATCCCTGAAGCGATGAGCCAGATGGCAAACAGCTTTGATGAAAACGGCGAGTTTAGCGACAGCGTGGATGAGCGATTTTACGCGATAAAGCAGGCATTTAGCGAGAAAAAGCACCAGATCGACGCCGAGCTTAAAAAGCTCATCTACTCAAAGCACATCACGCCCTATCTAGTCGATACCCAAACGCACTATATCAACTCGCAAGAGGCACTTTTGGTGCGTGGCGGCTTTAATCACGCCCTAAAAGGCACCGTGATTGCTAGAAGCTCAGGCGGCTACTTCTACGTCGCACCTGCAAGCACCGAGCGCCTAAAAAAGGAGCAAAGCGAGCTGCTTGATAGAAAAGAGGAGATCATTTTTGAGCACTGCAAGAAATTTAGCCTGCAGATGAGCAAGAGCCTGCTTTTTTTGAAATTTATAAATAACGCTTTTGATCAGTTTGATGCCTATCAAGCGCGCGTAAATTTGGCTAGATCGCGTGACTATGAGTTTGTTTTACCAAATAGCTCGCACGTTATAAAGCTTGAGAAATTTGCCCATCCAGCGCTTAAAAACCCAAAGAGTGTGAGCGTGGATTTTAGCAAAAAAGTGCTTTTAATAACTGGCGTAAATGCTGGCGGTAAGTCAATGCTTTTAAAATCAATCATCTCAGCTGCGCTACTTGCAAAGTATCTGCTTCCTATGCGTATCGACGCAAACCGCTCAACGATCGGCTCTTTTAAAGAATTTGACGCGATCATAGAAGATCCGCAAAGTGTGAAAAACGACATCTCGACCTTTGCTGGCAGGATGGTGCATTTTGCAAAGCTTTTTACTAAAAAATCGATCATCATCGGCATCGACGAGATCGAGCTTGGCACCGATTTTGAGGAGGCTGCGAGCTTGTATGGCGTCATGATAGAGCGCCTCATCACTCAAGATATCAAAATGATCATCACGACCCACCACAAGCGCCTTGCGATGTTGCTAGCTAAAAATCCAGAGGTTGAGCTGGTAGCAGCACTTTACGACGAGGCGGCTCAAAGGCCTAAATTTGAATTTTTAAAAGGCACGATCGGCAAGTCTTACGCCTTTGAAACGGCGGCAAGATACGGCATATCTCAAAATTTAGTGGCGCAGGCAAAGAAAATTTACGGCGAAGATAAAGAGAATTTAAACGAGATCATTACAAAGACGCTAAATTTACAAACCAAGCTTGATGAGGGGATAAAAGAGGTCACGGCAAAAGAGGAGCGGCTGGAGCGCTTGCTTGAGGAGCAAAAAGAGCTAAAAGAGAGAAATGAGATAAAGCTAAATGCGACTATTTCTCGCCTTGAAAAAGAGTATTTTGACGCGATAAATGCGGCAAAAGCTGTTATAAATTTCAAAGATATAAAAGATAAACAAAGGGCGCTAAACGTGGCAAATGAGAAAAAAGCTGCCATCGTTAAGCCTAAAAAAACTGAGCGAGAGAGCCTAAAAGTAGGCGATAGAGTAAAATATGAAAATATAAAAGGCACGGTTTTAAGTATCTCAAAAAATGACGCGATGATCGAGTCAAATGGTATAAATTTGCGCGTGCCACTCGAGCTTTTAAGAAAAAATGGCAATGAAGTAGTCTTACCTAAAAAAGGTGGCGTAAGTTTAAGTGTTGATAAGCCAAAAACGGCCTCGCTTTCGCTTGATCTGCACGGCATGAGAGCTGACGAGGCGATAGCAAAGCTTGATAAATTTATCTCAGATAGTCTTGTTATGGGATTTGATGAGGTTAGCGTATTTCACGGCATCGGCACTGGCAAGCTTGCCTTTGCTGTTAAAAATTTCTTAAAAGAGCATCCAAGCGTGAAAGAATTTCATGATGCACCGGCAAATCAAGGCGGATATGGTGCAAAGATCGTTAAACTTTGAGCTAAATTTTTAATTAAAAAATGAAAGAAATTTTTTATTTAGCTTAGATATAATCTATTAGAAAAATTTAAGAAAGGAAGTTTAAACTTTATGCCAAGCGACGAATCGCAAAAAAAGCACTTTAGTATGGTTAAAACCGTCACTTTGGTCGTGGTTTTGCTTTTTACTTTCTTTGTAATTGAAAATTTAACTGTCTATTCATATAAATACAATAATGCGCTCTCTACAAACAACTTTGGCCTCAAAAAAAAGACTGAGTATCTAATAGATCAATATGTGAATTACTTTAAAAATATAAGTAAATTTAGTGTCTTAGATTTTCAAAATTACATAAGCAATGCCGCCTTTGGTGATGTCTTTTTGCTAAAAGAAAATGGTAAAAATGGCTTTAAGATAGAGGCATCGTCAGACAAAAGCCTCGTAAATAAAGACTACGAAGACAAGAGCTGTGGCGACATCTATTCACATGATTTTCAAACGAATTATTTCAAGGCTGAAATTTTGCCAGAAAATAGCGCCAAAGTATGTATGTTTGTCGCAGTAAATGAATATATTTTAGGCTTTAAAGCGCATATAGATCAAAGGATAACTGGCACTAGCGATGAATTTTATTTTCAGTGGCTGATGAAAAACATGACTCTTACTTTGATCTTAAGCTCGATCGGTCTATTTTTAGGGCTTGCGGTCTGTCTTTGGTTTGTATTTAAGTATCTAAACATCAAATTTGACTATCTAAAAGTAAAAGAAGAGAGCACTATTAAGATCGCTGAACTAAAAGAGAGGCTATATATCGATCCGATGACAGGACTTTTTAACAAGGCTGCGCTTTTAAAAGATGTGAGCGAGTATAAATATCCAAAAGTGATACTTATGGATATCGATGATTTTGGCAAGATGAACGACTACTACGGCAAATACGTGTGTGACCAGATACTAAAACAGATGGCAAATCTCATCAAAGAATTTGCAAAAAATGAGAATATGAAGGCTTATTGCATCGAGGCGGACAGGTTTGCTTTGGTTGAAGATAATAACGACTTTATCGACAGATACGAGGAGCTTGCTGAAAATTTACTAGATATCTTTAAAGGCAGGATGCTTAGCATAAAAGATGAAAATGGCGTAGAGGTCGATGATATAGAAATTCACAACACTATAGGCTTTGCGCTTGATAGCGACCAGACTTTAAGAAAGGCAACCATCGCGCTAAAATCAGCCAAATCACTCGATAAAGACTATGTTTGCTACTTTAAAGGGCTAAGTCAAAAAGATGAATACGCAAATCAGATCGAGCGCTCAAAACTTATCCAAAACGCTACGATAAACGATAACATCGTGCCGTATTTTCAGCCGATATTTGACGAGAAAAAGATCCCTATAAAATATGAATGCTTGATAAGAATTTTAGACCGCGACGACGTCATCTCGCCAAGCGTATTTTTGGATATCTCAAAGCGTATCAAGCGTTACGCAGACCTTGAAAAGCAGCTCATTAAAAAGTGCTTTGAGCACCTCACTGAAGATCCAAATTTGGTTCTTTCTATAAATTTAAGCAGCCGAGATATGATAGATGGCGACGTTAGCGCACTTGTTTTAAATTTACTAAATAAGCACAATGTCGCTGGCAGGATAGTGTTTGAGATAGTTGAAGACGAGGAGCTAAAGAGTGCTGAGCGCGTCTCAGTCTTTGTTGAGCGTGCAAAGAGCATGGGCGCTATGATAGCGATTGATGACTTTGGCTCTGGCTACTCAAATTTTTCTTACATCATAAAGATCAAGCCAGACTACGTGAAGATCGATGGCTCTATCATCAAAGACATCGATATCAATAAAGACTCATACGCCATCGCAAGCGCGATCGTGGCATTTGCAAAGGATCTTGGTATAAAAACGATCGCAGAGTATGTTCATTCTAAAGAAATCTTTAACGTCTGTAAGGGGATAGGCATCGACGAATTCCAGGGATTTTACTTGGGAATTCCTTCTAAAAAGGCGTTTTAGTGGTAGTTAGCTTTTTAAAAGAGCTTTTAAGCTTTCGTTCTATCACGCCAGATGATGCTGGGAGTTTGGAGTTTATAGCTAAATTTTTGCCTGATTTTGAGGCTAAATTTATAGAAAAAAACGGCACAAAAAATCTCATACTTTCTAAAATTTATGGAGACGGGGAGCATCTAGCCTTTGCAGGACACGTTGATGTCGTGCCACCAGGAGATGGCTGGGATAGCGAGCCATTTACCCCACTTGAAAAAGATGGCTACATCTACGCAAGGGGTTCGCAGGATATGAAAAGTGGCGTGGCTGCCTTTGTTTGTGCTGCTAAAGAGGCTAAATTTGAAGGCAAACTAAGCCTCATTTTAACAAGTGACGAAGAGGGCGATGGCACTTACGGCACGCCTTTAGCGCTTGAATATCTGCGTGAGATAAGGGATCTGCCCAAATTTTGCGTCGTGGCTGAGCCAACTTGTGATAAGAAATTTGGCGATAGCATAAAGGTCGGCAGACGTGGCTCGATAAATGGTAAGATCGTGATAAAGGGCGTTCAAGGACACGTGGCATACCCAGAAAAATGCATAAATCCAGTAAATTTAATAGCTCCACTTTTAAGCAAGATAGCTGATCACGATATGGACGGGGGGAGTGAGTTTTTTAGCCCAAGCAAGATCGTGGTGACGGACATTCGTGGTGGCATGCAGGTTTGCAACGTTACGCCAAGCGAGCTTAGCATAATGTTTAACGTTAGAAACTCAAATTTAACCGATGTAAATGACGTTGAGAGCTATCTTAGAAGCGTTTTAGATGGGCTTAGCTACGAGCTTAGTATCAAACAAAGCTCAAAGAGATTTTTAACCAACAAAGATAGCAAGATCGTAAGAAATTTAATGGCATCTGTCACAAAGATCACCGGCGTTACGCCACTTTTAAACACAAAAGGCGGCACGAGCGATGCTAGGCACTTTGCCGAATTTGGCGTAGATGCGATAGAATTTGGCGTCATAAACGACCGCATACACGCCAAAAACGAACGAGTTAGCGTTGATGAAATAAATAAACTTTATGAAGTTTTTAAAGACCTCATAGAAAATTTTCATTAATCTCTTTTTTATTAAATAGTTAAATTTAAACGCCATCGCTGGTGTCTTTGTAGGACAAGTTTTTAAGAAAAATGGCTACCTTTTACCTGAAACTGAAACTGCTTCATTATATAGACCGCGCTTATTACCGCAACCACCGCTAAAATGGTGATCGTTATTATTAGAAGCGTCTGTTTGTCAGGGTTTGAGTCTAGAGAATAGCCAACTCCAAGCAAAACAGCACACCAAACCCCAGCACTAAGCGTGGTAAGTAGGCAAAATCTAAAAATATTCATCCTGGCAAGTCCAGCTGGCAGGCTGATATACTACGAATTTCAGGGATTAGGCGCGAGTTATACCTACGAATTTGCCATATTTTAGATGATATCATGCCCAAAAAAGTAGCAAAGACACTGCAAAGGCGATAGGGCTTTTGCCACCGATCATCGCTTTTTTACTTTTGACAGCACTTATATTTGGTCTAAAACTTGGCAAAAATGGCGTATTTATGCAAAGAAGTAAATTTTGCTCAGTGGGCGCTATCAGTAAAATTTTTGAGCGTGACTTCTCGATGTTTTATGGCATAGTCTCTATCGTTCTTTTTGCAAGCATCACAAATTTAGTGCTAAATCAATACAAATTTGGCTTTGAGGCTCAGCTCTTTTTGTTTTAGGCATGGGAGCTGGAGCTGCGATAAGTCATAACTTTGTGCTTGCAAGCTCAGGAGCTGGCATCACGCCTTTTACCCATTATGCTGTAGCAACCCTCATATCTACGCTATTTACGTTGGATTTTTTACCAAAAAAGCTTAATTAAATTTGGCTACTTTTGCAGGTTTTTGCTTATAAATTTTAAATTTAAATTTTGGAGAAATTTAGCCACCAAAGTGGCTAAATTTGAAGTTATCTTAGGATTTGAATTTTTGCTTTTGCGCGGAGTTTTTCGAAGTAATCACTCATTAATTTTTCTTGCTCGCCTTGGTAAAGCTCGTTTATAACGTTATCTTTTACATCAGCAAAGCTTGGTGTGT
The DNA here is from genome assembly GCF_000466685.1 of Campylobacter concisus UNSWCS. GTDB lineage: Bacteria > Campylobacterota > Campylobacteria > Campylobacterales > Campylobacteraceae > Campylobacter_A > Campylobacter_A concisus_A. The sequence continues at coordinate 52,917 of NZ_ANNG01000011.1, forward strand.
ATGAGCCGATCTTCTCTTTTACTAAAAACATATCAAAGCTATCAGGTCCTTGCAAAGGCTGTGTGTAGTCGCCGTTATTTGTGCTTGAGATGATCGCAGCAAGTCTTGGATCTATGCTTTGATAGTCTAAACTCACCTCTTGTGTTTGCACGCCGTCTAGTAGCTTCGGACTTGTCTTTTGAGCTTCAAGTAGATTGGGGTCTTTTGCTCTATAAACTACGACTCTAGCGGTGCTAAAAACCTTAAATTTATCAGGATTAGCGTCAAAATATGCCTTTGCTTTTTGCTCGTTTATATTCTTGCCAGCCTCAGCAGCTATGCTTTTATAAAGTTTTTCTTGAAGCATCTTGTGCTCTAGGTTGTTTTTAAAGTCCAAAAAGTCCATGCCTTGAGCTTGGATAGAGCTTCTAAACTGAGAATTTGTCATGCCATTTTGCTTTGCGATCGCCTCGATCCTATCATTTAGCTCAAAAGGTGTCACGCTTAAATTTAAGTTTTTTATCTGAGCATCTTCAAGCCTATCTCTGATAAGTAAATTTAAAGCGTCCTGCTCTGTTGTCTTTAGCTGTTCCTTCAAGCTATAAACCTCGTAAAGCGTGATAGGCTCGTTCTCCACGATAGCTGCGATGCCGTTTATCATCTGAGCTGAATATAAATTTAAGGCACTTAACACGCCAGCAGCCAAAAAGAGCAATTTTTTCATAATGAAACCTTTATTTAAGTATTTAGTAAATATAATTTTGGGCAATTATAACATAAAAATAAGGCACAAAATGATAGTTACTAGATTTGCTCCGTCGCCTACTGGATACCTACATATAGGCGGACTTAGGACAGCTCTTTATAATTATTTATACGCAAGAGCTAACAATGGAAAATTTCTGCTCCGCATCGAAGATACTGACTTAAAACGAAACTCAGAAGAGGCCACGCAAGCTATAAAAGAGGCATTTGCTTGGTGTAAGCTAGATCACGACGGCGAAGTGACCTATCAGTCAAAGAGATTTGATCTTTACAAAGAGTACGTTAAAAAGCTACTTGATGAGGGCAAAGCCTACAAATGCTACATGAGCAAAGAGGAGCTTGAGGAGCTTAGAGCTAGTCAAGAGGCTAGAAAAGAGCGCCCAAAATATGATAATAGATATAGAGATTTTACTGGCACGCCTCCAGCTGGCATTGAGCCGGTTATCCGTATAAAAGCCCCACTTAGCGGCGAGATCGTCATACATGACGGCATCAAGGGTGAGGTTAAATTTAAGGTTGAAGATATCTTAGACGACTTCATCATTGCAAGAAGCGACGGCACGCCAACATATAACTTCACAGTTGTGATAGACGATGCGCTAATGGGCGTAACAGACGTTATTCGCGGCGATGATCACCTCTCAAATACCCCAAAACAGATCGTTCTTTACGAGGCACTTGGCTTTAAGGTGCCAAAATTTTATCACGTCGCGATGATAAACGGCGAAGACGGTAAAAAACTTAGCAAAAGGCATGGCGCAACTGACGTTATGGAGTATAAAAAGATGGGCTACTTGCCTGAAGCGCTCTTAAATTTTCTCGTTCGTCTTGGCTGGAGCCACGGTGATGATGAGATTTTTACTATCGAGGATATGCTTAAATACTTTAATCCAAACGATATCAACAAAAGTTCAAGCACCTATAACGCTCAAAAGCTTGACTGGCTAAATTCCCACTATATAAAAACTTTGCCTTATGAGAGGCTAGCGCACGATATGCTCGAGTTTGGCGTGGATTTTAAGGCTTTGGTAAAGGGTGAGCTACTGCTAAATTCACTCCGTGAGAGGTCAAAAACCTTAATCGAGATGGCAAATAGCGCAAATGCTATCATCAACGCTCCAAAAAGCTATGACGAAAAAGCTTGGGCTAAATTCATAAATGAAGATAGCAAAGAAATTTTGGCGAAATTTGCTCAAATTTTAGACCGCGACCTTGACGCAAAGGGCTACGAGGAGCTAACTAATAAATTTTTAGAGCAAAATGGCTTAAAACTAAAAGACCTGGCTCAAGCCTTAAGGATAGCGCTAACTGGCTCAAGCGTGAGCCCAAGTATCTTTGAAGTGCTTGAAGTAGTAGGCAGCAGCGAGATCAAAAACAGAATACAAAATTTATTAAAGGAAGAGAAATGACACATGTAACTAAAGAAGAGGCACTAAACTACCACATCGGCGGTAAGATCGAGATCAGGGTAAAGACACCTTGCGAGACTTCAAGAGACCTTTCAATGGCCTATACACCAGGCGTTGCTGAGCCATGCCGTGAGATAAATGCAGACACTGAGCTAGCTTACAAATACACAAATAAAGCAAATTTGGTGGCTGTCATCACTGATGGCACGGCTGTTCTTGGACTTGGTGACATCGGCGCTATCGCTGGTAAGCCAGTTATGGAGGGCAAGGCGGTGCTATTTAAGAAATTTGCAAACGTTGATGCCTTTGACATCGAGCTAGATGAGCATGATCCTGATAAGATCGTTGAAATTTGCAAGGCTCTAGCTCCTACATTTGGCGGTATAAATTTAGAAGATATCCGCGCTCCAAAGTGCTTTGAGATCGAGCGAAAGCTTCAAGAAGCAGTTGATATCCCTGTAATGCACGACGATCAGCACGGCACAGCGATGATAACAAGCGCTGGCATTATAAACGCGATGGAAATTTCTGGCAAAGATATATCTAAGATAAAGATCGTAGTTAGCGGCGCAGGTGCAGCGGGTATCGCTTGCGCAAAGATGTATAAAGCACTTGGCGCAAAACACATCGTGATGATAGATAGCAAAGGCGTTATCCACTCAAAAAGAACAGACCTAACTCCAGAGAAGGTTGAATTTGCGCTTGAGACCGAGGATAGGACTTTGGCTGATGCGATGAAAGGCGCTGATATGTTTTTAGGTCTTTCTAAGCCTGGCGTTGTGACAAAAGAGATGGTTGCGTCGATGAACAAAGAGCCTATCATCTTCGCTTTGGCAAACCCAGTGCCTGAAATCTTCCCAGAGGACGTCGTAGCTGTAAGAGATGACGTTATGATGGGCACAGGTAGAAGCGACTATCCTAACCAAGTAAATAACGTTTTGGGCTTTCCATTTATCTTTAGAGGAGCGCTTGATGTTAGGGCTAAAAAGATCACTGAAAATATGAAAATGGCTGCAGCTAAAGCGCTTGCACAGCTTGCAAAAGAGCCAGTGCCAGCTGAAGTTTTAAAAGCAAGTGGCGTTAGCGAGCTAAAATTTGGCAAAGAGTACATCATCCCAAAACCATTTGACAAGCGTGTGCTAACAGCGGTCGCTCCAGCAGTTGCAAAAGCTGCAGTTGAAGATGGCGTAGCGAGAGTAAAAGATTTTGATGTTGAGGCTTACAAAGCCAAACTTGCAAAAGGTTTTTAATCAAATTTAGCCCAAATTTTGGGCTAAATTCTCCTCTTGGCATTTTGTAAAAGACAAACCTTGTAAAAACAGTAAATTTAAGGACAAAAAATGCAAAACGTGAAGCTCATCTCACATCCATTGATCGAGCATAAATTAACCATTTTACGCGACAAAAACACCCAGCCTTTTCAGTTTCGCATGCTAGTTGATGAGATCAGCTACCTTATGATCTTTGAGGCGACTAGAAATTTAAAGGTAAAAGATGTCAAAGTCCAAACACCAGTTGCGGTGGCAGACGCAAAAAGGCTCACTACAAAGGTGATGATATGCCCTATCTTAAGGGCTGCTCTTGGTATGCTTGATAGCGTCTTTACTATCATACCAGATGCGAGCGTTGGCTTTTTGGGTTTTCAGCGAAACGAAGAGACAGCGCAGGCTGAGTTTTTCTACGCAAAGCTTCCAAAAGACGCAAAAGAGCGCATGGCGATCATCATCGACCCTATGTTTGCAACTGGCGGCACGGCGATAGACGCGGTTAAGTTCTTGCGTGAAAAGGGCGTTAAAGAGATCAAATTTATCTCTATCATCGCTGCACCTGAGGGGCTAAAGAGATTTAGCGAAATTTACCCAGACGTCGAGGTCTATACGGCTTCAATTGATGAGAAACTAAACGAGAAAAACTACATCGTACCAGGTCTTGGTGATGCTGGCGATAGAGTTTTTAACACTCTTTAAGGGCTAAATTTGAACAAAAGACTTTTGCCAGCTCTAGTCGCCTTTGTCATTGCTATCATCGTTGGCACCTTCTTTTTTTCAAAAGAGGGCGGCGAGGCAAACAAAAACGCTCAAATTTTACTTGAGCAGCTTAATAAAGAGGGGCAAAAGAGCCAGAGCCTCGCAGAAAACGGCTCATACACCTCAAAAGATGAGGTCGCACTTTATATCTATAAATTTAACAAGCTGCCAAAAAATTTCATAACCAAAAAAGAGGCACTTGAACTTGGCTGGGACGCAAAAAGCGGAAATTTATGGCAGGTAAGTGGCGGCAAAAGCATCGGTGGAGATAGATTTTCAAACCGAGAAAAGAGGCTGCCTGAGGCTGATGGTAGAAAGTGGTTTGAGTGCGATGTGAATTATAATGGTGGCAGACGCGGCGCTGAGAGAATTTTATATTCAAACGACGGACTTATCTACTACACGCCCGATCACTACGAGCATTTTTACCTGCTTTATGAGAAGAGGATGCAATGAAAATCGTGATCTTAGATGCTAAAAAAATGCTCGAAAAAGAGAAGATGCATGAGTATTTTGCAAAGAAATTTGACCTGCCAGAGTACTACGGCAGAAATTTAGACGCGCTCTTTGACTGTCTTTGCGAGATAAATGAGCCAACGCTTATAAAGCTAAAAAACGAAGATGCCTTGCAAGGTGACACGAAAGAGAGCTTAATTCGGCTATTTCATGATGTTTGCAACGAAAACGAGATGGTTAAATTTGAGCTCATAAAAGATGAAAAATGATATTTGGAAAGATTGATTATCTAAATTTACTCCCATTTCACGTATTTTTAAAATCAGCCCCACTAAGCTCTCAGATAAAAAAGGCGATCGAGTTTAAAAAAGGCGTGCCAAGCAAGCTAAATAGAGCCCTAAACGCTAGAAAGATCGATGCAGCAGTAATCTCAAGCATAGCAGGCAAAAAGGCAAATTTAAAGAAGCTAAATTTTGGAATAGTCGCCAAAAAAGATGTCAAAAGCGTGCTTGTTCGAAAAAACTCCGCTATGAAATTTGATCCAGCTTCAGCTAGCTCAAACGCCCTAGCTAAGGTGCTTAAGCTAAATGGCGAGGTGATCATAGGCGACAGGGCACTAAAGGCATACTTAAGCGATGGCAAAGAGTGCTTTTACGACCTTGGTCAAATTTGGCACGAAAAGACAAATTTGCCATTTGTTTTTGGTAGATTTTCTTACGTAAAAAATGGCTCGTTTTACAAAAGACTTGTCGCAAAATTTTTGCAAAAAAATGTAAAAATTCCAAACTACATCTTAGCCCAGTACGCTAAAAGTCGCGACATAAGCGAGCAAGATATCAAGTGGTATCTTAAATTTATAAGCTACAAGATCGGTCCAAAAGAGCAAAAATCACTCCGAAAATTTTTTAAAGAACATAGGTTTTTAAGAGAGGTAAAGTAGTAATAAGCCTAGGTAAATTTGCTAGCATCATTTTTTATTATATTTGACCTTATAAATGGCGAAGATAACGAGGTTGAATACGCTATTTAATAAATTTTAAATATATTTTTAAATTTTAAGCTAGTATTAACTTTAGCGTGAAATTTATGTTATAAAGATTTACTACAATTACACACAAAGCAAATCATTTTTGTTATTCCTTTTACTGATTGAGGCCTTGGTTTTTGCCAAGGCTTTTTCTAAATTTTATAAGCTTTATGAGTAGAGTTTATAAAATTTATCTAAAGGAGATGTTATGAAAAAGACTTTGAGTTGTGTTGCACTAGCCTCTGTGCTTTGCTCGAGCGCTTTTGCGATAGGCGGTCCAAGCGGGGCTAAACTTGACTACGCTATCACTGGGCAGATCGGCGAAGTAGTGGTAAATCCTTACGATACTGCCCCACTTACAGCAGTCATCAAAAATGGCGGCTACACACTAAGCAATGCAAAAGTAACCATCGTGCCAAAGCAAGGCGGTCAAACTATAAGCTACAAAGTGGCTGACAAGCATCTTCGCACACATGGCGGCATCCCAGTTTTTGGCATGTATCCTGACTATCAAAACACCGTTGAAGTCGAGTACGACAAGAGCTACAAGGGCAAGACTGAGCATATAAAAGAGAGCTATAAAATTTACGCCCCAGCTATCTACCTAGAGAGTGCTGGCACGCCAAATCAAAAGGGCGCGCTATTTGACAAGATCGAGGTTACTAAGCCAGCAAGTGCTAAATTTGCAAACCGCCTCTACTATGTAAATAACTTTGTAAATAAAACAGGCAAGGGCACAAAAGTCGTTTGGAACAACCCAGCTGGCGGTGCGATCGAGTGGAACTACAGCCCAAATAACTTCATCCTTGATACAAAAGGCGAGGTTAGATGGTACCTTGAGCCAAGTAAAATTTACGATCTTAAACAGCCATTTCACGCTGGCGTTATGATGGGCTTTAAGCAAAATGACGATGGTGCGATGACTTGGGGATATGGCCAAAGATACGCAAAATACGACATTATGGGTAGAGAAATTTTTAACCGCGAGCTACCAGCTAGCTACAATGACTTCTCACACTCGATGGACGTAGCACAAAACGGACACTACTTCTTGCGCGTGGCAAATGCCGACTACAAAAGGGCTGATGGCAAAAACGTAAGAACAGTGCGCGACGTCATCGTTGAGCTTGACCGCGACGGAAACGTAGTTGATGACTTTAGACTATATGAAATCCTCGATCCTTACCGCGACATCGTGCTAAAAACGCTTGATCAAGGTGCAGTTTGCTTAAACATAGATGCTAAAAAAGCAGGCCACACAGCAAGCTCTGATGAGCTTCAGTCTATGGATACACACGATAAATGGGGCGACATAGTTGGCGCTGGTCCTGGACGTAACTGGGCACACGTAAATAGTGTGGATTATGACCCAAGCGATGATAGCATCATCATCTCAAGCCGCCACCAAGACGCAGTTATCAAGATCGGCCGTGACAAACAAGTAAAATGGATCATGGGCGCTCACAAGGGCTGGAGCGATAAATTTAAAGATAAACTCCTTCAGCCAGTTGATAGCAAAGGCAATAAGATCGTCTGCGAAGATGAGTACTCAAAATGCCCAGGATATGAGAGCGACAAAGGTGGCTTTGACTGGCAATGGACGCAGCACACAGCATTTAGGATAGATAGCAAGTCTAAAAAAGGCGAAATTTATCTAAGTGTCTTTGACAACGGCGACACAAGGGGCATGGAGCAACCAGCCATCGCTGGCATGAAGTACTCTCGTGCGGTCGTTTATAAGATCGATGAGAACAAAAAGACAGTTGAGCAGATCTGGGAGTACGGCAAAGAGCGTGGTAAAGAGTGGTATAGCTCGGTTACTAGCCTTACGCAGTATCAAGATGACCTTGATAGCGTGATGGTCTATTCAGCTGTTGCTGGCATGCAGTTTGACATCGCAAAAGGTCGCCCAGTAGGACTTCCTAGCCCGCACATAGATGAGTTTGAATGGGGCGCAAAAGAGCCTAGCATCGAGATAAAGATGACAAATGCTATGGGCTATCAAGCGTTTCCATTTAGCTTACAAAAAGCTTTTGAAAAGTAAACCATCCTAATTTTACCCTTTCTCAGTTTCGAGAAAGGGTTTTAAAAATTTAACTTCTAAATTTTAAAGATCAACTGTTATTGTGTTTTCTATATCGATCTTCACAGTCATCGGGGCTGAAAGTTCGCCAGTGTCGTCGTTTAGCACCCTAACTAGTTTGCTTTCATATCTAGTGTAGCCAGCTTGTGCGCCACTTTGATCACTTGAGACGCTAAAGCCATCAAGTGAAAGCGAATTTCCGCTTGTATTGCCGCTTGTAAATTTAAGCACCACATCCTTATCGTCCGTGATATCAAGAACGTCTTGTGCGTTTATGTTTTTGATATGTACGCCAGAGCCGTCACCGCTGATACCGTCGCGGCTTACGCTCTGTCTTGTGTCAAATGAAATTTCTTCTATATTATTTATCTTAGCGTCGAGCTCGCCGTTAGCAAGTGCCCTAAAGTCGATAGTCTCAGCCTGGCCTTGTGTGGCAAGCTTTAGCGTGTCATAGCCTTCGCCGCCATCAACTACGCCATTAAAGTTGTTCGCGCTCATTATTATCGTGTCGTCACCGCTTCCGCCATTTATATGGTAGGTGCCTTGCTTGCTGATGGTTATTATCTCGTCATTGCCAGCTCCAGCGTCGATATTTAAATTTTGCCTTACATTTGTATAGTAGCTAGTTACCGGTCCTGCTGATAAAACATCATCGCCGTCACCTAAATATATGGTGGCATTTGTGCCGCCAGCTCTATCTGAGATAAAGACTTCGTCATTGCCGCCAGCTAGATCGATCAGGTTGTTTCCTGCTGCGTTTATAAAACTTGCATAATCAGCATTGTCGCTTCCAAGCACGGTATTGTCAGCTTGTGAGATGAAAGAGTCATCTTTGTCGTTTATCCCCCACGCTGACCCAGCGTCTGAATACGACCTACCGCCTATTTTTACCTCTATGCTAGATGAGTGGCTGCCGTCCACCACATTGTGACCAGACACTGCGTAAAGGCTGGCATTTAGCCTGCTTCCGCCAGATAAGATGGTGTTATCACCACTTGTAGCATCGCTCTCGATAGAGGCTGAAATGTAGGGTCATTTGTCTCAAAGCTTATGATATTGTTGCCTGAAGCGTTGCTAAGTGCTACGGTGTCATCAACAAAAGGATCACCAGGCGCTATATCATCGCCGCCACCTAAGACGACATTGTTGCCTGATGAGCCACCTAATAGTGCAGTTTCCCTTCCGCCTATTCTTAGATCGACTAGGTTATCGTTGGTTGTGTTTTTTATGTCCATCCAGTCAAGGTGATTAGTCGCGACTGCCTTGTTTGTCTTGTCTAAAAAGCCATCTGGCATTTTCTTATAGATGCTCCATGAGTTCTCTTTGGTAAAAGTTTCGTTATCGTATGTTGCGTTTTTAGCTATCTCGATCTTAGCTTTTGCCTCATCAACCCTTGCTTTTACGATATTTGTTATCTCTAACTCTGTGGCTGCAAATTTGGCAAATATCTCTTTATCAACGTGTAAAATTTCTATCTCATCAGGTTTTGCTGTGCCGCTTGCACCAGCATCTGCGTAGCCTGATACAGAGCTCACGCTTGGTGCTTCAGCTCTTGATATGTCGCTTAGATTTTGAAAATTTGCATTTATGTTTGAGTAGTGACCACCTTGAGCAAAGCTAGCTGCTCCAAGACTAACGCCACCACCACTAGCGTTACCACCAGCTTGGTTTCCACCAGCTGCTGTCTCTTCTAAATTCGTTAAATTTTCACCTTTTAAGATGGCTTGTTGTAAGCTAGCGATCTCGTCGTTGCCGCTACTTTGTGCGCTAGAGCTATCATCTGCAAAATTTGTAAGATCGATACGCTTTCCAGTAAAAACTTTGTCCGCTCCACCCACTTTGGCAACTTCAACTTTAAAATTTACATCATCTGAGATAATAGTATCATTTTGCAAGAGTATATCGCCTACATTTAGGGCTCTCTCCTCTTTTGTTAGGTTGTTTACAACCTTCGCATTTTTGTCTGATACGCTTTTTACAACGCCTATAATACTTGCCATAAATTCCCCTTTTATGTAGTTTTTTAGCTTAATTATAGCTTTTTGAGAATATGTCACAATTGTACTAGAGTACAATATAACGTTATATTATAAAATGTCACAAATAGCTTCTTAAATAGATATAAAATGCGTAGTATTAGGGATATACTTTGAAAGATATAGTAAAATTAACAAAATAAAAAGGCAACAAAGTGTTGTAATATGAGGTAAATTTTTCTAAAAATAAAATTTAAATTTTAAAATTTATAAACTCAAAGCCTCTCGCATAGAAATTTCTATCTTTTTCTCATCGAGGCTGCCATTATAAAATAAATTTAACGCTAAAACTGCTTGATACAAGAGCATATCAGCTCCGTCTTTGCATGCTAAATTTTGGCTTTTGGCCTCTTTTAAAAATGGCGTTTGCTTGCCGTAAATAACATCAAATGCAAATTTAGCGCTTTTTAAAATGCCATCTAAAATCTCTTTTGGTGCTGGCAAAAGGTCATCTTTTAGCCCTGCTGAGGTTGAATTTACCACTAGATCAAATTTATGCTCTTTATAGTCATCCCAGCTAAAGCACTCATAGTGATCTTTAAATTTATCAAGTCTTGCCTTGCTTCTATTTAGTATGCAAACATCTATGTTTTGCGATCTAAGTGCGTAGGCTAGGGCGTTTGCGGTGCCTCCAGCTCCAAGGATGATGGCACTTTTTGCCTCTTTGAAATTTGATATCGCTTTTAAAAAGCCAGGTGCGTCAGTGTTGTAGGCATAAATTTTTTCATTTTTTAGCACTAAAGTGTTTGCAGAGCCTATTTTTTGGGCTACCTCTGAGGCGTCGTCGGCTAAATTTAGAGCAAATTCTTTATGCGGGAGTGTGACATTTGCGCCGTTTAGTTTTAGGGATTTAAATTTATTGATTAGCTCATTGCCATCTTTTAGCAAAACCCTAGTATATAGGGCATCAAGAGCTAGATCGGCAATGGCTTTGTTGTGTAGTCTTGGAGATACGGAGTGAGCTATCGGATCTCCAAAAACTGCGAAGGTTTTCATTTTGCTCTAAAGACAAAAGCGTCTTTATTGACATCTTTTCTTATGTCATTTACAGCTTTTTGTAGCCCTTTTTCATCAAATGGACCAACTAAAATTTTAGTTAGCTCGCCAGCTTTTATAGTTTTGTAGCTATAGCCTTTGGCTGCTATTTTTTTCATATAGTCGGCATTTGGGTTAAATTTACTAGTTGCAAATACTTGAACATAAGAGCCTTTTGCGACGCTCTCAGCTTTTGCTGGAGCTTCAGCTTTTTTCTCTACTTTTTCAGCTTTTGCTGGAGCTTCAGCCTTTTTTTCTACCTTTGTTTCAGGTTTTTTCTCAGCTTTAGTTTCAGCTTTTTTCTCTATTTTTGCCTCAGTTTTGGATGGCTTTGCTTCAGGCTTTTTATCTGCTTTAGCTTCGCTTTTTGTTTCAGCTTTTTTGGCTGGAGCCTCTATCTTTGTCTCAGCTTTTTTAGGCGCTTCAGCTGGATGCTCGACAGCTTTTACCACCTCTTTTGGCTCTTCAGTTTTAGGAGCTGATTTTGCACCTTCTTTATCTTTTAGCTTTTTGATCATATCTTCAAAATCATCTTGTTGCTTGTTTTCAGGCACGATAGGCACTTGCTCGAAAAGTTGTGTATCGCCTTTTTTAACATCTGAATTTGTATCTTGTGCAGGTACCTGCGTATCGACTGGCTGCTCTGCTGGCACTGGAGGCAGAACTAGTCTTGAGTCGGCTTCATTTTGTGCTTGTGCTGAGTCGCTTGAGTTTATAAGCTTCATGGCTACGATGATGATTAAAAATAGTATAACAAGAGCTGCTATAAACATAAGAAGTTTCTTTAGTTTTGCACCCTTTGCCTCATCATCTTTTTCTAAAAGTATATCTTTTAACTCTTCGTTTTCCATTATTTCTCCTTACATATATTTTGACCAACTTGCCCCACGCTCTTTTTGATAGAGGTTATATGGCAAAGTTAGGATGTTAAATTCTTTTGGCATATCTTGATTAGGAAACATTCTCCACTCTTTGGCTAACTTTTGTGAGAGCTTTGTGCTTAGCATATTTGCAAGCATGCAAGCTTCATTTAGTGTAGTGTGACCTTTATGCACATAAAGGTGCAAATGCCCAGGTGTCTTGGTCTCGTAGGCTGTGAAATTTATAAAGCCTTCTTCTCTTAAAAGAAGCTGCGCTCTATGCCAAAATCTATCTGGAGTTCTGCCGTTGTAGTCAAAGACTATATTTTCAACCTTATCACTTGCATTGATTAGCGAGTGGGCGATTATAGCTTTGCCCTCCTCATGCTCTTTCATGACACTATAAGTTAGTGGTTCGTTGATCTTTTCAAATTTATCAAAGAAAATTTTACCCTTATACTCTATCTTATTGACGATCGTGTCACGTTTGATGTAGTAGTGGGTCGTTATTATCTTTATAAGAGATGTATCAATACTTTGCATCAATATGTCGCTTTATCGTAGATTATAAATTTATGAGCTAGCTCTTTTAGCTCGCCATTGATCTTCTCTTGTAAAGATGCATTGTTGATGTCGCTTAGAACGTCGGCGATCTTGTTTGCTATTAGCTCAAATTCAGCCTCTTTCATACCACGAGCTGTAAGGGCTGGGCTACCTACACGTATGCCGCTTGTGATAAACGGACTTCTTGTCTCGCCTGGAACTGTGTTTTTATTTACAGTTATGCCAGCATTTCCAAGAGCGATGTCCGCGTCTTTTCCACTAAATTCGCGGTTTAGAAAGCTCATTAGGATTAGGTGGTTATCAGTGCCGCCACTTACTAGATCAAAGCCTCTGCTTATTAGCACTTCGCCAAGTTTTTTAGCATTTGCTTTTACTTGTTTGGCGTAAATTTTCCACTCAGGGCTAAGGTTGTGCTTAAAGCCAACTGCCTTTGCAGCGATGACGTGAACTAGTGGGCCGCCCTGAATTCCAGGGAATATAGAAGAGTTTATCTTTTTGGCGTACTCTTCGTTGTTTGTCATGATGATGCCACCTCTTGGGCCTCTTAGAGTTTTATGCGTAGTTGAACTTACGACGTCGCAGTGTGGGAAAGGATTTTGATGTTCACCAGCTACTACAAGGCCAGCGATGTGAGCAACGTCTGCAAAGAGTATCGCGCCAACAGCGTCAGCTATCTCTCTAAATTTCTTAAATTCAATCTCTCTTGTGTATGCGCTAGCGCCACAAACGATCATTTTTGGTTTTACTATCTTTGTGATATCCATAACTCTATCGTAGTTTATGCGACCATCAAGCTCGACGCCATAAAAGAAGCTCTCATACATCTTACCAGAGCTGCTTACCTTTGCGCCGTGAGTTAGGTGTCCGCCGTGGCTTAGATCCATGCCTAAAATTTTATCACCTGGGTTAAGCAAAGCACCATAAACGCCTTGGTTTGCCTGAGAGCCAGAGTTTGGCTGAACGTTTGCAAATTCGCATCCAAAGAGCTCTTTACATCTATCGATCGCGATTTGCTCGATCTCATCGACAAATTCACAGCCACCATAATATCTCTTTCCAGGGTAGCCCTCAGCGTATTTGTTTGTTAGGATTGAGCCCATCACTTCCATGACTTCTGGATATGTGAAGTTTTCGCTAGCGATCATCTCAAGGTGATCACACTGGCGTTTTAACTCTAAATTTACTAGGTCGTAAATATCTTTATCGTAGCTTTGCAAACTCATTTTTCGTTCTCCTTTGTCTCAGTTTTTAGTGGCCTCATCGCTGGGAAGAGGACAACGTCGCGGATTGATTTTTTATCTGTTAGAAGCATCACAAGTCTATCGATGCCTATGCCTTCGCCTGCAACTGGCGGCATGCCGTATCCTAGGGCTTTTACATAGTCCTCGTCCATCTCGTGAGCCTCGTCATCGCCTGCGTTTTTAGCATCGATTTGCGCTTTAAAGCGGTTGTATTGATCGATTGGATCATTTAGCTCGTTAAAGCCATTTGCTAGCTCACGACCTGCGATAAATAGCTCAAATCTCTCTGCCACATCAGGATTTGTGTCGCTTCTTCTTGAAAGTGGGCTTATAGAGATCGGATAGTCGATGACGAAAGTTGGGTGGATGAGCTTGCTCTCTACGTAGTTGTCAAAGAGTTCAGCCTGCAAGTGGCCAAGGTCAAGCTTCTCGTTTGCTTCAAAGCCATCAGCTCTTAGTTTTGTTAAAATTTTAGCCTTGTCGCTTACGACATCTTCAGCAAGTCCGCCTATCTCAACTAAGGCTTTTTTATAGCTTATGCGTTTAAATGGCTTGCTAAAATCAATCTCCATACCATCAAAATTTATCACTTTCTCCATGCCAAGTTTTTCTAAAATGACATTAAATAGATCCTCTGTGATGCCCATTAGATCGTGGTAGTTGTGATATGCCCAGTAAAACTCGATACTTGTAAATTCAGGGTTGTGGGTTAGGTCCATACCCTCATTTCTGAAGTTTCTATTCATTTCATAAACAGCCTCAAAACCGCCAACTACAAGACGTTTTAGATATAGCTCGGGAGCGATTCTTAGGTATCTCTCAACTCCAAGAGCGTTATGAAATGTCACAAATGGTTTTGCATTTGCGCCGCCAGCTATTGGGTGAAGCATCGGAGTTTCAACCTCTAAAAAGCCCTTTTCTTCAAAAAATCTTCTAATCGTGCTTATAATCACCGAGCGCTTTTTAAAATCAGCCCTAACTTCAGGGTTCATTATCATATCAAGGTATCTTTGGCGGTATCTTGTCTCAACATCAACTAGCCCGTGGTACTTCTCTGGAAGCGGACTTATTGATTTTGTAGCTAAGCTAAGCTCATTTACATGCATTGAAAATTCGCCAGTTTTTGTTATAAAAGCGTAGCCTCTAACATAGACGATATCGCCTATTTCTACATATTTTTTAACGATTTTAAACCACTCTGGATCAAGCGTCTTATTGCTAAAGTAAATTTGTAAATTTCCATTTTCGTCTTCGATGTTTGCAAAGACCGCTTTACCAGCGTCGCGGATCAGCTTTATCCTGCCTGCAAGGCCAACTAGTTGACCCTCTGCTTTTTTCTCTTCTGTATCTTTTATATAGTTAAATTTAAGTCTAAATTTAGAGATATTCATATCTCTTCTAAGAAAATGTGGATACGGATTTATGCCTAAATTTCTAAGCTCATCTATGCTTTCTAATCTTTGAATTTCATGTTGGTTGTCAAATATCACCTTACTTTCCCTTTATATTATTTTTTGAACATTTTTCGCAAATTCCATAAAGCTGCATCATGTGACCAGTTAGTTTAAAGCCATGCTCTTTTGCAATGCTTATTTGCCTTTTTTCTATCATAGGATCTTCAAACTCTATGATAAGGCCGCACTTTCTGCATATCATGTGGTCATGGTGTGGCTTTGTGGCAAGCTCAAATTTCTTGCCTTGTGAGCCAAAACTGATAGATGTTACCATCTCTGATTCTTCAAGTAAATTTAGCGTTCTATAAACAGTTGCGATGCCGATATTTAGCTCAGGGTAGGTCTCTTTTATAAAAAGATATAGCCTCTCTGGCGTAAAGTGTTCGTCGTTGTTATAAAGCGTTTTTAGCAAAATTTCACGCTGTTTTGTATATTTTAAACCGTTGTCGCGAAGAACTCTTTTAAATTTCTCAAGCAAGGCATCATATTCTAAATTTTCTATCATTTTTCTTCCCCTTTAGTGGCGTTTGTGTCGGTGTTTATGCTTGCATTTGCATCCATTGATATAAATGCATCACTCTTGTTTGTATCCTTTGGTCTTACTACCATCTCATCTAGCTCATTTTTGATGTTTTTCACATTGATATTTGTTATCCA
This sequence comes from Campylobacter concisus UNSWCS, assembly GCF_000466685.1. Lineage (GTDB taxonomy): Bacteria > Campylobacterota > Campylobacteria > Campylobacterales > Campylobacteraceae > Campylobacter_A > Campylobacter_A concisus_A. The sequence goes on from NZ_ANNG01000011.1 coordinate 68,510, forward strand.
TCTACCAGTTTCAAGTAGGAGCGGATAGACCTTGCTATTTGTAAAGTATGGCTCGATCATTTTATTTAGCGAAGTGCCTGACATTACGGCAACGACTGCTGAAAATGTGAGGAAAATTTTGCCACTTCCCATGACAAATCCACCAAGTCTGTCTAAAAAGCCAAGTCCGCTTACTGAGACTATCTTTGATAAAAATTTGCCAACTAGCAGACAAACTAGCCAAAAAACTAGCCAAAGTCCGATAAATGCGACAAATTGTAAAAATGAAGGATTTTCAAATTTATAGATATTTTTACTTATGAAGCTCTCAGCTACATCTGAAAATCTACTAGCGACAACTAGGCCACCTATTAGCCCGATAAGCCCAAATGCCTCTTTTATAAGCCCGTTTATTATGCCTTTTACACCAAGTATCAGGACAAGGGCGATGACGATAATGTCAAACCAAGTTACTAAATCCATCATACAGTTCCTATTAAATTTTGAAGTTCTTGCTGGCTAGTTGAGTAGGCTAGCGCGTTTTCTTTTGTGATCAAGCCCTCTTTTAGCGCTTTCATCAGTGCTTGAGTCTGCGTGCTCATGCCAGTTTGTTGCTGATTTAGCTGCATTTGAGAGTAAATTTGATGCACTTTGTTTTCGCGTATCAAGTTTGAAATCGCCATGTTATTTATCAAAATTTCATGCACAGCGCACCTTCCGCCGCCTATTTTTGGGATCAGACTTTGTGAGATGACAGCAGTTAGCGAAACGCTAAGCATATTTCTTACTTGAAGCTGCTCGCTTCCATCGAAGCTATCAACGATCCTATTTATAGTTTGTATGGCTGAGTTTGTGTGAAGAGTGCCAAAGACTAGGTGTCCAGTCTCAGCTGCCCCTATAGCCGTAGAGACCGTCTCTTTGTCTCTCATCTCGCCAACAAGTATGATATCTGGGTCTTCACGAAGTGCAAATTTTAGTGCCTTTGAGTAAGAGTGCGTGTCGGTGCCAACATTTCTATGTGAAAATAGGGCTTTTTTGTTGTTGTGCACAAACTCTACTGGGTCCTCAACGGTGATGATGTGCTTTCTATAATTTAAATTTATCTCATTAAGCATCGCAGCAAGCGTCGTTGATTTACCACTGCCTGTTGGTCCAGTAACCAGGATAAGGCCTTTTTCTCGTTTGATGATATATTTAAAAATTTGTGGTGCATTTAGCTCATCAAGCGAAGGGATGTTGATAGGTATGATACGAAAAGCTGCCGCTAGATCGCCATTCATCGTGTAGTAGTAGTTGCCACGAAAGCGGCCGATATTTGGAAGCTCTATGGCAAAGTCAAGCTCTTTGTTGTTCTCAAGTTCGCTTTTTTGGGCGTCTGTGATTAGAGCGTAGCATAAATTTTCTATATCTTTGCCACTTAGAACGCCAAATTCAAGCGGTCTTAAAGTGCCATCTATCCTTATTTGAGGCTCAGACCTTGAGACTAGGTGGAGGTCACTGGCTTTATTAAAAACAACGGTTTTTAGAAGCGTTTGGATGTCACCAGAGAGATTGCTCTCTGATGTTTTGGTTTGGGCATCCGAGCTTTGCGCTCTTAGTTGTTCGATTAGATCCATATTTTACTCTATGATCTTTGGCACGGCAAAGAAGTGTCCCTCGCGTGAAGGGGCGTGCTTTAAAATTTCATCGACAACGTCACTTAAATGTGGCTCATCTTCTCTTAATGGAGTGCCACCTTTTATAGAGCTAACTACGGCCTCATCGCTGCTTAGATCAAGCTCGTTTAAAATATCGACAAAAGATACGATTTCGCTTAATTGTTTCTTGATCTCTTCTCTTTTTTCATCATTAATTTGTAATGCGGAGAGTTTTTCTAGTTTATTTAAGAGAGTGTCGTCTATTTGCATTATTAAGCAACCTTTTAATTGATTTTGAGGCATTATATCACATTCAAGCTTTAATTTTGGGCTACTTTTAATTTAATTATGCTAAAATCTGCGAATTAAAATTTTTTAAAAGCAAGGAAAAACGTTGGCTATAAAAGAAGACTTAACCGAGATAAAAAAAGAGATCGACGCCCAAGAGCAGTTTCTTGAGAGTATGATCAAGGGAGAGCGTTTTTTTAGGAAATACAAAACTTTGCTGATCGTGCTATGCGTGGCAGCTATCGTCGCTCTCATCGGATTTTACGCTAGTAAGGTTTTAAACGACAACAGAGTTGAGGAGGCAAATTTAGCCTATTCAAAGCTTATCTTAAATCCAAATGACGCAAGTGCTTTAAATGTTTTAAAGGAGAAAGAGCCAAGCTTATATGCGCTTTTCTCACTTGGGCAAATGCTTGATAAAAACGATACAAAGGGCATTAGTGAGCTTGCAAATTTAAAAGTAAATCCGATCGTAAAAGATATCATCCTTTCACAAACTGGCGATGCAAATACTCAAATTTTAAGCGAATATAACGCACTTTTAAAAGGTTTTGAGCTTTTAAAACAAAATAAAATCAAAGAGGCAAATGTAGAATTTGACAAGATCGCACTTGACTCACAACTACAAACTTTAGTTAAAAATTTAAAACACTATCAGGGAATAAAATAATGAAAAAACTTACACTATTCTTGGCTTTTGCCTTGGCTTTAGTTCTAAGCGGATGCGGCACAAAAAGACAATATTTTGAGCCTGCGCAAACTTCTGGTGAGATATCTTTATCAAAAGATCTTCCTTCTTACATCAAATCAGCAAATGCAAATGGCGCAACGCTGGATAATGGCAACATCATCACTAAAAATGGGCTAAATAAAAGCGTTACCTTGCCTGAAAATTTCAACTTCTTAAACGAAAATAACGGCTTTGTTATCTCAGCTAGCATAAATGGCGATCTAAACGTGACTGATCCTAGCGGTCACAGCGTTTATAGCGGTAAATTCCCAACTGCGATCGTAGCAGCCTCACTTGATCAAAACCAACTTGCAGCTATCAGTGCATCAAACCACATCTATCTAATCGACATCAACACAGCGACTACGCTAATGGAGTATAGCTCATCTGATATCGCAGCGGTTGATTCAAGAGTTGTGGCACCTTACTTCATGAGCTCGCTCATCGTCTATCCAGCGCTTGATGGTAAAATTTACATCGTGCAAAAAGATACTGGTAGAATTTTACGCGACGTTGTCGTAAGCTCTGAAAATTTCTTTAATAACATCATATTTTTAGGCGTTGAGGGCGATAACCTAATCGCAGCAACAGCTAAAAAACTAATCGTCATCAACCCAAGCCAGACAGTATATTATGACGATGAGATCAAAGACGTGCTAGTTCATAACGATGAAATTTACATCTTTAAAAAAGATGGCACGATAGTAAGAACAGACCTCATGCTAAAAGAGCAAAATAAGGTAAATTTCAAATTTGCTATCTTCTCAGCGGCTACCATCATTAACAATAAGCTCTATGTCATCGAAAAAACAGGCTATGTTATAAAGACAAATTTAGACCTTAGCGGAGCTGAAATTTATGAATTTAGCGACGAGATAAAAGATAAAAGCTTCATGGGTAATGGCGCATTTTACTATGATAACGAGTATGTTAATCTAGGGCAATGAACCAAAAAATTTGGGAGCTTTTTGAAGCTAAAAAGATCTTGCTAAGGGATCTAAAAAGACTTGACCTTAGCGAATTTACCAAGAAACGCTCACTTGAGGCGTTTTTTGGTGTTGATACAAAAAATTTCTACGAGATCGTTTTTTTAAGAAGTGCAAAGAGCAGGCTTTTGCTCAAAGAAGCCAGCGAGATAAATGAAATTTGCACTAAATTTGAAGATAAATTTCAAACCAAGATCAAAAAACGTGTGATCTTTTATAACTCTCAAATTTGCTCAAAATCCCTAAACTACTTCAAAGAACAAGGCTGGAGCTGTTATGATTTTGTGTGATATCGGCAACACCAACGCCTCTTTTTTGCAAAATGGCAAGATCACACATATAAAAGTTAGCGAATTTAAAAACTACAAGCCAGACGAAAAGGTATATTTTATCTGCGTAAATGAAGAAATTTTGCGGATGATAGATAAGGACGAAATGTTTGTAAATTTAGAGCCTTACTTTGAGATAGACACGATCTATCAAGGTCTTGGAGTAGATAGAAAAGCAGGGTGCTATATGATAAATGATGGCGTTATAGTAGATGCTGGAAGTGCCATAACCGTTGATATAATGGCAAACTCACTTCATCTTGGCGGCTACATCTTGCCAGGCATCGCAACTATGTTAAATGCCTATAAAAGCATCTCGCCACGCCTTGATGTGACACTAAATTCGCAAATAGACATCGATGCGTTGCCTCAAAAGACGAGCGATGCTGTGAGTTATGGCATCATAAAGCCCATTATCACGCTCATTTCAAAGTTAGCAGGCAGCAAAAAGGTCTATTTTACTGGCGGAGATGGTGACTTTTTATCTAAATTTTTTAAAAATGCCATTTGCGACAAGATGCTTATCTTTCGCGCCATGCAAAAAATAATCGATGAGAAAAAGGAAATTTTAAAATGATAACAGTAGCCTTGCCAAAGGGCAGGATCGCAGAAGATACACTTGAAATTTTTAGAAAAATTTTTGGTTCGAGCTTTATGTTTGAGGATAGAAAACTCATCCTTGAAGAGGGAAATTTTAGATTTTTAATGGTTCGCAACCAAGACATACCAACATACGTCACTGAAGGCGCTGCAGATATCGGCGTGGTCGGCCTTGACGTGCTTGAAGAGCATAAGCCAAATGTAGTGAGGCTGCTTGATCTACAAATAGGCAAGTGCAAGGTCTGTATCGGTATAAAAAACGAAGATGAGCTTGATTTTTCAAGGTCTGAGCTAAAGATCGCTACAAAAATGCCAAATATCACTAGAAACTACTTTGCCAAGCTTGCTGTTGGCGTCAAGATCATCAAACTTTATGGCTCGATCGAGCTTGCACCGCTTGTCGGGCTAAGCGACGCGATCGTCGATGTGGTCGAGACTGGCTCAACCATGAAGCAAAATGGGCTAAAAGTGGCTGGCGATATCATGCAAAGCTCAGCCTATCTAATCGCAAATAAAAATAGCTTCATCATCAAAAAAGATGAAATTTTGGAGCTTTATCAAAAGATAAAAGATGAAATTTCAAAGTAAAATTTGAAATTTTGACTTCTAAATTTAAAAACGCCTAAATTTATCCACTTTGAAGCTAGTAAATTTAAGTGCATAGGATATTAAATTTACATGACTTACTTTGTCTAATTTTAAAAACTTTGCTATTAAAATTTGGGCAAATCAAAAGTTGTAACCGCTACTAAATTTTCAAGTTAAATTTGAAGTTATTTGGTTGGGTGTGATAGATGCATGTTTTTGGTTGGGTTTGTGTGTCGTTATGATAGGTTTTAGTTTTATAGTCAAATTTTATTTTGGAGTGATGAAATTTGATGCAGATGAGGCAGGTTTAAATTTAAAAAACTAATTTTACAGAAACTACTTAAAGCAAAACATTTAAATTTCAAAACCTATTTTTAAAAAAACTTGCTATTAAAATTTGGGCAAATCAAAAGTTGTAACCTCCACTAAAGTTACAAGTTAAATTTGAATATTTTTATTGAGTGGGGCTTATGTCCTACCATGATAAATTTTAAATTTTATTTCAGACCGACCAAATTTGATATAGGTAAAGCCAGTTTAAATTTAGAAAAACTAATTTTGCAGAAGCTGTTTAAAAACAAAATGTTTAAATTTTAAAATCTATTAAATTTAACCCGAAACAACAAATTTAGCCTAAATTTTACCGCCAAACATCTCATACATCGCCTTCTCCTCGCCCCAAAGTTCGCGGTGCTTTTTGATAGATGATTTGATAGCGTTTATGAGATAGAGCACGTCCTCTTTTGTGTGTGTGTAGTGCATGCTCACCCTTACAAAACCTGGCTTTTTCTCCAAGACCTTATTCTCTTTAAGCCCCAGCAGGTCAAAAGCATAAGGCCCAGCGCACATCACGCCAGCGCGGCTTTGTATGCCGTAGTTGTTGCTAAGTGTTGCAGCAAAGTCATAAGGCGAAATGTCGCGCACATTAAATGAAAAAATAGGCAGTTTTTCTGCATTTTTAGGCCCATAAATGGTGATATCCTCGATGCTGCTAAGCTCTTTTTTAAAGAAATTTGTTAGCTCATCTTCACGTGCTTTTATATTTTCTACTCCGACACTTGCTTGCAGGCTGTAAGCTAGACTTGCTCGCACCAGCCCCAATATAGATGGCGTGCCAGCCTCTTCAAGCTGCTCGGCATTTTTTATAAAAAGGTGCTTTGATGGCGTCGCAAGCGCGATGGTGCCGCCACCTGCAAAGCTTGGGATATCGCTTGTATAAAGCTCTTTTTTGATCGCCAAAAGCCCGCAACTCCCAACTCCGCCAAGTAGCTTGTGAGGTGAGAAAAAGGCTGCGTCAAAGTAGGCGGCGTCTAAATTTTCATGCGAGCTGGTTGCCGCGCAGTCAAATGCCACCACTCCGCCAAATTTTTTAACGAGCGAGTAAATTCTCTTGTAGTCGGTTTTCACGCCTGTGACGTTTGAGGCGGCGCTAAAGCAGGCGATGATCTTTCTTTTTGCGTTTAGTTTTAGCGTCCTCTCAAGCATCACGTAGTCTATCTCGCCATTTTCATCAAGCCTGATACGCTCGCAGTCGCAAAGCCCTTCACGAAAGCTGATCTCGTTTGAGTGGTGCTCATAGGGCCCAACAAGCACGAGTGGTAAATTTACGCTTCTTAAATTTGCTTCGCCGATCAAGGCTCTTGTCGTTGGCGGTAGATAAATTCCCATTATCTCTTGAAATTTCTTTATCGCAGCCGTTGCGCCTTGTCCCGTTGCTATTAGATAAAAGCTATCATCAAGCCCCAAAAGCTCTTTTAGCTCGGCTCTTGCGTTTTCGTAGCGTTTTTGCGTTAGCACGGCGCTTGAGCTGCTGTCTGAGTGAGTGTTTGCGTAGGTTTTTAAAAAGTTTGAAATTTCATCTTCGATAGGCGCATAGGCAAGGCCTGAGGCCGTGTAGTCAAAATAGTAAATTCCATCTTTTAAAATGATATTTTTTCTTACTTCATCTATGGTTGGCACGATTTCCCCTTTGGTTAAAAGCGCGATTATAATGAAATTTTGTATAAAGTGAGGTTACAAGCGGGCAGGGCGCCCACTCGCGTCTGTTTATTTGTTTAAGAAGTTTTTCTCTAACCACTCGTTAGCTTTTGCTTCACTCTCAAATCTTTGGCTCTTAGCAACTTGGTTTGCACCCTCATAAAAACGGATGCGAATACCGTCTTGAACGCTATCGATCTTGATTCTAGTGATCTTATCTTTGTTTAGATAAGTCCTGTCGTTTAGTTTTACATACATGTTTTTCTCCTTTTAAAAATTTGGTTTATTTTTTATCGTTTTTCTTCTCGTCTTGTTTTAAAAATAGCTCTTTAAAGCGCTTATTTGCATAGTCTTCGATGTCGTTTTGAAGCTGTTTATAAGCGTTTATGAGCTCGTATGCTCTATCATTTAGCGTAGTGCCAGCGCTATCTCCACCACCTTGCTTGGTCGTAAAGAGATCTTCTTTTAAATTTTTTTGCAAAATTTGCAGATGCGACCAGCATTTTTTATAGTTCATACCTAAAATTTCAGCTGCCTTTGATATCGAGCCAACCTCGGCTATAACGTCTAAAACTTCGGTTTTACCCTTACCAAATATAAGCTCGCCCTCGTCGTTTTCTATCCAAGTCTTCGTCTTTACTCTCATCTTTTTGCCTTTCTTTTCCTTAAAACAGCCTAGCTGACAGTACTTCACGTCAAAGCCGTAGTCTCTAAGCGTCGATCGCATGGTCTTTAGCCCGCCGTTAGCCGCCGCCATCTCTCTTGCATCTTTGCAAAAAACTCTGCCCTTTTCGTCGCTCACTTCTTTTAGCTTTAGTGACAATGTAAATTTACCGCGGTCTTTATCCAAGCCTCCAAACTGTCCAAGCTCGCAGTTGTCTATCTTGATGCCAAGTCTGGTTGCCTCGTCGCTTACCTCGCCGACTTCTATGCCAAGCTTGTTTGCGATCTTAAAAGCCGTACCACAGTCAAGTTTGCCGCTTTTATTTAGCGTTTGTTTTATTAACTCTTCTAAATTTTTACTCATCAATTCTCTCTTCGCCGCTATAAACGTTGATATTTTCGCCCCTTGCAAAACCACAAAGCGTCAGCTCAAATTTACGAGCGATCACCACGCCAAGGCTAGTCGGTGCTGTCCTTGAGATAAGCGCCGGGATGCCGTGCATAACGGCCTTTGCGACCATCTCTGAGCTAAGTCTGCCACTCACCATCAAAAATGAATTTGCTAAGTTAGCTCCGTCTAAAACGGCCTTGCCAACGGCTTTATCGATCGTGTTGTGCTGAGCTATATCCTCGCCTATGTAAAATTTATCTTCGCTCACAAAAAGCTTTGCCGTATGCACGCAGCCAGTCATCTCGTAAAGCTCGCACTGCGTGTAAAACTCCTTCATTTGAGCAAGGATCATATCTTTGTTAAATTTAGCCCCGCTTTTTACGGCTCTTGCCGCCATCGCCTGTGGGTCGATATTTGCCGTTGAGCTTCTGCCGCAGCCACTTATTATGACCTTTTCTTCGTCAAACTGCTCTAGGCGTTTTTCGTTCACTTTGGCGTTTATGTAGACGCTTAGCTCATCGCTTGAGAGCCTAACTTCAGCTATGTCCTCTGGCTTTGTGATGACGTTTTCGCTGATCAAATAGCCCACAGCAAGCGCCTTTTGGTCAGTTGGCGTTGCCATAACGGCACCAAATTTTTTGTCATTTATGTAAATTTCAAGCTTGATCTCACGCACCAAAATATCATCAACCTGTGCTTTTTGCTCGCCCTTATATTTGATGATCTGCGTTTTATAAATCGGTTCCATCTTGCTCCTTGAAGTTTTCACAAATGATAGCCCAAAAAGCTAAATTTAATTTTGGATTGTAGTAAAAACTTGCTTAAACAAAGCAAAAAGCTTAAACGTATTTTGATACGAAATAAACGTTATTATAATTAAAATTTGATATGCAAAATAGGCATATTTCTTAAAGTATAAAATTAGAGAAAATAACAAATTTTATAGGTGCAAAAAGCACCTATAAATTTACGCTTTTAGTTTTAGTCTGTCGCCAGCGTAGTAAGCGATCTTCCAAACAGTAGTTTGTTTTAGGTCTTTTTCGCCATAACCTCTTGCAGCAACTCTGTCATTGTAGATTTTTTCGATGACATCTGACTCGCCAACTAGTAGAGCTTTTGTAGAGCACATCGCAGCACAAACTGGCACCTTGCCCTCAGAAATTCTATCTTGTCCATATACTTCGCGCTCTTCTTCACTATTAGTTGGTAACGGACCGCCTGCACACATGGTGCATTTATCCATTACGCCTCTTGCACCAAAGGCACCATCTTTAGGGAATTGTGGCGCACCAAATGGGCAAGCATATAAGCAATATCCACAACCTATGCAGATATCTTTATCATGAAGCACGATGCCATCAGCTCTGATGTAGAAACAATCAACTGGACAAACAAGCGAACAAGGCGCATCTTCGCAGTGCATACATGCGATTGATGTTGAAATTTCTTTACCAGGCATACCTTCATTTAGTGTGACGACGCGGCGTCTTCTAACTCCGATAGGCAACTCATGAGCTTCATCACATGCTACTGCGCAGCCGTTGCAATCAATGCATCTATCTGTATCGCAGTAAAATTTAAGTCTATTGTTATCGTTAAATGCGCTCATATTATGCCCTTTCTATGCGGCAAAGACCGCCTTTTGTTTCTGGAATTTGAGTGTTGATATCATATCCATAGTTTGTTACGGTATTTGCACTCTCACCAACCGCAAATGGCAAAGTTCCTTCTGGGAAATTTCCAGTCATATCAACACCTTGCATATATCCAGCCCAGTGGAATGGCAAGAAGATCATATCAGGCTTGACTGATGGCACGATCCTTGCACGAACCTTGATCTTAGTTCCCTCAGGTGAATGAACCCAAACAAAATCCCAATTTTTAATGCCATGTTTAGCCGCTAGCTCTGGGTGGATGTCAGCAAACATCTCAGGCGTAATGCGTGATAGATACTTACTAGCACGCGTCTCCATACCAGCACCACTGAAATTTACGAGACGAGCTGTAATAAGGTTGATAGGGAATTCTTTTGAGAAGTCCTTACTTTGTTGCAAGCTTTCAAATTTAGTATCAACGCGGTATTGTTTTGCTTTATCTTTAAAGCTTGGATACTTCTTGGCTAGATCTGGTCTTGGTGAGTGGATCGGCTCTCTGTGTTGAGGGATCTGATCGGCAAATGTCCAAACGATAGTTCTAGCACGTGCATTGCCATACGGAGCGATGTTTTTCTCCAAGCATTTTGTTGCTATGATATTACTATCATCAGTTGACCAGCTGGCTCCGATCCTTGCTTTTTCATCATCAGTCAGTGTGATGCCTAAAATTTTCTCGATATTGTCTTTTTTGATCTCAGGATATCCGCCATTTATAGATGAACCAACTGGCGCTGAGCCTTCAGCTGCTAGCTGGCTAACACCGTTGTGCTCTAAACCAAAGCGGTTTCTAAAGCCCATTCCGCCTTCACGAACTGATTTATGTGTATCATAAAGTATTGGGCTACCTGGGTGATTTTCTGTCCAGCATGGCCATGGGAGTCCGTAGTATTCGCCCTCAACAGGAGTGCCAGGCTTGCCAAGAGATGTTACTTCATCAAATTTATCCCAGTTCTCTTGGTGGCGTTTTAGGCGCTCAGGTGTCCAGCCAGTCATACCGATAGTTTTTATAATATTTGCTATCTCGTGAGTAGCAGCTTCTGGCCACTCTATCTTGCCGTCAGCGTCCCTTATAGTGCGAGTTAGCTCGTCATAAAAGCCTATGCGTTTAGCTAGTTCAAATAACAATTCATGATCAGGTATGCTCTCATAAAGTGGTTTGCATACTTGGCTTCTCCATTGACCACTTCTGTTTGTAGCTACGACTGTGCCGCTAGTTTCATACTGAGTTGAAGCAGGTATGACATATACATTATCTTTTTTATTTGTTATAACGGCAGCGTCATTTACAAACGGATCTACACAAACAAGTAACTCAAGTGCATCAAGACCCTCTTGAACCTTTGCTTGTTGTGCAGTAGATGTTATGCCGTTACCTATAACTACAAGAGCTTTTAGGCTATCTCCTGCATTATCGATCGCATCATTGCCATCTTTACCATTTAGCGTACCAGCCCACCAGCGTGCAAGTGAAAATCCTGGCTTAAACATCCACTCAGGCTTGATAAAATTCTTTTGCAACCACTCGAAATCAACCTTCCACATTTTTGCAAAATATTTCCAGCTTCCTTCATTTTTAGGGTAATAACCAGGTAGGTTATCTGGTAAATTTGCCATATCAGTTGCACCTTGAACGTTGTCGTGGCCTCTTAGGATGTTACATCCGCCGCCACTTACGCCCATGTTGCCAAGCACTAGTTGCAAGATCGGAGCTATACGAGTGTTTGAGCTACCTATTGTGTGCTGAGTTAGACCCATCGCCCAAACGACTGAGCCAGGACGGTTTTTAGCATAAATTTCTGTGATCTCTTTAAGAGTTGCAGCTGGCACTCCAGTCACATCTTCAACGACTTCTGGTGTCCATTTTGCAGCCTCTTCACGAATCAGATCCATACCATAAACACGGTCATCAATAAATTTCTTATCCTCCCAGCCATTTTCAAAGATGAGATTCATCATGCCATATATAAAAGGTATATCCGTTCCTGGGCGAATTTGTGCGAAATAATCAGCCTTTGCCGCCGTTCTTGTATATCTTGGATCGATTACTATTAGCTTAGCGCCCTTTTCTTTTGCTTTTAAAAAGTGTCTAAAACCAACTGGGTGATTTACCGCTGGGTTTGATCCGATTATAAAAATAGACTTTGCGTTTTGGATATCTCCAAGGTGATTTGTCATAGCTCCATAACCCCAAGTATTCGCCACACCGGCGACTGTAGAGCTGTGTCAAAGACGTGCTTGGTGATCTAGGTTGTTCGTCCCAAACATCGCAACGAATTTGCTTATATAATAGCTTTGCTCGTTGCAGTCTTTTGCTGATCCTAAAAACATAACCTGCTCTGGATTTTTCTCGCGGTAAGCTTTTAGTTTTGCACCGATCTCGTCAAGTGCTTGCGTCATAGAGATGCGTTGCCACTTGCCACCAACTTTTTTCATTGGATATTTTACACGGCAGTGTGAGCGAACCATATCGATAACGTCTGCTCCTTTACAGCAGTGACCACCAGCACTTACTGGGTGATCTTGTGCTACTTCTTGACGCACCCAAACACCGTTTTCTACCTCTGCTAGCACTCCGCATCCTACAGAGCAAACTGAACAAACAGTTTTTACTATTTTTGAGTCTGGAAATGGGTTTGCCATCTCTTGAGCTGTTGCTTCTCTTGTGACATTGCTTGCTGCAAAGCCGGCCGCTCCACTAGCACCTGTTAATGCAGCCATTTTTAAAAACGATCTACGGCCGATGTTGTTTGGCGTAGCGTTTAATATAGCTTCAGACATTTTCATCCTTTCTTAAATTTCTATCAAATTTTATTTTGCTTGTTTGTAGTAAAGTTCCCAGTTTTTGCTTCTTTTATAAAGCACCTCGGTCTTTTTACTCTTTCCTGATTTTAAATTTTCATTAGCATTTGCTGCTACCGCACCACTTGCTGCCACAGCGCCAACTAGACCGACTTTTTTTAGAAATTCGCGTCTATTTTGCATATGTACCCTCCGTTCTTAGTTTTCTTATCCTATTTTTTTCTCTTCTTATGCTTTCTGATCTTGAAAGACCATCGCTCTTTTTGTGGTCTATCTTGACTGGTTTTGGTGAGTTTAGTGCTACGCGCTCAAACGCGATAAATTCGTTTAGCAAAACGGCTACATCCTTGTAAATTTCACTATTTTTATGCTCATATAAATTTTCTATAAACTCATCAATGTTTGGATTTATAATATTTTTAAAAAGCTCCTCTTCACACTCGTCAAATTTACCGATAAACTCGTTCATAAGCGTAAAGACAAAGCCCACGTTATCTTCATTCTCTTTAAATTTACTCTCATCTCTTCTGATGTTTGTCTTAGCTAAAATTTTACGCACATCAGCGCAAGCATGACCCACTTCATAACCCTCATCGTAAAAAGAGAGTGAGTTTCTAAGCGGACTTGGCGGAGTGTGAAAAATGTCATCAAATTCGGTGATCAAATTCTCTGGATTTTTTTCATTAAATTTACTTTTTATATTAGTAGCAGCATGCGAGACTTCATCATTTAGGCTGTATTCTTCTATGAGATCAAGCATTTTACTAAGATCATCAAATCTCTTTTCATCTTCACTAAATACGAAGAATTTAGAGAAAGTAGCGTAGTAAAGTTTTCTGCCAGCTGCAAATTCCTCTTTTGTGCTCACCTTTTTCCTTAAATAGTTTTTTAACGACACTGAAACTATACAATTAATTGCCTTATTAATTTGGCTTAAAATAAAATAAATTAGAAAAGTTAAAAAAAGCTTAAATATGCCTTAATTGCATATTTAAAAGCACTATTTTTAGGGGATTATACAAAATATGATTTTTTAGCAGAATTATTAAAATTTAGCTCTTTTTTGATATTCATTTTTATTTTTGGAATAAATTTAAAGAGTGGGAGTAAATTTTACTCCAAAGCTAGCATCGAGCCATCTTCAAATTCTAAAAATACCTGCTCTCCGATCTTTGTAATTTCATCATCATGGCTAAAAATTTTGATCAAAAAGTCGCCAACTTTGACCTTCAAAAGCTTTTCATCGCCCATGTAAAGCGAGGCCGAGTGCAAAACCCCTGAAATTTGACCCTCACCACCTGTTTTAGAAATTTTTATCTTGCTTGGGTTGATCGTGATCTTGCTTTTGCCTTTAAAATTTGAAGGTAAATTTAGCTTCGCATCATCGCCAAAGCTTAGCACGCCACCCTCTATCTCAAAGATATTTTTGTATTCAAACTCGCAGACCCTGCCTTTGTGCAAAAACACGCACTCGTTTGCTAGCATGCTAAGCCACTTCTCGTCGTGACTTGCGATGACAAAGCCGCAGCCATATCTCTCGTGCATCAAATTTATAGCCTTGCTAAAGAGCTTTGAAGTGGCGATATCAACGCTGTTTGTCGGCTCATCAAGCAGATAAAATGGCACCCTTAAAGAAAGTGCAAGTGCAAATGCGATGCGCTGCGTCTGACCAGAACTTAGCTCAAAGTGGCGCTTGTCTAAAAATTTCTCATCAAGTCCCACAAGAGCTAGTGCTTCGCTGGTTCGCTCCTCAAATTCGCTTAGTAAATTTCTACTTTTTAAAATGGCTTTGAAATTTTCTCTAACGCTTCTTTTTAAAAGGGCTGGCTCAGGCAGCAAAACGCAAATTTTACGCAGCATTTCAAGGCTTGGTCTATTTTCTCCCCAAAGTGAAATTTCCCCACTATCTGGGCTTTGCAGGCGTGAGAGCACTCTTATTAGCGTGCTTTTGCCACTGCCATTACTGCCCATTAGAGCGGTTATTTTTTTAGTATTTATATCAAGGCTTGGGATATTTAGGATCTCGCTTTTGCCGTAGCTTAGGTGTAAATTTCTTATCTTTATCAAAATTTGCTCCTATTTGTCTAGTTTTCTGAGCGCAAAGATCGCTAAATTTACTAAAAATGCGATAAATATCAAAACCATGGCAAGCGCTATACCCATGGCAAATTCGCCCTTGTTTGTCTCAAGCGAAACGGCTGTGGTGATCGTTCTAGTAAAGTACTTGATGTTGCCACCTATCATCATCGCAACGCCCACTTCAGCCACGATCCTGCCGTATGCGGTGGCGATAACTACCATGAGAGCGTAGCGCAGCTCGTAAAGCACACAGCAAACTAGCTTTGCCGGCGCAAGGCGTAAATTTAAGATAGTTAGATAGTGCTTTTTCTCCATATTTTCAACCACGCTTGCAGTAAGCGAGATGATGATAGGGAGGGCAAGCACAAACTGACCCAGCATGACCGCTTTTAGTGTAAAGAGTAAATTTAAGCTGCCAAGCGGGCCGTTTCTAGTGATAAATGCGTATAAAATAAGACCGATCGCAACTGTTGGCATGGCAAGAGCCGTGTCACTTAGAAGGCGTAAAATTTTTCGGCCCCTAAAGTCATAAAAGCCAAGCATGAAACCAAGTGGAAAGCCAACAACAACGGCAAAAAGTATCGACACGCTTGATGTGTAAAGAGTAGCCTTGATGGCTGAATATGTTTCAAGGTTGCCGTTTAAAAGTAGATTAAAGGCTTCTGTAAAGCCATTAAGTAAAAAATCCAATTATTCTTTCCTAGCATATTTCTTAAGATTATTTTAAATGTGCTATAATATCACAATTTTTTTTAAAGGAGAAAAATGAAAAAGATTATTTTAGGCTCACTAGCAGCCGCAGTTTTGGCGTTTGGCGCTGACAATGAACTAATCATGGCGACTACAACAAGTACAGATAACACTGGCTTGCTTGATGCGATCTACCCAGCTTATAAGGCAAAAACAGGTGTTGATATAAAATGGACAGCTGTTGGTACAGGTGCAGCTCTAAAGCTTGGCGAAGACTGCAACGCTGACATACTTTTCGTTCACTCACCAAAAGTTGAGAAAGAATTTGTAGAAAAAGGCTTTGGCTTAAAAAGAAATGCCGTAATGTACAATGACTTCGTCGTTATCGCTGATAAATCAATCGCTGATAAATTTAAAGGTAAAGATATCAAACAAAGCTTTGAGCTCATCAAAAAAGATGGTATCAAATTCTTCTCACGTGGCGACAAATCAGGCACAGATAATAAAGAAAAAGGCATCTGGAAAAAGATCGCTGGTGAAGTCCCTGAAAAAGATAGCTGGTATATGCAAACAGGCCAAGGCATGCTAGCTACGATAAATGCTGCTGCTGAGCAAAAAGGCGTTACATTTACTGATCGCGGTACTTACATTAAATATGAAGCAAATCAAAAAGGTCATCCTGAGATGGTCATCATCAACGAAGGCGACAACGACCTTAAAAACTTCTACTCTCTAATCGCAGTAAATCCAAAACACTGCCCTAAAACTGACATCGAAAATGCAGAGAAATTTATAAAATGGGCGACAAGCGAAGAGGGTCAGAAATTTATAGGCGACTTCAAACTTCTTGATAAGCCACTTTTCACTCCAGACGCAAACACACGCAAAAACTAATTCAAAGGGCGAGCAATCGCCCATCTTTTTATAAATTTTCATATTTTTTAAATTTATTTTTAATCACTTAAGCTAAAAAACAAAATTCAAAATAAGACAAAAACGGCAAAAAGCTCCGTAAATTCAGCGTCAAAGTAATATGCAAAATTTGCATATTACTTAAAATTTTTTTAAATAAAATAATTAATTTTAAAATTTATTTTATGTTATAAGGAATATAATAACCAGAAATCGCGAAATATTATTCGAAAGGAATACTATGCAAAATATAGTTAAAACGACCTGTCCGTATTGCGGAACTGGTTGCGGCATAGATCTTATCGTGGAAAACGGCAGGATCGTCGATGCGAAGCCAACAGACAACCATCATGTAAATGATGGCGAGTTGTGCTTAAAAGGAATGTTTGGTTGGGAATTTGTAAATTCACCAAAACGCTTAACCAAACCTATGATGAGAAAATTAAATGGCGAGTTTAATAAACACGGCAAACTTGAAGAGGTTAGCTTTGAAGAGGTTTATGAATTTTTAGGAAAGACTTTTAAAAATAGCGTTGAAAAATATGGTCCAAGTTCTATCATGGGCTTTAGTTCAGCTCGTTCAAACAACGAAGACAACTATGTATTTCAAAAATTCTTTCGTGCTTTAGGAAGTAACAACGTAGATCACTGCGCTCGTCTTTGACACGCTCCAACAGTGGCAGGTCTTGCCAGCACCCTTGGAAACGGAACAATGACAAACGATCTTGTTGAATTTGCGACTGATACAGATGTATTTTTACTAATAGGCACAAACACAAGCGAATGCCACCCTATCATCGCTATGCAGATGCAAAGAGGCTTAGAGCGTGGTGCAAAAATGATCGTTGTGGATCCAAAACGCACTGATATGGCTAAAAAAGCCGATATATTCTTGCAAATTCCAGTTGGCTCAAACATCAAAACACTAAACACAATGATGAACGTCATCATCTCTGAAAATTTACAAGATACAGAATTTATCGAAAAATATGCAGAGGGTTTTGAGTATCTAAAAGAAGCCGTAAAAGACTTCACTCCTGAGAGATTTGAGCGTGAGACTGGCGTCAAAAAAGAGCTTATCACTGAGGCTGCTAGGATGTATGCAAAAGCTGGCAGTGCTGCTATTTGCTACACTATGGGTATCACTCAGTTTAGCGACGGCACATCAAATGTATTCTCGCTTTCAAATTTAGCGATCCTAACAGGAAATTTAGGTAAAAAAGGCGCTGGAGTAAATCCGCTTCGTGGTCAAAACAACGTTCAAGGCTCATGCGATATGGGCGCACTACCTAACGTCATCCCAGCAGGTCCAGTAAATAGCGCTTATGCACAAGAGCAAGCTCGCAAAGTTTGGCACTTCGAGCTTAATCCAGTGCCTGGCTTTAAACTAACATACGCACCTGATAAGATGGATAGCGGCGAGCTAAAAGTGCTTTACGTTTATGGCGAAAACCCTGTTATGAGTGACCCTTGGACAGAGCACTTTGTGCATGCTACGCATCACCTAGACTGCTTTATCGTGCAAGATCTATTCTTCACTGAAAGTGCTCAAAAGGCCGATGTCGTCTTACCTGCAGCTGGTTGGGGCGAAAAAGATGGTACATTTATCAACACATCTCGCCGCGTTCAAAGAACTAGAAAAGCAAGCGAACCAGTAGCTGGCGTAGAGCCTGACTGGAAAGTAGTTTGCAACATCGCAAAAGCGATGGGACTTGAGGGATTTGACTTCTTAAGCGCAGAAGAGGTTTGGGACGAGCTTAGAAAACTAATGCCTAAATTCTTTGGCGGTATCAGCTACTATAGACTTGAAAAACTAGGTGGCATCAGCTGGCCATGCCCTGATGAAGATCACCCAGGCACACCTGATCTTTATACCGATCACAAATCAATGCTACCTGATGGTAAATTCCGCCTAGCTCCAGTACTTTACGCTGACGATAAAGATAAGCGTGCGAGCATGGAGGCTGAATTTAAAGCCAAAATGCATATACCTGATGGCTATCCAGTAGGTTCAGGCGCGATGAGCGAAGTACCTGACGAGGTTTATCCTTGCTTATTTACAACAGGTAGAAAAGTTTATCACTACCACACAGGTACGATGACTAGAGAGTGCCCACCGCTAGAGTATGGTGCTGGCATCGAAGGTCCGCTAATCGAAGTAAGCCCTGATATCGCAAGAGAAAGGGAGCTAGAAGATGGCTGCTACGCAATGGTAGAGAACAAACGCGGCAGGATAGCAGCTAAACTTCGCGTAAATCCTGACCTTAGGGAGAGTACGATATTTACGACTTTCCACTATAGTGAGGCTGACGGTAACGAGCTTGCAAATGCTCAAGACCACGATCCGCTCTCAGGTATCACACCTCTTAAGATCACTATAGCTAACATAAAAAAATTAAGCGAAGAAGAGTATATAGCATTTAGACAACAAAATGAGATGTCTATGCACTCTGAAAAACCTTATCTTTCACCTGTTAGATCATAATTCAAGGGCGCAATGCCCTTGAAATTTTTAATTCAGATTTTAATAGCAAATCAACTTTTATTAACTAAAATTTCCTATTGTTTTAGATGAAATCTCATAGTAAGAATAGGTTGTTTTTATAAAATTGCTATGAAGTGCTATCTCTATTTTTTACATCTATCAAGGCTCTTAGACTTTTAAAGCTTGTATGCGCCGGCTAAAAGCTTTTATTGGCTTTAACTTTTAAATTCTGTGATCACTAATTGGTGTGAGAGTATAGGTATTGTTTTTCTTTTAGCTGACTAAGGCAAAAGTTTGGCTATTTTTGAATTGTCAGCCAAATAGTCAGCTAAAAAGTTGTGATAATAATAGTTTGCTATTGTTTGTAATTTTTTGAATAAAGTTTTAAAATAACGTTAAAATCGTGGCTCAATGTTTGCAAAAGTTGGTAAAAATTTGTGATTGTTTATAAGTGGTGGCGGACAGAGAGGGACACTCCGCCAATTTTATAACTTTTATCACTTTTAAACCTTTCAAAAGTCCGATATATGCGACTTTTTATTGATATGGAGATTATATATTTTAAAGCTTTATTTTTGCTGATTTTCTGTAACAAAGTCTTAAATTCTCTGTAACGAGCATTCTGTGATTTTAAAGGGCTTTTAGAGTATTTTTAATAAAAAAGCTTGTCCTATTATCAGGACAGTTTTTCTTAAACTTTTAGCTATAAAAATTTTTGATTTAACAAAAATAAAGACTCTAAAGTGCTATAATCTACTCAAATTTAAAAGGACTTTTATGACTACCATGATAAACATTCAAACAACTGCAGATAATACCACTCTTGAAGCGATAAAGGCTCTACTTTTTAAAATAGATCCAGCTGCTATTTTTGAAACCTATAGTGAGCAGCAAAACTATCTTAGTAAAGAGGACGAAGAGCACCTAAAGAGGATTTCTGATATGGATGATAAAGGAGAGCTAGAGTATGTCTCAATGGACGAAATGAGTGCTCATGTAAATTCTCTTTTTAAAAAATACGGTGCCTAAATGCAGCAAACTCCTTATTTAAGCAAGGAATTTCTAAGCCAACTTGATGCGATTTTGGATTTTTACTCTAAGGATAGCGTTGAAATTGCTTGGATTTTTTATTGCGAGCTATTAGAAAGACTAAAAAGCATCTCTTATATGCCTTATAGATTTAGAAAAAATAAAACAATCAATAGAGAAGACACGAGAGATCTTATCTTTAAAGGGTATGTGGTGGTCTTTCGTATAGAACAAGATCACATAAAAATACTTGCAATATATAAGCACAATCTTACTCCTTACTCATAGAAATACACTATTAGCTTAAATTTATAGAGGCTATAGCTTCTAAATTACTATTTGGCTCTTGCATCTTAATCTCCACAGGAAAGGATATGCCAAAGTGTTCAAGCTCTCTTTTTAGCTTGATATTTGTATTTGCATGAGTTATGACTAGATTATAAATTTCTTCTTTTACTTGCCTTATCTCTTCTCTTGCAAACTCTATTTCACTATTCTTTTTGATAAGCTCTTCATTGGCCTTGCAAAGCTTATTTTTAGTAGTTTGCAGCTCCGTCTCTTGAGCTTTATATAAGCTTTCTTGATCGCTAAGCCTTGTTCTTAGTGTTTGATTTTCATGCTCTAGCTCTTCTACCTTTACTTTTTGCTCTTCACTATATCTAGTAATGATTTCTATATATGTCTCATCTTTTTCAATGACAGCCTCTAGCTCTTCTAGTTTTTTCATAAGCTTATCATTTTCGCTAGCCACTCTAAAAGCTTTTAGTTTCTTATGCTTACTGCCACCATCTCCTTTTATCATTCCCAGAATTTCAGCATTTGTGTTATATACAGTTTTAAAAACGGTTTTATAGTCCAAATTTGGATCAGTTGTATTCTTTTTGAATCTTTGCATTTGGTTTCTGCCATTTACTAAGCTATTCCATTCTACATGAGCATGCTTTTGAAATATTGGTTCAAATTTTTCATATTCGAGTTCAGCCCCTTTTTCATAGTATTGCTTGCCATTTACACTCTCTTTTATATGTATGTAATAAGCTCTGCCATCCTTATCTGTAATGTATGTGCCACCTAGTTTGCCATTTTCATCATGAAATAGTGGAAATATCTCCTTGTTATCGCTCTTTCTCAAAAGGTGCCCCTCATCACTATGAATGTATAAATTTATGGGTTCAATATTTAAAATTTTGCTTACAGCTTTTATGGATTTTAGTAAGCTTGATAATTGCGTATGCTCGTTTAGTCCTATGACGCATTCATAGTGACAGTTTTGCTTTAGCGGCTTTTTGCCTTTATATTTATCTACTAGCTTGATCTTGCCAAGATATGATACTTCATACCTCATCTCATCTCTTCTTTTTTGCCATAAGTCATCAAAGCTAAGCTTATTTAATCTTATGTGTCTCACAGGCTTTTTCAAGATGCCATATTTTTCGTTTAGATAGTATCCTGGCATTAGGTAGCCAGGTTTTTCTTCTCTACTATTGTGAGCATTTGTTCGGTCACTAGCTAGCTCAAATGTTATATTTGCTTGTTGATTTTTAAACATATTGCCTCTTTAATTTAATATCTATTTATAGTAATTATATGTGTTTGGGCAAAAATCATTAGCCTAAACCATTTTATTGCCCAAATTGGTTTAGAGAGCTCTAAACCTTTGGGCTCTGCGAGGCTTTTTAATGTAAAAGAGAGATTTGACCTACATTCTTTTAAAATATAAGTCATATTCTATAGCTAGACTAAATGAGTCCTTTATGCCTACCCCTGCTAGCTTGTTTGTGCATCATCTGCTACATAGGCATTTTTCTAATCGCATATTTTACGTATTTTATTTTTTATCTTTAAAGCATATCTTTACAGTATGTTTCTCTGCTTGGCACTTCGACTACTAGCGGATCACTTGATGATATAGTGCCTTTTATCTTATATCCACATAGACAGCGATACTATCTTTTTTCTTTTATAGTTTCTAAAATCTTCTTAAGGTACTTTTTAAATTCGTCAGCAGATGTTTTATTATCATTTGTTAATACACTGAGTATAAAAATTTTGTTTTCAGAACTATGTCTTATGTTTTTTGGCTCATTAAAGACGTTACTTTTGGCATAGATTAGAATTCCAGTGTTTGAACCGGCTTTCTCCACGTATTGTTTTATTTGTAGCAAATTCTTGCAATCAGTTTCACCTATATAGGCATTATAAAAATGCCTATATTTAGCATCCAAAACAGCTAAAATTTTCCCTTCTTCATCTTTTATCGCAAAATCAGGTCTCAAATCCAAGCCTGGAATTTTATACTGAGTCTCTAGGCTAAATTTACCGCCAAATTCGTCCAATGCACTTTTTATGAGCCTCTCGACATAAAGTTCAAAAAGGTTGGGCGCATACAGTAAATAACCAAAATTTAGATTTTTGACGGCGCTTTCGTTCGTATATCTAGAATCTTGCAAAATGATAACTCTGGCGATTTGAAGAGCAATTTTGTAGTCTTTATAAAGCTCGTTCATAACGGATTTTGAGTTCAAAGCCGTATCTATGTCTCTGATACTCTTCATCTTGCCATTAGCATTGGCTAGCAAAAAATTCTTTATTTCTTTGTCGTAAAGTACGAATTTAGTGTTTTTTCTAACCAAGATATCGTAAGCTTTTAAAAGCACCCTTGCGACTACTTCGTCGGGCACTCGCGAGCTTTTGCAGCTTGAAATTTTACCCGTAAAGGGCTGATCTTTTTTGATGAAATTTTTAACGTCGAGGCTTCCGTGCATGGCGTAGTCTCTGAAAGGAATTTTCTTATAAACGCTTGGAAAGCCGCTTAGCTTGGCTAGCTTTAAGCGGCTGATAAATGAGGCATAAAGGATGTAGTCCATAGGGATCTCGCCATTTATCTCGGCGACGCTACCGCCAGAGCTAAAAAACGACGAGTCGATAGTTTTAAAAAGCTCGGCTTCTAGCTGCTTACCGAAACGCGAGTTTATGATATACTCTTGTCCTTCAAAGGTAAAATGGCCTATGTAATTGCCAAATACATAGTTGCTGTCTTCATACTTTCTAAGTATATAGTGCGCATCTTGACCTTCTTTTATCTTTGGGTCAAATTTATCATGCCGTCCGTTTAGAAATATTATGCCCGTCTTACCTTTTGTCATCTCATCAAAGGTTATTTCTTTTTGATGCTCGGCACACTTGCAACAGCTGTTATCTTCAAACATCGCACTAGCCTACGAAAATTTTCTTAGCCATCTTTAGTTTTTTCTCTACTTCGCCGTCGCCAAACTGTGTTCTGATATATTCACGCAAGATCGGTTCTATATGCCTATTCCAAATTTGTTGCTCACTCATTGCTTCCTTTTTGAGAAAATACGAATGCCCAATCTCATAAGCTCTACCTAAATTTAAACCATCTTGTTCTTGCTTGCCATTTAACTCATACGTTTTGCCAGTAATATATTGGTTTAAATTTTTGCATTTTGTCTTGTAGGCTTTATCCGTCGCATTTTCTACAGCCTCATAATCACACTCCATCAAGACCCACGCAAAGCGCCTTCTAAGAGCTAGATCAAAGCAGTCGATACTCTTATCCACATCGTTCATCATGCCTATGAAATATATGTTGCTTGGTATAGAAAACTCCTGCTTACTAAGTGTATAATTTTTAGTCTTTATGCTTTCACCTCGGTAATTCTCCTCTAAAAGCGATAACGTCTCGCCAAATACCGCTGCTATGTCGGCTCTATTTATCTCATCAACTATGAAAAAGAAATTTTCATCAGTATTTTGTGCTGCTTTTAAGCAAAATTCTTTAAATATGCCGTTTGTCAAAGCTAAATTTAAATTTCCGTTTTGTATGCCGATCGGTTTTATGCCGTCTATAAAATCCTCGTATTCAAAACCGCCATGAAACTGTACCCACTCGGTTCTATCGCGGTTCGGATCTAAAATATCAAGGCAATCTTTTACAAATTTTGTCTTGCCGGTTCCAGGTGCACCGTAGTAGATGATATTTTTTATACCATTTTGAGTTAATTCGTCAAATTCATCAGGAATGCACCTAGACAAAATGCCAAAAATATCCCTTAAAGCACCGCCATATTTTTCATATACCTCTTTCTCTTCATCTGTTAGTGTTTCTATAAATTTTCCAGTATCTATATGTCCGTATCCATTTGGGACCGTTGTATTTGAATTTCTTGCTACATAATTTTTAAATTTGCAAATTATTCTATTAATAACAAAAAACTCTCTAAGTCTTTTAGCAAGCTCATCATCAACTGGCTTTACAGTGCCATCTTTAATGTAAAAATTTACATCACCTTTTTGAAAGTATTCAAGTAGTCTTTGAAATATATTTAAGTAAAAGATCGTATGAGTATCTTTGATATTTAGTCCTTTTTTACAAATTTCTAAAATATCATAAAAAGCAGTGTATAACGTGTCAAAATCATCAAATTTAAGATTGCTAAGTTGGTGTAGCAAAACTGAAAAATGTGTATTTGCTTGATCATTTATTTTATTTTTATCTATCCTTGTTTCTATCGTAAAATCTTTCAGTGGCTCAATCTTTGCTCTATCTACTATATGAGTTATATCACTTATACTTAGAGCTTTTTGCGCATTTTCATATATGTCTTCAAGACTCACTTTACTCCAACCATCTACTAGTGTAAGAGATTTATCTCCATATGGACTTTCTTCACATATAATAATATTGTTTTTATCCTGATCCCAATCAAAATCCTTAAACACTTTCAAATTTCCCTTGCAGTTGACAATCCTACTAAAAATCTTATTTACCTTTAGTATCTGCTCAGCTGTAAAGTTACTCATTGTATTCTCCTAAATTTTAAAAAGCTCCCGCAAGGGGAGCAAAAAGCTTTTTAAAGCATCGCCATTAAGTCTAAATTTCTCAAAAAAGAAATTTCAAAAATCAATACTGTCGGACGCACCGCACGAAGTAGTGTTGAGGAAAATCGCGCCCGTCTTCACTACCATCCTCGAAACGCACTACACATGCGCGAGACGAGTGGCCGGCACGTTTAGTTTGGCTCCAATACCATGGATAATCAGAGTCTGTTATGTATTTAAAAGCCGCATTTAGAGCAGGTTTATATCTACCATTATCCACTATACTTAGTAGCTCCGCTCTGGTCGGTAGCCTCCAGTCTTTGTATCCGGCTAGGCTTAATGTTTTGCAGTACTCCTGTGCCTCCTTCCACGTTCCTTCAAATATTTGTTTTGCGTCCTGCCACATCAGTTTACCTAGCTTCTTTTCGCTACATACCACTACGTTTTTATCATTATCTCGGTAGCACGTAGGGCTTAGTGCCTCTGCGTGAAGCAGTCCGCAAAGCAACAAAGAAACGGCTATATGTCTTTTCATCTTTTTATCCTTTCTTAAATTTTAAAATCAATAGTCCCGGACGCACCGCACAAAGTCGCGATTATTAGAAACGCCATAAAGGTTACTGGCGCCGAACCAGAAAGCCACGGCCCACGCAGCAGACGGGTCGTTGTTGGCTTTTTTGGTAGAGCTCCAGTACCAGCCGTAGATTTTTTCGCCTCTGTCGCTCATCTTGTATGCGATGTTTTGAAAGGCTTTGTTTATCGTAGGGCTGTCCATGCCATGATCCGTGATGCTTAAAAGCTCTTTTATCGTAGGCAAACGCCAGTCATCAAAGCCAGCAAAATTTAAATTTTCGCAGTAGTGAATGGCTTCGTCGTAAGCCATCTCATGTAGAGGTAAATCACCGTCTTGCCACATCAGCTTATATATATTGTCTCTAACGACTTCCAAACGGTTATCTCTGCTAAATCCGGTAGTTATATCACCCACAACTGGGTCAAACGCAAACGCAGAGCCACAACACAGCAAAATAGCAAACATAAAAGCTATCTTTTTCATCTTTATCCTTTCTTGTTTTGCTTGAAATTAGACCTATTAACCTGATGATGTATGTTAGTTCATAAAAACTATCACTATTAAGAATAAATTTACTATACGGATAATTTTATTAGAATTATTCTTATTGAATACTTAATTCATATAGTATTTTTTTATCAATTATACTTCTTAAATTTAGAGCAATTTCAAAGAGTGTAAAATGCAAATTTATGAAAGAATAAATGCGATCCTAAGAAGTAAAAAGTTAAAGAAAAAGGACTTTGTCCAAAAATTTATAGATCTTGAACCTAGACTAAAAAGCACAGGCGAAGTGCCGTCTCTGCCATCTATATATAACTATCTCAATGGAAATAGAGAGATCAAAGCTGAGCTTATACCTTATATAGCAAAAGCCCTTGGAGTAAGCGAACAAGAACTTTTTATAGACGACCTTAATATCTCAAGCTTTTTAAAAGATATGGTCAATAAATGTAATTACAATGACAAAGAATATGAAAATTTACAAAACATAAGTCGCATCATAGATCTTTGTCAATATGCTTCAGAGCCACTCTTATCAAGGCTAATAGAAATTCTAGAGAAAAACAAAGAGCAAACGCTAAGACATATGAGAGATATTTCTCTTTTATAACCACCTTCTACTCGCCATAAAGACAACCATACCTAGAAACTATGTAGTTAGAATAAATTTTATATTAAATAAAGTTCGTAATGAATAATATACTTGCAAATTTTTACTTATAGAAAAAGTAGTTCTCGATGAAAAAGGCATTATTTGTTGTATGCTTTTTGGCTAGTATGGTGTATGGATTAGAAAGAGGTGCTACTAGCAATTTCAAATACATTATAGATACAGGTGTTCAATCAATCTATGTGCTTCAAAATAGAACAGACGGCTATGACTTATCATTTCAGCAATATTATTGCTTTGTTTTTTGGAAAACTAATAAAAATATAGATAGAATTTTGGTGAACGTAGTCTATTGAAATACTACGGGTCTATTAAAAACTACAAGGATAAAATATGTCATTCGAGGTTGAATATGATCTTTTTAATGATGGAAGTAAAAAGAAACCAAATAATAATCTAAAAATACATCAAACACCTATTTTAAACTCTCTTGTAAATACATATGCGCTCTCTCTTTTTGTTGGTAAATTTTATGATTTTAGTAAAAATGACCATGCTCTACTTGAAAAGGTGGTCGATAAAAAAAGAAATATGCAGACTGAAAAATTTATGGATGAAGTTTGCAAAGTTTGTGGTAAAGACGAAGATCTAATAGTAAATGTGCCAAGACTTCGTGGCTACATTAAAAATTTTGATGAAAAAATAGACAGCAAAAGAAAGCAGATAAATAAAAAGCTAAAAGAAGTATGTGAAGAGTTTTTTGCACTTATAAAGCTAGATCAAAATTTAGTACCGAGCCAAAAACAGCATATAAATGATAAAAATAGTTACATCCTAGCTCCAAATGAATACCTAGAAAAGCATATAAAATCTCTAAAAAGTAGGTCAATAGTTGATGATAAAAAATTTGCGTATATGCAAGACGCTGCTTTTATAATGATGTGTTTAAACTCAGGGGAGTACTTTTGGAAGGGCGAATACAAAGACTTTTCAAGTAGTCAGCCAGATGATATGACGCTTTATCTTTTAAGCTATGTTTATGACGAGGCAAAAGTTCAGAGATTTTTAAAATCCATGAATGTTTTGATCATAAAAAGAGGCTTTGTGATGGGGCTAGATAGGGACAATCAAGCGCTAGTTTTTAGCAATATGGGATCAGAAATTTTTGAGCTTGAAATTTTTAAAGATAGATATATAAGCTTTAGAGAAGATGACGCTTTGATTATATTTTCACCCGCATTTTTTGGTAACTTTGATCAAATTTATGATGAAATTTGGAAGATAAAGCAAAATGTGATAAAAATAAAAACTACCCCTACTAAAAAGAGCTTAAGATCTTTAGATGACAGCTCTCTTTTAGATCATGAGCTTATATATCAATCCCTTAAAGATGAAAATATTTTTGTGTTAAGCAAATTTAAAAAGGAGCTAGATAATCTAAAAAATGACCTTTCTTACAAAAATTTTGAAATAAACAAAGATAGATACGCAAGGCAGTGGCTTATAGATGATATCTACGGACTATATCTTGCCACGCACGCTCCTTTTAGATACAAAAACTCTAAAGAGCTAGCTAAAATTTACTTTGAAGATCTCCTTGGTAAGAGCTTAAATTTATTCATTGATGAAAAAAGAACTCCTGCTTTAGGACATCACATAAACGATCTAGAGCTTTTATAAACGACCAAGCCACCGGCTCTAGAAGCAATAGGTGGAATTTAAAGGCTCATCTACTATCTTAAACTTCTCTCACAAAAACCAAAAACAAGGAGAGAAGATGGCAGAGTTTGACAAGCTAAATTTCGCCGACATTCACATGAGCTTGCTGGCTGATAGAAATATCTTTTTATATGGGCAGATCGATCAAGAAATTTGCCTAACTACACAAAAAACACTTTTGTATCTTGACAGCGTAGATCAAAGCGACATAAACATATATATAAGTGGCCCTGGAGGCTCTATATATGATGGCTTTGGACTAATCGACTTTATGAAAACCATAAAATCACCAATCAATACATTTTGCGTGGGGCTAGCTGCCTCCATGTCTGCACTCATATTTTTAAATGGAGATAAGCGCTATATGCTGCCAAACTCAAGCCTCATGCTTCATCAGCCTCTTGGTGGTGCATCAGGTCAGGCAAGCGACATCGAACTAATCGCAAATCAAATTTTAAAAATCAAATCAAAAGTCAATGAGATGATAAAGGCTAACAGCAATCTAAAAATAGCAAAGATAGAGCAACTCACCGATAGAGACTGCTATATAGACGCATCATCAGCCATTGCTTATGGCCTAGCTAATGAAATAATACCAACTAATAAAGGAGAATAATATGTCAGTTTTTTCACTAATCAACAACAAAAAAGAGCTAGCTCAAGTCGCTACTTCAAACGCTCTTAGCATACCTATAAGCTTTACGCATGCGATGATAACAGGGCAAACAGGTTGTGGTAAGACCACTTCAGCGATCCTACCAGCGATGGATGAGCGTATAAAAGTAGGGCATGGGATGCTTGTCTTTGACTACAAAGGAGTTGAGCATAAAAAGGTTAAATTTTTAGCCAAGAAGCATGGCAGACTAAAAGATGTCGTAATGATAAATGTGCCATGGGGGAACAAAATAAATATAATGGATGATGCAAGTGAGAGCTTATTGATGAATTTCTTTCAAAAGACATTTGGCACAAAGCGTGATCCATTTTGGGGAAATTTAGCGGCAAATATCGCCACAAAGTCTCTTTCAACGATGAAGGCGATATGCGACCTTATGGAGCAAGGTTTTTGCACCCCATATATAGAAAATAGAGCAAAAGATATAAAGCCAAGCTTTGCAAATTTATGCAAATCAACCCAGCAACTAGGCGACTTTAAAAAATTTTATGCCTTAGTTAAGCTGGTAGATGATCATGTAAAAAGCGACACGGCATTTGCAAGAGTTATAAGTAAAAAATCTTTGGTTAGCTCTTTAAATGAGAAAATTTGGGCATTAGGCGAGTTTAATGAAAAATCTGAAAATTTCATACAAGCTTTCAAGGAGTATGAAGGTGTAAGAAATGATGAAGAGTCACAAAAAGCAAGACTTTTTTCAAACTACACATTTATGCTTTTTGCCTTGCAAAGCATAGCCGATGATGAGATGCTAAACTATCATGGCAACAGCATAAGCAAGCTACTAAATGAAGGAAAGATAGTCGTTGTAAATTCTCAAGGGCTAAAGGATAGTGCGGTAGAGCTTATGCTAAATTCCACCCTTTCAAATATGGCGCAACGCATAGCAAACGAAGAGAAGGTGCCAGTTAGTATCTTTATAGATGAAGCGCAGCGTGTGCTAAATCCATCAACGGACCTACACGCTGACGTACTAAGAGAGGCTAGGGTTGAGCTAATACTTGCCTTTCAAAATGAAGATGTGCTAAAAAGCAGCCTTGGTAGTGACTCAAGATATAAAGAGCTGGTGGGAAATTTAACCAATCAATATTTCTTTAAAAACTCGGTCAGACAATACGCCAGCGGAGAGGATAAAGACTTTAGCAAGTTAAAAAAATTTGAGTATTACCACGATGGTAAAATTTATAAAGCTTCGCCTATATTTATAGATGAAAATGACCTTTTAAAGGCTGAGCTAA
Source organism: Campylobacter concisus UNSWCS (assembly GCF_000466685.1). Classification (GTDB taxonomy): domain Bacteria; phylum Campylobacterota; class Campylobacteria; order Campylobacterales; family Campylobacteraceae; genus Campylobacter_A; species Campylobacter_A concisus_A. The sequence goes on from NZ_ANNG01000011.1 coordinate 98,487, forward strand.
GCTATCAAAAAGAGCTTGGCATCTGTAGTAGTTTTACTAATGTAGATCTTGGGGATAATGAAATTTTAGTATATAACGAGCAGCTATTTAAAAGGCGCTCTTTGCTCATAAAACAAGACATAGTGACAAAAAAGAAGTCTGAAGTGCCAGTGCTAAATCAAAAACTTGATGCGCTGCTTAAAAGACTAAACGTTTTAGTTCAAGAAGCAAACGAAGCAAGTGACGAAGATAAAGAGCTCTGGGAGATTTTATAAGATGTAAATTTACTCATGGGAGAATTTCCCATGAGTGTTTAGTTGCTAAAATATTGATTAAGTATATCTAGTGCTTTTTTGTCGCCTAGTTTATAGTATGCTTTATTTAGCGCGTCTTGTGCTTCTTGTTTTGCATTGGTATAATTGCCATATTTGCATAATATTTCGCCTAAATTTGTGCATCCCCTAGCATAGTTGTAGTTATAACAAGATTTTTTGAAGTAAGAGTATGCGTTTTGCATATTTTTTTCAAAGCCAGCGCCATCTCTATAATTTACGCCAAGATAGTTACAACCTCTACCACTTACTGCATCACAAGCTTTTTGATTATATTTATTAGCCAAAGTTAGATCTTTAGTTATCCCATAGCCATATTTATAGTTATAGCCAAGACTTGCACATCCATCAGCATTGTTATTTAGATCGCAAGCTTTTTGATAGTATTTATTGGCTTCTTTAAGATCCTTTTTTATACCATCACCTTCCCCGTATCCAGCACCAAGGATAAAGCAGCTCTTGCCATCTTTTAGATCGCACCCTTTTTTAGCAAATTCGATAGCTTTTTTAGATCCTTAAAAGAGTTTGCGTCATCCTTAAAAAGTTCGCTTGCATACCCACATGATTTAGCCATACCAAGATTACAAGCTTTTTCATAATTTATGGCAGCACTATCTATATTTTTTTCAAGCCTATATAGATTAGCCAGGCTTTTGCAAGTAAAACCATCTTTAAGATCGCAAGCTTTTTGGTAAAACTCTTTTGCTTTTTCTATATCTGCCAAGACCCCATTTCCCATTTGGTAATTAACGCCTAAATAAGAGCAAGATCCGCCATCCTCTAAATTACACCCCATCTCAAAATATTCATTTGCCTTCTTATAATCACCATTGCTGTTATATTCTAATCCCATTTCAAAGCAAGCAAGACTATTGTTTAGAAGGCATCCATGTTCGCCGTTAAAAACTGTATTTGCTTTAGAGGCATCAACTTTTTTATATATCTCATAAGCTACTTTTATATTTTTTTCAGAGGGATTACCTTTTAGTAGATTGCCAGCTAAAGCCTTGCAAGCTTCTTTGTTATTATTATTACATAGCTTTGTATAGATCTCATTTGCATGCTCTAGGTCGTTTTTTTGTTCATAATCTTTAGCCAGTTTTATGCAGCCATCGCTTATCCCTATCTCGCAAGCAATTTTTGCATCGTCTTCAAGTGCTTTTTGCTTATCGCAAGCTTGCGTATTATCTAATTTGCAAGATGTTTTGTAGTATTCATAAGCCTCTTTATAATCTACATTTTTTATCTTCTCTAAAGTAAAACTACTAGTTTGATAGTCGCCATGTTCATAAATCAGGCCTAGTTGATAGCAGGCTTTAGAGTCAGATTTGCACTTCTCTCTTAGAAGACTTATTGCTTTGTCTGCATACAGCTTTGCTGCAGTGTCATGCTCCTTTTCATAAAAGTATGCCAACTTCATACAACTATCACCATTTTGATTTTCGCATTCATTTTCTAGACTATAAATTTCATATCTACTTGGATTTCCTAAGAATATAAATGCAGAAGCTACCGCTACAGCAAGTATAAAAATAGCTATAGCATATATAAATTTATAGTTTTTTATATGCTTTTTTAGTTGCTCTTTGTTTTCTCTTTTTTTAGCTTCCTCAGCAAGTCTAGCTTCTTCTAACTCACGCTGTCTTTGCTCTCTCAAGCGAATTGCCTCTTCTTCTTTTTCTTTTCTTAGCTGCTCCTCTCTTGCTTCTTCTTCTAACTTTCGCAGCCTTTTTCTTTCATTCTCTTCTTGCTCTTTAATGATCTCTTTTTTGGTTTTTGGCATAAAGTGCAAAGTTTCACCACAAAATCTACACTTGGTGGCATTTGTCTTTACTTCTTCTTTACAAAAAGGGCACTGCGTTTTTAGTTGTGTATCGCAGATTGGACAAAATTCCAAGTCCTTTTCTATTTCTTCAGCACAAAAAGGACATTTGACTAGATTGTTATTCATGCCCAAATCCTACTAAAAAAATAGTCTTAGAGATATCAATTGTGCAATAAGCAATACTAAAAATGCACCAATTGCCCAGCCATAATTAAATTTAACTGTTTTTACTGGAAGAACCTTATTTGCTATTGCACCCGCTATGATTTGTGCCACGGTCAAACCGATTGAATAAACCACATAAACAATATTAATCATTTCCATACTATCATTTTTTATGCCTATACTAATCAAGAAATATAATAAAACTGTTGATATAGTTGCTAGAGATATATATAGCAGGTTATCATATCCAGTATAGTATAGAGGCCCAAACAAAAATGCCCAAAAGTTGAAGCCTTGTGGCTTTAGGATTACTTCTCCATCCCACGTTTTTATAAAACCAAGCGGAATTTCATTATTATTTGCTTGGTTTTGATATGGGGGATTATTCGCCATATTTTTTTGGCTATTCATTTGTTCTCTTGCTTGGTTTTTGGCTTCCTCATTTAAGAAGCTACCACAAAATCTGCATTTAATAGCATCTTTGTTAATTGTCTCACCACAAAATGGACAAAATTTAGTCTCCATACTACATTCCTTTTTTATTTTTAAAGAATAGAACTATTCAAAGTGAATAATTCTATTTAACTTTTACTAAGCTCATTCTTAAAAATAAGCATAGCTTTAATAAATATAAGAAGGCATGGACTGCTTGAAGCCATATTGCATATCTAAACCTTGTGGTATTTTAAACTTGTCTAGAATTTTTTTAAACTCATCAAGTTTTTTATTGAATTTTTGATAAATTTCGTCAAATTCCTCTTTGTCTGTGCAGCCTATGGACTGACAAAAGAGCCCAACTAGCTTGCCCCTGATCTTAAAGACTTCATCGTATAGCTCTTTACAAAAATCAAATACATTTTGGTAAGTCAATGCCTCGCCTTGTTCGCCACCTATTGTGAAATCACTCGTTTCTGTAGTAAATTCGCCAAGAGATGAACCGCTTAAAACAAAAGGACATTCTTGTTTTAAGCCCATGATCGTCGCATCAAGCCAATCATTAATAGTCTCAAACGGATCATCAAATATATAAAGTTCCTCCGAACAAGCAGGTCTGAACAAAAGTTCATTATTATGAATTGTTATCATTTTTTATCCTTTTTATTATTTTTATTTGATTTTATATGGGGTATTTTATTACTTGGTATATCTAAGTATTTGAAAATACCTGAATATTCATCAAATGCTTTTATGTCTCTTAGTTTAGGTTTCAAAAGTTGAGATTGGGCGTATATGTCAAGAGCGTCGGAGAGATTATAACCCATCATTCCCCTAACTAGGTCATTATATTCTTCAAGATTCTTTCTATTGTTTTTATTTGTATTGTGGCCTAATTCATCTGCAACATTTACAATGGAGTCACTTATGTTGTTTATATGATCGTATTCTACTAATTTCTTAGCAAAGTTGCCTCTCAAGCGATGATCACTAACTTTTTTATCACTTATAACTTTTCTTATGCAGCCATTGGCTTTTTTATTAAAAGACTTTATTGTAGGGTATTGTTCTTTTATGGCTTTAACCCATTTATAATTATGTAAGTCTTTGATATTTTCATGTAGGACAATTACTCTTTTGGATTCGCTACTGCATTTGCCTTTTGCTGTATCTATAATGACACAATTATATGTTTGCCCATCTATTGTCTCTGTTATGAAACTATTTTCATTTAATCTAAAGAATTCTTCCATACGAAGTCCAACATGTAGTTTAAAGCGAAAATAGTCTAGTATCTCTTTTTCTATATTATGTTCTCCAGAAAATAACAGCATTAACTCGCTCATAGAGAAATTTCTCTTTGTCGTTTTCTCTTTAATACCAAATCGATCTATCGCTTCTTTTTTAAAAAAGTTATCACCAACTACTCCTAAATGCGCAAGTCTATTAAATACATTTGATAAAAAGCCTACTATATTATTTGCTCTCTTTTTGTTTCTTGCTCTCACACCTTCTTCTTTAATAAGACCTTCATGAAAGTCCTCAGCTACTTTTACATTTATATCGCTTATGCTGATGTCTCTATCATTAAGAAATTCCTTAAGCAGCTTAAGTGCATGATGGTACTCTTTTTTTGTACTATCACTAAAATTTCGCTTCCTTGCAACATGCTCCATAAAATCTTTTTCTATATCTTCAAAGTTTTCTAGTTTAACACCATATTGATGCTTTACAGGTACTATTTTTGTCTTTTCTTGTTTTATAATACACTCTCTAATTTCTAAAAAAATATAACTCGGTATAAATTGACCCCTTACGAGAAAGCCATCTCTTACTTTATACACTCCATCAGATATTTTTTTACTCACTGGAGTGTTGTAATAATTATTAAAGTCTATCTGCCCATAATACAGTTGAAGAAAATTATCCCACTTTTTTTGATCTATATGAAGTTCTGGCGGTAGTTTATTTTGACTTACGACTTGATCTTGATTAATAATTCTTTTTTTTCGAGACTCTTTTTCGGCTAAGTTGTTAAAAAAATTAGTAATCGTACTACTAACTATGCCTTTTTTATCTAGTGATAAAATACACGGATACAAACTTGCTAGGTTTAAAAATATCTTAAGCCAATATTGTCTTTTTTTCTCGCCACTAGACCTAGAATATCCCTTATTGAGGCAATATATTGCATCTTGCATCAATAACTTTATATCAGTATCATAATACGCCCTTACCCGCCCATGATGAACATCCTCATATTTTTCTACACAAAGCAGCTTTTGCATTGTCACATCCATAGATTTTTTATTGTTTTCCATCGAAAATCCTTTTTATGTTTATTATTAATTATACCGATTGCTTTCAAAAATCACTGGTTATGTAAAAATTTAAAAATTTTTAGTCCAATCATAGAATTTTGCTTAGCTTTTAAAGATATTTCCTTTGCGTACGTATCAGTTGCAAGATCGGCACTATGTCCTAGCAAAACAGATGTTAGATCGGTCAAGGAATTCTCCAAACAGTAATCCTTTATAGCCTTAGCAAAATTTCCCCTAAGCCTATGAAATGTAACGTTTGCTAGTGGGATACATTTATGGATGTGTCTATTTAATCGCTTACTAAAGTAATCGCTATTAACCTTACTGCTCTTAATATTTTCTAGCCACTTTAGATCGCTTAAATACTCAATATTTTCATGCAAAGGTATCTGTCTATACTTTTTCACTCCCCCTCTTTGTTTTGCAGTTCTAACATTTATAAATTTTATTCCATCCTGCTCACCAACATTGTCGCTATTAAGTTGCCAAATTTCATTAAGCCTTAGCCCAGTATGAAGAGCAAACATCATATAGTTTCGTAGATCAAGCCTTTTTGTAGCAAAAACTATTTTTAGTTCATCTAGGCTGAAGTTATCTTTCGGCGACTTCTCGTCGGCTGAAATTTTAAAAGATGTAAGCATTTTAAAAGGATTGGTTGTGAGCTTGCCCATCTTTATGGCATAGTCAAAGAGCCTTTTTGAGTAAGATGTGTAGTTATTGATGGTCTTTTTATTGAGCTTTTTGCTTGCTAGAGTTGTTTGAAAGTTTTCAGCATCGCTGTAGCTAAACTCTTTACCTTGATGATCTTTAAAAAACTCATCCAAGAGCTTGCCAGTCTTAACATAATAGCCCTTGGTTTTATCACTTGATTTTAGCTTTAAACACTCTGTTTGCACATATCTTTTAGCTACTGCTTCAAAAGATAGCGGCGAGGCTTCTTTTGGACTTAAAGATGCATCCAATAATGTTTTGAACTCTTTTTCAAGCTTTTCTTCTGGGACTACTAGATTATAAAATTTAGCTATCACCTCTTGTGAGAGCTCTTTATATTCGCTAACATCTAAAAATATGCCATTTTGTTTAATGCACCGCTCATTTTGTCTTTTAATGTTCATTAGGACTCTTAGGCTTTTAGAGTTTGCATGCGTTGTGGTTATCTTTTTAGAAAGAGCTTCGTTGGCTGCAGCTTTTATAGAATTTGCTAGTCTTACCGCCTCATCTGGATCTTTTGTGAAAAGGCAAAATTTAACAGTTAGCTTTTTGCCATCTTTAAGAGCAGTATCAAAAAAGTAGAAATTTGGTCTGTTTGCTATCTTGGTAATTAGTTTAGAACCCATGATAGAGCCTGTCTATTTTCTGTAACAAAAGTGCAAATTTTCTGTAACAAAGCTGATTTGTCTGAAATTTAGGACAAGAATATCTGCTAATAAATGCAGTTAAAACACCGAAATTTAGGGAAGTTGGAAAGAAAAATATTGTATTGGTGGCGGACAGAGAGGGATTTGAAGTCTTACTCTATTAACCTATTTCTTTTTTTAGTATTCTTGCTCTTATGTCTGATAAATAAAATTGTTGTTCCATTTCACTTAACTTATCAAATAGCTCTATTAGCTCTTTATGTGTTGGATTTATTTCACTTTCTTTTTGAAAATAAAATTCTAGTATTTTGTATAGATTGGGGTTAGTTTTTTCCCAGTTATATATAGTTCTTATATCTTTGCCGATAAATTCGGCTACATCTCTTTTATTCATTTATCTATTTCTTTTTTTAAAATTCTTGTTTTTATATCCAGGATATAGTATTGAATTTCTTGTTCTGATAGTTTTTCAAAGAGCTTTATTAATTCTTTATATGTATCATTTACATATAAACTTTCTTTGTTTTCCTTTAAATTTAATCCATTTTCTATAACTTCAAAAAGTTCTTTTCTATTTTTACGCCAGTTGTATATAGTTTTTTCGGCTATTTTGAGCTTTTTTGCTATTTCTGCATTTGTCATTTGTATGTTTCTATTTATTTTTTTCTTTTATATTTAGTTTTCCATTGTTTGCTTTTTCTTTTATTTTTTCTAATTTTTCTAAGAATTTTTGAGTTTCTAAAATTTGATCATCTAGTGCTAGACCTTGATTTATTAATCTGATTAATTCTGGCTTTTCTTTTTCCCAGTTTGTTAGCGTATTTCTTGTGATATTTAATTTTTCTGCTAATTCTTGTCTAGTCATTTTTCATACTTTTTGACAAATTATTTGGCATTTTATTAATTTTTAAGTTTTGTTTATTTATCATTTCACTATCCAAATGCACAATTATTGTGCATTAGTATTTTTTGATTTCTTGTTTGCAATAAAAGTATATCAAAAAATATGTTATTTGCCCTGAATATGGCTTTAAACTATTTATAACTTAACTTACCGCCCGCAACAGAGTAAAGATGTTTAGGGGCTTGTTTGTTACAACCTTAATACGTTGTAAAACTGT
>NZ_ANNG01000012.1 GCF_000466685.1 Campylobacter concisus UNSWCS
GACAAGATCGTACCAGCCATAGAAGAGGCAGGCGGCGTCGTGGTGGCTTACGAAAACTGCACTGGAACTAAAAATTTTAGCAACCTTGTCGATGAAAACGACGATCCAATTAGCGCCATAGCAAAGCGCTACATGGCGATACCTTGCTCGATCATGTCGCCAAATAAAGATAGAGAAAATGTGCTTCAAGAGATGATAAAAGAGTATAAGGCGGACGGCGTGATCGACGTTGTGCTGCAAGCCTGTCACACCTATAACGTAGAAACTACCAATATAAAAAGGGCATGTAGCGACGTAAATACGCCTTACATGGCGCTTGAGACGGACTTTTCTACAAGCGATGCTGGGCAGATCAAGACAAGGCTGGAGGCGTTTATAGAGATGCTTTAGGATAAATTTGGCGTCTGGCTTTTTGAGGTGAGCGATAAATTTAAAAGAGTAGGGGGCTAAATTTAGCTTTAAATTTAAAATAGCTGACTTGAGAGATGGTGAAATTTACTAAATTTACAAGTCAGCTAAAGCGAATGAAATTTATTATTTGACTTGCTTAATAGAGCAAAAGCCACCATGCAGAGTTATTGCTATTTATATATCTCATGTGCTGATAGTCATAAAGAACAGAATTCCATTTTTCATCACCATTTTTCATTTTGTCGTTATATTCTTTTGTCTTTTCTCTGTCGCCTAAGTTTTTATACATGTCGCGCAGATCTCTACATATATAGGCACTTTTTAACTCATTGCAGCCATATTCAAGCATTTTTACATCTGCTTTTGACTCAGAAAGTGCTTTTGCATAGTCAGACGGGATAGCTTCTACTTTTGCATAATCATCACTTTTTTTTGCAAAATAAACTATTTTCCATTCTATCAAATCATGAGCTGGTATATTGCATGCTGGAGCAAATTTTTTATCATAACAATACTCTGGAATAGTTTTTTCATAATAATTTATAACTTTTTTGAGATCTTTACCCTTTAAAGCTTCTAATTTTTCTAATGCTAAACAACCTAGGTCGTTGCCTTGATCTAAGCACCAATATTTTGCTTTTTCAGTGCCAATTTTTTGTGTATTGGTTTCTATAAGCTTTTTATCAGCGCTATAATCATAATTTGGCTTTTCTCTACTACTTCCAAAGCCCCAAGCATATACGCTACTTGTGGCTAAAACGCTGGCTAAGACTGAAGCTAAAATTTGCTTTTTCATCTTTATACTCTCCTTTTTTGGTTAAAAAGGCATTCTACCCCCCCCCCATACTTAAAATAAATTTTAAAAGGGTGCTGACCCATTAAAAAGTATAAATTTAATGTCTGAGTGCTCGCTAAT
>NZ_ANNG01000013.1 GCF_000466685.1 Campylobacter concisus UNSWCS
TTTAAAGGTGGCTAGCGCTTTAAAAAATAGCTAATCAAATAGAAGTGAAATTTAGAGTGGCAGCCAAAACTGCCACTAAATTTATTGTTTCTCGCTTAAGCTCACAAAGTTTCTTGTCTGATTTATAAATTTTATTCTTATCTTGAGCTGGGATAAACGTTTGAAAATGCCTTAAATTTCCTATCTTGGCATAACACCTTGAAAATAAGAATGTGTAAATTTCGCATTTTGCTCGATCTTACTATCGCCTGTTTTGGCTAAATTTTTATCTCTAAAATCACAAAGTCCCCAAAGTCCAGCTCTGATCTTATAAAATTCTTTATTAGTCTGCACTATTCGTCTTATACTAGCAAATGGAGTTTTGCTGCCCCAAGTACTCACATCAGTTTTATGGTAAAGATCAAAAAGCGTTGCCATGCCGCCAAGGCTAACCAACGCTTCTACTACGCACTCTTTTTGGTTCATCTCTCGCTTAGATACTCTTGTAAGCTTTTTACTTCAAGCGCTTTGCCAGTTTGAACTGTGCTTAGCGACTTAGCAGCTGCAAGTGCTGCGCGGATAGTTGTGAAGTAAGGGATCTTAAATCTAGCCAAATTTTAAGCTCTCAAGCATTTTTATATCACTAAATTTATCTCTAAATTTTATAAAATTTGCTTCTAGCTCAGCCTTTCGTTTAAGTGCGATATCTACAAATTCTGGCTCTTTTTCGAAGCACAAAAAATCCCTATCAAGCATATTCACATACGGGTATATTTATTTACATATTTTATTAGCAAATTTATCTAGAACAACAAATCGAATGCAGAATTTATTAAAGGCAAGGATTTGTTTAGATCAATAATCATATCAAAATAGTAGCAGGTATTTTTGATATGAAATTATAAAATTCTTTTTTATCTATCTAAAGCATTTTGTAATAAGTTAAAACAAAAATTTATGAATAAATTTACGTTTAAATGGTATCAGACTCAGGAGTCTTAATAAACTTTCACCATTATGCTTCTTTGATAAAGCTGACAGCCTCATGTGGATTTGCAAATATATGCTCGCTAAACTGCCTTAAATCAGACTCTTTGCCATATCCGCATGTAAGGCCAACGCCCGTTATAAGAGCAGCTTTAGCAGCCTTTAGATCCATTATGGTATCGCCAACCATAAACGCATTGTCTTTTTCTTTTTCTAATCTCTTTAAAGCTAAATTTATAGGTTCTGGATCTGGTTTTGGATTTACTACATCATCTCGTCCGACAACCGTTTTTATAAATTTCATAACGCCCAAATGTTCAAGTAAAATGATAGAAAATTTTGATGTCTTTGTCGTAACAACACCAATATCAGCAAACACACTAGCTTCTTTTAAAGCATCCATAGCATGCAGTAAAAGCACAGTCTCATCTAAATAGATCTTCTCGTAGCAAGCTTTATACTCTTTTACATATTCACCTATTAAATTCTTCTTGGCACCGAGTTTTTCAAACATTATTTCAAGCGGATATCCTACTAGAGATTTTAGCGCATCATGATCAGGCTCTTTCTTGTCATGAACTAAAAACGCCACATCAAAACCTTTTAAAATAGCAGAAGTAGAGTCTATAAGTGTGCCATCTAAGTCAAAAAGTATAGTTTTTTTCATGATAATCTCCGCAGAAATAAAAAAGGGCTCAGCCGAAGCCAAGCCCTAAAGAAGTAATTTTAAATAATAAAATTATTTATGGAAAGTAGCTTCAACACGTCTGTTTTGAGCGCGACCTTCTTTAGTTTTGTTTGTAGCGATTGGTTTAAGTTCGCCGTAACCAACTGTAGAAATTTTAGCTTTTTCTACGCCGTAACCAGCAAGGACCTCAGCCACTGCTTTTGCTCTTTTTTCAGATAGTTTTTGGTTGTAAGCTTCCGCACCTACACTATCAGTGTGACCAGCAAGTACAACTTTATAATCTGGGTGTTCACCCATAAAGTCAGCTACTTTTTTGATCTCAGCTGCATATTTTGGTCCAACTTTGTAGCTATCAAATGCGAAGTTAACATCTAGGTCTCTAAGAACGATAACTTTCTCGCATCCTCTTTCGTCAACAACTACACCAGCTGGAGTGTTAGGGCATTGATCGATATCATTTGGCACACCGTCATTGTCATCATCAAGAACTGGAGCTGGAGCTGCTGCTGGAGCTGCTGGAGCTGCTGCTACAACTGGAGCTGCTTTTGAATCAAGACCGATGCCAAAGCCTAGTGAATAGAATAGATTGTGATCAGCGTGCTCAAATTTGATAGCGTCTCTTGCCTCTGCTTTAAGAGCAAATCTATCTGTTACTTGGTATCTTAAACCAAGACCATATTGACCAAAACCACCATCTTTATTTTTCACAAAAGCGTTTGGTATATCTTCATAACCAGCACCGATTAAACCATATAGGCTAACTGGTCCAAAGTCAACGATATCTTTTACAAGGTTTGCGTGGTATCTAAGAGCTCTACCATGTCTTACAACGTCGCCTGTTCTCTCTTTTAGTTTTTGAGAGTAATCAACACCAAGTTCAACTTGATCAAAGAAGAAATCTTCAAGGTTTCTAGCTGCTCTAATACCAACAAAATTGTGGTCTTTTACACGTAGATTTCCTTCTGGATGAACACCACCGATAGTTGGAGTGATCTCATAGTTGTATGCTGCGTTAGACGCAAAAACCGCTGTTGCGGCAACCATAGCTAAAGCAATCTTTTTCATAATAGAATTCCTTTCAAATAGGGATTTTTAATGTTGACTATAATTTTACCTAAATAAAAATAAATCAACTTTAAATTATAACCAAATTCTTAATGTAAATCTGACAATTTACATAACCTAAATTTTGCAAATGCAAAAGCACTTGCAAAAAACCATTAACGTTTAGAGAATTGTGGGCTTCTTCTAGCCTTTCTTCTACCAAATTTCTTACGTTCAACAACACGAGAATCTCTAGTTAGCAAGCCTTTTGGTTTAAGCGCTGCTCTAAAATCAGCATCCATATCAGCTAAAGCACGTGAAATGCCGTGTCTTAAAGCCTCAGCTTGTGCTGAATAACCGCCACCTAAAGTTGTAGCTACTACGTCTATTAAACTCTCTTGTTTTGTTACTAAAAGTGGTTGAATAACTTTAAGCTTGATAGCCTCGTGACCGCCAAGCCAAGTGTTAAGATCCATACCATTTACTACGATTTTACCGCTTCCGGCTTTTATCCAAACCTTTGCTACGGCAGTTTTTCTTTTACCAGTTGCATAAACTTTTGCCATAATTATTTTCCTTCTTTTTTAGCTATTTGTGCCGTATGAGGATGCTCACTGCCAGCATAAACTTTTAGTTTTTTTATCATCTCTCTTCCAAGTTTTGTCTTTGGAAGCATGCCACGAACAGCTAATTTAAATAGTTTTTCTGGCTTATTTGCTATCAAATCGCCAAATTTCTCGCTCTTTACGCTGCCAAAATATCCTGAGTGTCTGTGATAAAGTTTATCTTCAGCTTTGTTATTACCAGTAAATTCTACTTTAGAAGCATTTATGATGATAACATAGTCGCCACAATCTACGTTTGGCGTGAAGCATGGTTTGTTTTTGCCACGAAGTATAGTTGCTACCTCAGTTAGCAATCTACCAAAGCGCTTACCAGCTGCATCAACTACGATCCAGTCTCGCTTAACTTCGTTTGGCTTTGTTATTTTTGTCATTTTCTTACCTTTGCCAAGTTAATTTTTGAGTTGTGATTGTATTTAAACAATGCTTTGACAAAGCTTAAATTAAGTAGCATTTAAACTTCAATATATGAAATTTTGCCCTCAAGTGCATAGAAAATGACGGCGATTATACTATGTTTTTCATAAAATTTAGCAAGCGCATCTTTATACTCTTTTACCTGCTTTTTGTTCTCTTCTATATTTTTATCTGTCGTTTTATAATCAATCACGCAAATTTCATGCTCATTAAAGCAAAAAAGGTCCATCTGCTTTAGCTCATTTTTTACTTTAAATGGCTGCTCTTTATAAATTTCTTCGCCTTTTATGCACTCTATAAATTTTGGCTCTCTTATAAGCATTTTTGCCCTAGAAAAGGCATCTTCAAGTGCCTCAAGTGGTAAAAATTTATGAAATTTATTTAGCATCAAATTTTTAGCTTTTTCTAGTGAAATTTCATCAAATTTCTCGCTCATCTCAAGCAGATAGTGAAACGCCAGACCAAAATATATCGCGCTTAAATTTTTGCCGCTTGTTTTTTGCTCTTTTGTCTCAACCTCCTGCCTCCCTATCTTTAAAATTTCAGGCATTTTTTCATCTTTTTTTGCCTCTTTTTGCTCGCTCTTGCTAGGCAAAATTTTGCCAAAGCTAAATTCTTTTAAGTCAAGATAGTCATTTGCTTCGCTCTTGTCGCTTCTTGTGTAAAACGAGAAAAAGCTTGGACTATTTCCGCTTGGGACGGCTTGTTTGATGATGATGAGCGACTTTGTTGCCCTTGTGAAAGCGACGTAAATTTTATTGATATTTTCTTGCTTTTCAAGCTCCTTCATCTGCTCTAAAACGCTTGCGTATTCGCTATCAAAATTTTCTCTGCCTGAAATTTTACTCTTTACGATCCACTCGCCCTTTTCGCTGTATTCGGTTATGAAATTTGAGTCATCTCCCCTGCCCTTGCCCATCATGTCGCAAACTATGACGTGAGCGAACTCAAGCCCCTTTGACTTATGCACGGTCATCACTCTCACGCCGTCGCTACTTTTTGGGCTGATTTTAGAGCTAAAGTTTTCAAGGTTAAATATAAAATCACTTAAATTTTTATACCCCGCGCTTAGCTCAAAAAGCCTTAAAATATCAACATCAGCCATGCTTATGCCTAAATTTTTCGCTAGGTAAAATAGACTATTTGTCGCGCTCACTTCTGGCTTTATATTTAGTTTTTTGACATTTGCATTTACTAGCGCTTTTACATTTTTTTCATAAATTTCTTCTTTAAATAGGCAAAATTTCGCATACTCGATGATAGTAGCGACAAGCGGCGTTCTTTTTAGCTCCAAAGTGCCTTCATTGACGCTTTTGATCCCCTCACTACCAAGCACTTCTGAGATGAGGCTAATGTCGCTATTTTTCCAGCAAAGTACGGTTATATCGCTTGCATTTACGCCAGCTTTTAAAAGCTCACTTGCCTGCGAAACGACCGCACCTGCGATATCTTCATCACTTAGCACACGCAAGTAGCCGTAGTCATCTTTTTCTACTTCAAAATAGTCGCACTCGCCACTTACCTCGTAGCTTAGCGTCTCATCTTTTTTAGCTGGCTCTTGTGGCTCAAAACTAAGCCCATATCTATGATAAATTTCTTCAAAAACGGCGTTATTAAATTTCACCAAAGCCTTTAAACTGCGGTAGTTGCTTGGCAAATTTTCTATATCTATCTGAGTAAAATCATCTCCCAGCTTGTCAAAAAGCTCCTTTTTACCACCTCTAAATTTATAGATGCTCTGCTTCGTATCGCCCACGTAAAAGAAGCTTCCAAGCCCGTTTTGTCCGTATCCAGAGACGATTTCAGCGATTAATGGCAAGATGATCTCATACTGGATCACGTTTGTATCTTGAAACTCATCGACTAAGAGGTGATTTATCCTGCCATCAAGCCTAAAGTAAAGCGCCTCTTTATCCAAATTTTGCACCAAAAGCTTAAAAACCAGCTTGTTTATATCAGCAAAACTTAGCGCATTTATCTCTTTGTTTAGCTCCAAATTTGAAGCCTTATAAAGCTTTAATAGCTTGCTAAAGCCACTTAGTCTATACTTTTCGACCTCTAAAATGTAGTTTTTCGCTGCCTCTTTTAGCTCGAAAAAGAGCCTATCAAGCTCAGGAGTATAAATTTTGTTAAAAGTGCGGTAGTCTAGGCTTTCTCTAGCAAAAACCTTACTTTTAAATAGCTCAAATAAATTCTGCTCGCCAAATGTCTTTTTAGCCACATCGCTAGCGCCATTTTGCAAGGCTATATGCTCATTTATCGCCCTTTGCGCCGCCCTTACTTTGCTATCATCTGGATAGCTTGCGCCACTATCTTTTAGCTCGCCACCAAAGCTTTCATAAAATTTCGCCAAAGTTTGCGAAAAGCTAGCCTCTTTTTGGCTTGAAATGATCATCATTAAGGCTAGCTCACTAAGAAGCTTTTTATCCTTGCTCGCCTCTTTTACAAATTTTTTCCACGCCATATCTTGCAAGCTATCTTGCACGCTGTAATCAGGGCTAATGCCTAAATTTTGGCTAAATTTCTTCAAAATCCCAGAGAAAAACGCATCAAATGTATAAATTTTTAGCTCACTTTGCAAAAAGACGCCAAGGCGCTCATCTCGCCTTTTTATCGCCTCATCTTGGCTTATATCAAGCTCCGCGCACACCGCTTCAAGCTCGCCATTTTTGTTTTGCAAATCCAAAAAAGTTGCGATTATGCGCTCTTTCATCTCGTTTGCTGCCTTTTTTGTAAAAGTTAGAGCGACGATCTCGTTTATATTTTCGCCTCGAAGCACCAAAGCGATGTAGCGAACGCTTAGCGCAAAGGTCTTACCGCTTCCAGCGCTTGCTTTTAGGGCTAAAAAATTTTTCATAACTCTCTCCTACAAAGTGTGACGTATTCGCAAAATGCGCAAGCACCGCTCTTTCTTTCAAAATTTATCTTAGTTTTGTTTATGGCTTTTAGCTTTTCTATCTCGTCACCTAGATCCTCTACGCTTTTTTTAGAGCTAACTAAGCTAGGCTCGTTTTTTAGGGCATAGTAAGCACTTCGCACCTCTCCGCCGTAAAGTGCTTCATAAAAGGCAAGCTGGAGCGAATTTACATTTGCCTCGCCCGTTTTATAATCAAGTATAAGCATGTCGCCGTTTGCGCCAACGTCGATCCTATCGATAAATCCCTTTATCTGCACGCCACAAAACTCGCTTTGCACCTCTTTTTCGCACTCAAGCACCCTAAAACCAGCCCTTAAACGCTCGTTTTCATAAATTTCATACTCTTTAAATTTATGCGTCCAAATTTCAAACTCAAGTGGCGTAAGATTTTGCCTTGCTAGCATCTCTTTAAAAATGGCTAGATCAAAGGTGTTATTTTGCTTATAAAACTCACTCGTATAGTATTCAAAAAGTGCGCTATGAACGCTATTTCCTTGCTTTGTGCCAAGCTCACCAGCTATAGCTTTTGGCGCATCTATGTGAGCTATCTTTGTGTAGTAGTATTTTCTTGGGCAAGTTAGAAATAAATTTAACGTCGAAAATGAGAGTGGATTTGCGAAGAAATCATGCTCTAAAATAACCTCATCATCACTTAAATTTAAGCTCGCACCACCTTTTAAAAATAGCTTTAAATAGGCCTCATCGCTAAATTTCTCATCTTTTATCGTTTTGAAATTTTTTAAAAATCTTGAAGGTATGCTCTCTTCATTTACGCAGCAACTTATCGCCACTTTTTTGGCGTTATTTATGAGGCTTTCGTAGTAAAATCTCTGCAAATTCTCACGCTCAATATAGCTTATAAGCCCCGCTTTTTGCCTCACTTTTGAGTTTAAAAACATCTCATTTGCGCTTCTTGCTGGGATGAAGTTGTCGTTGAAATCAACTATGATAACGCCATCAAATTTCATCCCGCGGCTCTCTAGCATGCCCATGACGCTGATCTTTCCTCCACCCACGTCGTCAATGCTTAGGCGCGAGATATTTAGCAAAAAAATCTCACTTAACTGCTTTAAGCTAAAGCTAAAATACCTGCATAAATTCTCCATCCTAAAAAGCTCAAGTGCAAGCTTCTCTTCGCATCTTGGCTCATTTTCAAGCACCAAAAGCTCATCTATTAGCTCTTTAAATTTAGTAAATTCACACGCCTCAAAATAGCCAGCCCTAAATTTCTCAAAAAGCTGCTCGCTCACGCCAAATTCGCTTAAAATAAAGCCAAGCTCCTCGTAGCTCTCACACTTACTTTGATTAAAAACTGGGCTTGCCTCTTCATTGATCGCTCTTGTGATGTAGTAAAGCGCCTCATAAAATTTTGTATTTTTAAAGCTCTCACCCATGGCGTAATTGAAAATTTTAGCGCTATCATGAAGCCTTAAAATCTCGCTAAAGCTCTCATCTGGCAAGATCACTGCGATGTTTTCAGGCTTTATGCCCTCACGCACAAACTCGCTCGCCTTTGCCATAGCGTAAGCGCACTGCAAGCTTCTTGTAGCAAATTCTCTTACTAAAACTGGCTCAAATTTTGTGATATTTTCTAAGCAAGTTAGCTCGTTTTTGTTTAAATTTAGCTCATATTTTTTATAGTTTTCAAACTCGCTAATGGCTGAGATTTGCCTTATCTTTTCGATTAGTTTTTTGTTAAAAACGCTAGTTTGAAAGATGATCTTTAGCGTGGTTAGTTTTGAAATTTTCTCTAAAATTTCCCACTCAAATTCGCTTAAAATGCCATCAATGTGCAGTGAAATTTCACTAAAACTTCTTATGTAAGCTTCATTTATCGAGTAAATTTTCGGCAGGGTTATATCATCATAAAGATCCTCTTTATCAAGCAACCTCTCATACTCTTTTAAAACCGCTTCAAGTATGCTTAAATGCTCCTCAAAATCAGCGTAAATGTCGTTAAATTTGATCTCTTTAATGCTCTTTTTACTGATGGCAAGCTCTTTGAAAAATGAAAAAAGATAGTCGTTGTTTTTCAAAAACTCAAAAAACTCAGTTGGGATTTTAAGCACCGAGTTTGCCTCTTTGACGCTGGCACAGGCTCTGTTCATAAGCACTAAAGCGTAGGTGCTATCGCACTCAAAGCGGCCATTTACAAAAACGGCCTTTTTATAAAACTCGGCGATACTTAGGCTCTTTGGCATGAGCTCGTCGTTAAAACCAGCGTTAAATTCCCTGATCTTACGCGAGTTTGTAAAGACGAAAAGTTGATTTAGATTGCGCATTTTTCTCTCTTAAATTTTTAAAAATGATAGCCAAAAGCTGATAAAAGAGCGCTTTTTCTCACTTAAGCTAAGCTTTGAAAATTTTTCTAAATTCATTAAAAATTTAAGCCTTAAAGTGCTAGGGGCTACAATTTCAAAAAGGAGCAAAAATGCATAAAGAGTTAAACAGATCTGGCTTTTACTACGGCTTTCCTGTCCTACTTGCCACTACAAAAGATCAAAAAGGGCGAGATGATATCACCGTGCTTTCCTCCTCTTGGACGCTAGGAGATAGCGTGGTGCTTGGCATCGGAGTTGATAACAAAGGCTATAAAAATATCCAAAATGGCTCAGACATCACGCTAAATTTATGCGATGAGAGCTTGCTTGAAGCTATAAAAAAGATAGAAAAACTAACAGGCGATGAGGACGTGCCAGAGGAGAAAAGAGCTCTTGGATATAGCTACGAAAGTGATAAATTTAAGGTGGCAAATTTACACAAAGAGCCTGGCATAAAGGCAAAAAGCGTGCGCATAAAAGAGTGCAAGATACAAATAGAAACGATCGTAGAAAAGTGCGAGATAAAAGAGTGGTTTTGCATCGTTACTTGCAAGATAGTTGGCATATTTGTGGATGAAAATTTGTTAAAAGATAAAAAGCTAGATACGCAAAGATACTCGCCTCTTATCTATAAATTTAAAGAATACGTTGCAACTGGCAAGCGTTTGGGATTAAATTTTGGCTTTAAAGAGGTTTGAGTAAGCGTTTTGGCTGGCTAGAAAGTAAAATTTACGGGTAAATTTATTTGGTTTTGACCTTGGCTAAAAACTTTTGGATGCAAATTTAGCCCTGCTATCAAGTCTCAAAAGCTCGCCGCAAACAGCCTTTGTACGCTTACATATATCTAAAATTTCATTCATTTTCGCTCCTTAATCTATAAAAACCGTGCGCAAGCGTCCCGCTCCCGCAAGCGCGGCATGGCAAATTTTAGCGACGCGTCTACTAAATTTACCTTTAAATTTGACTTGATTATAGCCAAATTCGCCCGAATTTTATGCGAGCGTAAAAATACGCTATAATCGCCAAAATTACGAAAAGGAAGCAAAATGGGCGGAATAAAAGAGTTTTTAAAACACGAAGCCAGCGGCGGGATTTTGCTGATGGTAGCTACGATCGCGGCGCTACTGTGTCAAAACACGTTTTTGAGCGATTTTTACAACGAATTTTTAAAGACCAAATTTACCGTAAGCTTCGGCGAATACGGACTAAGCAAACCCCTGATCTTGTGGGTGAACGACGGGTTGATGGCGGTATTTTTCTTTCTCATCGGACTCGAGCTAAAGCGCGAGGTGCTGGAGGGCGAGCTAAAAAATCCGTCGCAAATCGCGCTGCCAGCGATCGGCGCGGCAGGCGGCCTGATAGTGCCTGCGGTTATCTTCTATCTTTTTACGAAACACGACTCCTTCGCGCTTGGCGGCTGGGCGATACCGACGGCGACGGATATCGCGTTTGCTCTGGGGGTTTTGAGCCTACTCGGGCCTCGCGTACCGACTAGTTTAAAAATTTTCCTCATGACGCTAGCGATCGTCGACGACCTTTGTGCGATCGTGATTATCGCGCTATTTTACACGAGCGAGCTTAACGCCCAAATGCTTGCGGTCGCGAGCGTTTGTCTAGCCGCGCTTTTCGCACTAAACAGACTCGGCGTAAAGAGCAAGGCGGCCTATCTAATCGTAGGCGCGGTGATGTGGGTAGCAGTGCTAAAATCAGGCGTTCACGCCACGCTTGCGGGCGTCGTGGCGGCCTTTTTCATACCGCTTAGCTTTAAAGACGAGCCTGGCAAATCTATGCTAAAAAGTATCGAGCACGACCTGCACGGCTGGGTGGCGTTTGGCGTGCTGCCGATATTTGCCTTCGTAAACGCAGGCATCTCGTTGCGAGGCGTCGGACTGGACGAGATTTTGTCTCCGGTCGCGCTAGGCACGGCGCTGGGGCTTTTCATCGGCAAGCAAGTCGGGGTATTTTCTTTTAGCCTTTTGGCGATCAAATTTAAGCTAGCCAAGCTGCCAGAAGGGTCAAATTTCATCCAGCTTTACGGCATCGCCGTGCTTTGCGGCGTAGGATTTACGATGAGCCTTTTCGTTAACGGCCTAGCCTACAACGACACGGACGCCTTTGCCTACACCGACAAGCTCGCTATCTTGCTAGGTTCGGTAGTTTCAGGCGCCGCGGGGTTTATATTGCTTAAATTTAGCGCCAAAAACCAAAGCGCGCGCATAAAAGAGTGCAAGATACAGATAGAAACGATCGTCGAAAAGTGCGAGATAAAAGAGTGATTTTGCATCGTTACTTGCAGGATAGTTGGCATCTTTGTGGATGAAAATTTGTTAAAAGATGAAAAGCTAGATACTAAAAAATACTCGCCGCTCATCTATAAATTTAAAGAGTATGTTACAACTAGCAAGCGTTTGGGATTAAATTTTGGCTTTAAAGAGATTTGATCTAGCGTTTTGGCTGGCTAGAAAGCGAAAATTTAAATTTGATTTTGACCTTGGCTAAAAACTTTTGGATGCAAATTTAGCCTATTTTGTAGCGTTAAAATCAAATTTATAATATCTCGTATCTTGCTTATCGCTTAGCCTTAAAAGTAGCTGCCACCTGCCCTCTTTTAGGCCAACACTCTCGCTTACAAGCTCATTCTCTTGCCATGAGGCGCTTAATGTTTTGTTATCTTTGTTTGTTTGTGGGCGGGTTAGTAAAATTTCATAGCTAAGGCTTGAAATTTCGCCATTTTTTGGCATTAGAAGAAATTTAAACTTACCCTGCAAACCTTTAAATTCTGGCTCAAATTTAAGACCAAATTTCTCATCAAACCTAGCCTCGCTCTCTTTTATAAATGTGATGTTTTCATCGACACTTTGGTGACTTTGCATATAAGCGCTATCCATCTCGACTGGGTTGTTGATCGCAACAACGATGGTTGCGGCGCAAGCCAAGATGATAGCAACTATGCTAAGCACGATGCCGTAAGGCCAAAAGCTCTTTTTAGCCATTTTTTACCTTTTTATAAAAGATGATGAGAACAAAAAATGCGATCAAGCCGTAGATGAAAATTCGCAAGAAATTTAAGGTCGTTTTGTTTGAGCTACCGATACCGCTTTCTAGCTTTAAATTTAAGCTCTCAGCGATCTGCTCGGCGATATCAGCGTAGCCGTTTAAGATAGCGGCGTTATAGACATCTTTGCCGTTTTTTGAGACCAAAATGGGGATAATGCTGCCGGACTCTGGATTTACACTTAGAATTTGCTCCTTGTTAAAGAGCTTTGAAGTGTTTGTATCGCTAAAAATTTCAACCTTTTGCTTATCTTTTATGAGTGCTAAAAATACAAAGAGCGAGCTTAAATTTTGCTCTTTAAAAAGCATGCCAAGCTCGCCATCTTTATATACGCCAACTACTAAATTTATGCCGCTTTTTTGATAAAGCTCACTACCGATCTCATTTAGCTTTTGGCTCACTTTTTGGCTTAAAATTCCATCATCATTGATAACAAAATTTGCACCCCAAGCCAAATTTTGCCAGAGCAAAATGATAAAAATGAGTGCAAATTTCTTCAAATTTAACCTACAAATAGGTGATTTGGTGTAAGCACTGACCAAGCACAAATTGTGCCTGCGACGACTATTAGCAGGATAATGGCTTTTTCTATTATGCCTAGCATCGCTACTCCTTTACAATGACGTGTTTAGCGTTATCAACGCTCTTCATCTCGATGCTAGCTGCATCTTTTAGTGAGTAAGGCTTGGTTGCGACATCTTTTTGCAAGCCGATGCCAACGTATGTAAGCACCGCTAGGATAGAGAGCAAAAGCACCACCGCTATTAAAAATCCGCTAATGCCATTTAAGGCAAAGACATTTCTATTGTTATTTTCCATTATTCGCCCTTTGATAGCGATATGACGTACTCGCCAACTGCTTTTTGCTGGATCTCGTTTAGCCTGCCATCATTAAATTTAGGCATAGTGCCGATCGCTCCTTTTTTGCCACGATTTAGCACGTCAGCTACAAAGCTAGCCGAGCCATATTTGCTAAGATCAACTGACATACCATCCATGCCCTTGCCATCTTCGCCGTGGCATGAGGCACATGCAGCGTAAAGCTCTTTGCCAGTGGCTACTAAATTTTCATTTTTAGTGCTTTTTATCGCGCTTATCTCTTTAGCTACGTATGCTGCGATCGCCTTTGCGCCATCAGCGTCAGCTAAACCTGCTGGCATCTCACCCATAGGATAATCAAGTCCTTTTGAGCCATTAAGTATAGTCTCAACTATGCCTTTCTCGCTGCCCCAAATTTGTAAATTTGCAGCCTTGCCGCCTATGCCATCGCCTGTGATGCCGTGACATGCTGAGCACTGCACGAGATAGATACTCTCGCCCATAGCGTGAAGCGTCTCTTTGCTTGGATTTGCATACTCTTTTTCAAATTTAGCGTTTGCTTCTTTGACCTCTTTGTTGTACTCGCCGATTTGTGAGTAAGAATTTAGTGGGTAGCCCAGCAAATAGTACCAGATCGCCCAAACTAGCATAAGTAAAAATACAACCGCCCAGCCAAGTGGGACAGGGTTTTTATACTCACCTATGTCGTCCCAGTTGTGCTCGCTAAGCTCCACGTTATCTTCTTTTTTTGTTTTCATTTGTCCAACGTATTTACCGGCTATTACAACGGTTATTACGATTGTTAAAATGGCACCTATTAACGCAAGTAAATTTATATTATCTTCTAAATTTAACCATTGCATACACTCTCCTTTATAGCCTTGCGCTCTAAAATTTCGCCACCGATCTCATCGTTAAGCGCTAGTTTTGAGTACTTCTCGTAGTTTCTTCTGCCATTTTTTTCGCTCTTATAAAGATGAAAAAAATAGGCATACAAAGTGATCGCCAAAAATGCTGTCAAGAAAAAATAGCCATAAGCTTGAAACTCTCTAATGTTCTCCATCTTACGCTCCTACTTTAGGCTATTTAGATAAGCAATGAGTGCTACGATCTGGCGAATTTCACCTTTTTCAAATGCACTTTTTACCTGCTCATCTTTCATATTTTCAACGATAACTGCAGCCTCAGCCTTGACGTTAGCATTTGTCTGCTCTAGCGTGCCAAGTGCTGGCATATCTTTTTCGTCATAAGGCGTGTTAAAGACCTTTTTAACCGTTAGCGCTTCAGCGTAAGCGGTCTCGATATCAGCATTTTTCTTAAATAAAAATGGATATGCAGGCATGATCGAGCCTGGCACTACTGAGGCTGGATTTAGCATGTGATTTTCATGCCAGTCAGTCGTTCTATAATTACCCACACGCATAAGATCAGGTCCTGTTCTTTTTGAGCCCCAAAGGTGCGGACGATCATAGGCAAATTCGCCACTTAGTGAGTACATGCCGTATCTATCAGTCTCAGCTTTAAACGGACGGATCATTTGTGAGTGGCAAGTGTTGCAGCCATTTTGCATATAGATGTTTTTGCCAGCTAGCTCTAAAACAGTGTAAGGCTTTGTGCCCTCAAGTGGTCTAGCTCTGTTTGCAAAGTCTGGTAAAATTTCAACTATGCCAGCGTAAGCGATGACAATAAAAACACAAACCGCAAAAAAGAATGGATTTTTTTCTAGCCAAGCAAACATCACATCACCTCCGCACTAGATTTTGCCCCGCCGCCCATTGGCGAAGCGCTTTTTGGCTCTGCTAAGATAGCTTTAGCAGAAGTTGATTTGTAGATATTATAAGCAAACATCAAGAAGCCAACTAGATAAAGAAGTCCGCCAATAGCCCTTATGTAGTAGTATGGGATAAGCACGACTACCGTGTCTATAAACGAGTAGAGTAAATTTCCATAGCTATCAGTCGCTCTCCACATCATACCCTGTGTGATACCAGCGATCCACATAGAGGCAAAGTATAAAACAATGCCTGTTGTTTGTATCCAAAACTGAGCTTCCATTAGTGACTTTGAGTAAATTTCACGCTTAAACACGCGCGGTGTCATGTGATAAAGTGCCGCCATGATCATAAAGCCAACCCATCCAAGAGCACCGTCGTGAACGTGTCCTGGTACCCAGTCAGTAAAGTGCGCTAGGGCATTTACAGACTTGATAGAAAGGATCGGACCTTCAAGTGTTGAGAACATATAAAATGTCGAAGCTAGGATCATAAATTTGATAAGCGGACTCTCTCTAAGCTGCGCCCACTCACCCTTCATCGTAAGAAGGATGTTTATCGCTGAGCCCCATGAAGGCAGGATCAAAACGATAGAAAAGACTGAGCCCATAGTCTGCATCCAATCAGGCGTAGCAGAGTATATGAGGTGGTGTCCGCCAGCCCAAAGGTAGATGAACATCAGACCCCAAAATGAAAATAGCGATAATTTATATGAAAATATCGGCTGACCGCTCTCTTTTGGCAAGAAATAATAAATTTGAGCGATGATAGCCACTGTAAAGACGAATGCAACCGCGTTGTGGCCGTACCACCACTGAACCAAAGCGTCGTTTGAGCCAGCGTACATAGATACAGAGTGTAGCCATGAGCCATATCCACTAACGAGCCTTGTTGGAACTTCCATATTGTTAAATAGATATAGCATCGCAACGCCTAAAAATGTAGCGATGTAGTACCAAACTGAGATGTAAAGTGTCTTTTCGCGGCGGATACCGATGAGGCCAAATATACTAATACCCCAAAGTACCCAAACCAGAACCACTGCGATATCTAGTGGCCACTCAAGCTCGGCGTACTCTTTCGCTGTGCTATCGCCCATAAAAAGCGTAACAACAGCCAAAACCATAACAAGCATATATAGCCAAAAGTGAAGCTTGCCAATAAACATCAAAAATGGCGACTCGCTCATCGAGACCTTTAAAACACGCTGTCCGATGTAGTACCAAGTGGCAAAGATACCCGAGAGCATGAAGCCAAAGATAATGCCATTAGTGTGAAGGGGGCGCAGTCTTCCAAATATAGAATACTCGCCAGCTATGTAGTTAAGCTCTGGACAGGCCATTTGAAAGGCTATAACTACACCAATAACCATGCCTATGATACCAAAAAGTATCGTGGCAAACATGAATAGCTTTGCTACACTATAGTCATAGTGTAGCAGCTGAGATGGTTGCATCAATTCTCCTCCTAGTTAAATTTATATTAACGAATTGTTATTCTAAGATAAAAAATCTATAAAAAAACTTAATTAATATAAATTATTTAATACTAGGAAATTCTTCTGTCTATTTTGTAACCAAGTCCAGGAACATTTTTTATAAAGCTATTGCCAACTTTGTCTCTAACACGCTTAACAAAAGTCCTAATAGCTGCCTCAGTAACGCTCTCGCCAACCCAAACGACGCTTTTGATCTCATCGTGAAGCACAAGCGTTCCAAGTCTTTTTATCAAAAGTGAGATAAATGCAAGCTCTTTTTTGGTAAGTGAAATTTCAACACCATCTCTGATAAGCACGCGTTTAATTTTGTTAAAGCTATATCCGTTTGCAACTTGGATGATACTTGATGTTTCTATTTTATTTTTTGCAACATTTTCTAACGTATTTAAAAGATCATCCACCATGATAGGTTTTATAAGATACTTATCAACGCCAACATCGATCGCCTTTAATAAAGTCTCTTTTTCACTGTGCGCACTTAGGACGATGATAGGTGTGTCCTTAGAAATTTCCTTGATATATCTTGTCATATCAAGTCCATCGCTAATTGGCATAAAGGCGTCTGTAATTACCATATTCGGATTATATTTTTTAAATTTTTTCAAACCTTCATCACCATTTTGAGCAGTAAAAACTTTCTCAAAATTGTCACTTAGCACATCGTGCATGATCTTTTTGCTGTCGCTATCGTCTTCGACAAGCAAAACCGTTAGGTTCTTTAAAATTTTATTCATCTATCTCTCCTTTGTGTGGTAACTTTATTAAAAAACAGGCTCCATTATCGCTGTTGCCCGCTGTTATTTCTGCGTTAAATTGATCGATTATTTGCTTTGACATATAAAGTCCTAAGCCAGTGCCTTTGGCATCTTCTTTGGTAGTAAAATATGGCTTAAATATCTCATCTATCACATTTTTATCTATGCCACCACCATTATCTTCTACACTTAAGTAAGCAAATTTTTCATCGCTATCAATCTTTATTTTTATATTTTTATCTTCTATCTTTTGTAAATTTAGTGCGTCTTTTGCGTTATTTAGTAAATTTATGATGACTTGCATAAGTCTGTTTTTGTGGCCATAAATTTTAGAATCGCCTAGCACTTCAAGCTCTATATGAACGCCATCTTTTTTCATCACACCTTTTACAATCTGTATCGATGCTCTAGCTGCGTCTGCTAGGCTAAATTCTTGCGAAAGTGTGTTTGGGTTTAAAAACGAGCTAAACTCATCAGCAGTTTCTGACATATACTTTATGATCTGCATAGCCCTCTCATAAGAGCCAATAAATTCGCCGTCTTCGCTGCCTGCAAGCTTTTTCATCTTGTATAAAACTAAGCTTAGCTCATTTAGCGGCTGCTTCCACTGGTGAGTTATATTTGCCATCATCTCGCCCATCATCGCAAGCTTAGCAAGTCTCATACCCTCGCTACTTGATAGAAAATTTTCATCTAAATTTAAACTAGGCATTTGCTCTATATCCTAAAAATGATAGATAAAGTCCGTTTAAGATCATTATGCAAGCCGAGAGCTTAAACATGATCTCTTTAAATTTCTCTCTTATCAAACCAAAAACAAAGCTAGCTAACAGCATCGCTGGCAAAGTACAAAGTCCAAATACAAGCATTATGAGCGACGCATCGGCTGCATTTGCGCTTAAAACTCCAAGCGCTAAAAAATAATAGACCACTCCACAAGGCAAAAGCCCATTTAAAAAGCCAAGTAGCAAGAAATTTGCTAAATTTCTCTTTTGCATGCTTGTTTTTGCCATTTTTACTATAAATTTAAGTGCTTTTTCGCTCTCTACAAATTTTAAAAGCTCGCCCCTAAAAAGCAGTGCGATGCCAATAAATGCGATCACTAGGCCAACTATAAAAAATATAACACCTCTTGCTTGCAATCCAAAGCCAATGACCGCTCCAAAAGCGCCAAATAACGCGCCCAAAGCCACATAAGCAGAAATTCTAGCCATGTTATAAAGCGTGCTTAGCATTAAAATTTTACTCTTACTTTTGCCTTTAAAAAATAGAGCTTGCAAGCCCAAAAACCCGCTACACATGCCAACACAATGACTAAAGCTGCTCATAAAAGCAACCGCGATGATCGTGTAGAGGCTTATATCTTGCATTATAAAATTTCTAAAAACTGCTTAAATATATATTTGCTCTCGTTAGGACCGCTGCTTGCTTCTGGGTGGTGCTGGACTGAAAAGATCGGATAGTCCTTGTATCTTACGCCCTCGATCGTGTTGTCAAACAAATTTCTATGTGTCACAACCGCCACCTCTACGATGCTCTCTGGCACGTTGTAGTTGTGATTTTGCGTTGTTATCTCGATCGCTTTTGTCTCTAAATTTAAGACTGGATGGTTTGCTCCATGCTGACCAAATTTAAGTTTATATGTCTCGTATCCAAAGGCATTTGAAAGCAGCTGATGTCCAAGGCATATGCCAAATATCGGGATTTTTGCCTCTATCATCTTTTTGATCTCAGCGATTTCGGCCTTTAAATTCTTTGGCTCGCCTGGGCCATTTGATAAAAATACCCCGTTTATCTCGCCATTTTTAAATTTATCTATCAAAACTTCAGCCTTAGTATCGTGTGGCACGACGATGACCTCAAGACCAGTTTCGCATAGCTCATTTAGGATATTTCTCTTTACGCCAAAGTCAAAAACAGCTATCTTTTTGCCGATACTTTTTAGCGGCTTATATGACTTTAAATTTCTATCCCAAGCGCCTTTTTTATGCTCGTACTCGTCCATAGCGCTGACCGTTTTTACGTAGTTTATATTTTCTATGCGCCCGCTGCTTTCAAGTCTACGTTTTAGCTCGTCTTTGTCGCTTATCTGCGTTGAGATGTAGGCCATTAAAGCGCCTTCATCACGTAGCATCTTTGTCAAATATCTAGTATCAACGTCATAAACGCCAAATTTGCCCTGCTCTTCGAAAAATTTGCCTAAAGACTTTTGCGAGCGGTAGTTTGACGGGATTTCGTTGTAGCTTCTCATTATGACGCCACTTGCATGAATTCTAAGGCTCTCCATATCATCTTCGTTTATGCCAACGATGCCGATCTCTGGCATAGTAAAGACGATAAACTGACCAGCATAGCTTGGATCGCTCATGATCTCCTCATAGCCAGTCATAGAGGTATTAAAAACGAGCTCGCCTGCGCACTCGCCGTGAGCACCAAAGGCTTTTGCCTCTAAAAAAACGCCGTTTTCAATGTAGATATAAGCTTTCATTAAAGCATTCCTCTTTTTTTAAGCTCATCTTGATACAAACGCTCGAAAATCAGGTCGTATTCGTCAGTTCCAGGGATAAGTTTGCGTTTGTAGTTTTGCATCATCTCATAGACGCTATCTTCTATCTTCTCATAGTTTTTTAGATACTCATCTATTGAGCTATAAATGACATTTTTCACGCGATTTTCTGATACATTATACTCTACCAAATCGCTCTTCCAGATAGCTTCAAGTATCTTGTGAGCGACATTGCTAAATCTATCTTCATGAGTTAAAATGACGTCAAATTCGCCAGCAAGTTTCTTTTTAACGAGCCAAAACATATTTTTGCGGTCGATTTGCATAGTTTGCATCTCGTCCTCGTTTTTCTCTAAAAGCTCATTTACTCGCTCATCTAGCGCTCTTTCTTTTTGAACGTCAGTAGTTAAAATTTCACTTGCTTTTGCTACGATTGGCTCGATACCTTTGTTTAACTTTACAAAACCACAGTTTAAAAGATCTATTGCTATTTTATGTGAGACATAAGGTACATGTGGAAGTTTTATACGCATTTTAAACCTTTAAATTTTTATGCCATTGTAACTAAATAAAGGTAAAACTTTACTTTGAAATTTTAACGACTTTATCATTGTCACTTCTTAGAAAATAAATTTCTCTTCGTCCGTCATAAAGGACTTTGCCACTTGTTTTTTGATCACTTTGTAAATTTGAAGATAGATCCATCTCAAGTGGCTTGCTCATAAAATAAGCCTCGCCCAAACTTCGTCCAAAATCAGGATACCAACTGAGCGCGCAAAGCACAAGCAAGAGCAGATAAAAGGCTCTAAAAATTTTTCTAAATGGCGCGTAAAAGAAACAATATCCAAATATAAAAAACACAGGTAAAAGCCACAAAAAAGGCACATTATCCACAAAAATCACATTGAAATACTCATTTATGCCATAAAATGAAAAGTAGTTGTTGTAAATTCCAACAAATAGCGTAAAAATAGGAGCTAGAACAAATATAATGCCAGTAAAAAATGCATTGAAAAATTTCATAGACTCTCCTTTTTTCGTGGGATTATATTAAATTTTAGCTTTATTATTGCTCTAAATTTATTAGCCAAGATGTTTTAAACTCCAAAATGTCACAAATTTTCAAATAATGGGGAGTTAAAACGATAAATTTAAGATGAGTGTGACATTTTTTAGATAAAAAATAAGAGATTTTTTTGAAACTTT
This sequence comes from Campylobacter concisus UNSWCS, assembly GCF_000466685.1. Taxonomy (GTDB): domain Bacteria; phylum Campylobacterota; class Campylobacteria; order Campylobacterales; family Campylobacteraceae; genus Campylobacter_A; species Campylobacter_A concisus_A. Next base: position 20,588 of record NZ_ANNG01000013.1, read on the forward strand.
TAAGGTAAGAAAGAGAGAAATTTAAAATTTAGCCTTTGCCATAAAAGCAAAGACTAAAAGTTAGTTTTAAGCTTTTTTCTTCATATCAAATTTATTAGCCATGAAGCCAACAAGACCAACAAAGAAAAGACCACCGCAGATGTTGCCAAGTGTAACTGGAAGCAAGTTTTTGCTTAAGAAATTTGTCCAGTTGATGACATCTAGTTTATCAGCTGTAGTGTGAAGTAAAGCTGCTGCAGCGTTGATATCGCCGCCACTTGCTGCTATGTAGTGAGCTTTAGAGATGATAGCTTCAGTGATGATGAACATATTTGCAACGCAGTGTTCCATTGAGCAAGCAACGAATGCGCCGATCATCCACATAATGGCAAAGAATTTACCAGATAGGTTGCTCTCGCTTGTCGCAGTCCAGATAGACATACAAACAAAGACGTTACAAAAGATACCACGAAGAAATAGCTCATGAAATGGTGCTGTGATCTTGCCAATAGCTGCTGGTACGAAGTGTTGCAAGATGTAGCCGTCGTATTTTAGTGGCAAACCAGAGTAGTAATACATATAAGCGATCAATGCGCCACCAACGAAGTTAAATATCCAAACAATTACCCAATAGCCTATGGTTTTGCCAAGTGGCAATTTGCCATCATATGCACTAACACCACTTAAAATAGAGCTAGTAAATAGGTGACCGCCATAAAATACAACCATCATGAGGCCGCAACTAAATGTGATACCACCGATGAAGTTTGAAAGACCGATAGACTGTTTTTCAGCCATACCAACTGTTGAGTGAGCCCAAAAAATATCACCCATTGCAATAGCAGCTCCAGCCATAATAGCAAGGAAGATAATGCTTACAAGTGGCGTATGAGCTTTATGCTCCATAGAACTTGACACCGCTTGAGCGGTTTCTGCCGGATTTAACATCACGTCTCCTTTTTATTTGACCTTCTTTGATCTATAAGAAATAAAAGCAAAGAAGTAGTGCCAAAGATAGACATTTTAGCGTCAAAATTTAATGTTTAAAAATTAGTTTTACACTAAATTTCAAATCCAAAATGATCAAATTTATCTTTAGCAAACCCCAGATTAAATTTAGCTCTTACTAAATTTAACCAACTAAATTTTTATCAATCTCTACAATTCTTAAAAAAGCTTTTCTGGCACTTTTTTTAGCCTGCTCGCTTAGCCCTTCCTCAAAATCAAGGACATTTTCAAGCAGGACGCTAATGCCAAGAAAAAGCGTCTTTGGACAAATTTTACGCAAATAGCTTAAAAGCACCGGCGTTGGGAGGTTGTGGGTTGAGTAGATGTAGTCTCTATCGTCACTTAGGTCAAAAAACTCTATCTTATCCTCATCAAAGCCGCTCATCGCATCGACTACTATCAAAATGTCAGGCGCAAATTCTCTAATAGCTGAAAATTCATTCTCAGGCACATCTTGCCCAAAAAAGACCTTCCACTCTTTTAGCTCAGTTTCTACGATGCGGCCGACTTCATTGCCAACATCATCGTCGCCACGCATAGGATTACCGATGCAAAGGATGGCCTTTTTCATCAAAAGTCCTTCCTAAGCACGATATATCCCTCTTTTAAATTTGCCAAAATTTCTTTAAGCTTACACTCACAAAGCTGTGGCAAGAGTCTAGCGATATGCTCAGCAAAAATTTCAACTTCAAAATACTTGCTTAAATTTCCGATCTTAAATTTCACATATTCGCCTGAGTTTTTGATCATCTCGTCAAATTCCTCATCGCTTAACTCTAAGACCTTCTCGCTAAAATCAATCGTACCAACGCCGTGTCCCACGCAAGTGGAGAAAATTTTTATCTCCTTTAGCTCGCGTGGAAGCTTCTCGTTGTCGTCCATATGCCTTTTTGTAAGCTTATAAACTTGTATCATCTTTTACTCCAAACCTCACTATCAACATCAATCGCAAAATTTTTACCAGCTTTTGCATATTTTAGATAGACATCGTTGTGTAAAAGTGCCATACACTCAGCATATCTAGGATCATCTTCTTTTTTGATAGCTGCTATAACCGCTTCACGTGCAAGCTCTGGGTTGTGGATATCACTTGAGCCCTTGATAGCGTCCATATATTTTTCAAATAGTGTTCTACCAAAGATATAACTCATCAGCCTTTTACTTTCAGCATGCAAGTCACGTTCAAACAAGATATCGCCCATTACTGACTTTTTAACTGGAGGAGGCGTAGTGCTGTCGTTTTCGTAGCTTTTTTTGTGTAGCTTTTGATCAATGATACCAAGAGCCATACCTAGACCATAAATAACACTTGCTGGGTGTGGAGGGCAGCCTGGGATATAGACATCAACTGGGATTATCTTATCTATACCGCCCCAAACACTGTAAGCGTCGTGGAAAATTCCACCAGTACTTCCACAAGCACCAAAAGCAACTACGATCTTAGGATCTGGAGCTGCTTCATAAGCACGAAGAAGTGGGTAGTACATCTGTCTTGTGACTGGTCCTGAGCAAAGCAAGATATCAGCGTGTCTTGGGTTTGCTACAAGCTTAAAGCCAAAGCGCTCTGGGTCCCACATCGGAGTGATAGCAGCGAAAATTTCGATCTCACAACCGTTGCAGCTTCCGCAGTCGATCCTATAAACGCTAAAGCTTCTTTTGATATTTTTTAAATGCTCTAGCTTTGCAGTTAGGTCATTTGCTGTTTTTATGTCCTCTGGGACTTGATATAGACTCATTTTATAGCCTCCTCAACGCCTTTTGTTAGCCTCTCAGCAGATTGATTTTTCTTGCACTCTGGGCAGATAAAAAGATACTCTTTTGCCTCTTCAAGTCTGCCTGGGAGTAAATTTGCTGTGCCAAGCTTTTCAAGGGTGAAATTTATAAGCCTTTTTGGCGTAAATGGCTTGCCGCAGCATTTGCAAGTTTGCATCTCAAGCTCGCCTCTTTGTATAAGAGCGCTCTTGTCAAATTTAACCGCAAGCTCAAAGCTATCGCTAAGTCTTACAGCTCCAGTTGGGCAAACCTCATCGCAGCGTCCGCAGAATATGCAGCGACCACAGTCAAACTGCCAAACAAGCCTTGTTTGCTCATCGTTCATCTTAAGCTCTATTGCGTTACTAGGGCAAGCGATACCGCAAGCTGCACAACCTATACAAAGATCGTATGTATAGTCTGGCTGACCGCGGAAATTCTCAGGCACAATATATGGCTCAAATGGATAGGCGTATGTCGCCTTTCCATATTTTTCTGTGATGTCAAATAACTTCATCATCTTAAATCCTTCTTACTAACCCCGCCATCTTGACAGAATTTTTTAAGGTCTTTTTCTGTTAAAATTTTACTTTTTTTAGTCCTTACATCAACCAAAGTAACACGCTCGGTGCATGAGTAGCAAGGGTCAAGTGAGCAAACGATAAGTGCAGCGTCACTTATGTTGTTTCCTCTAAATTGATACCTTAGGCTTGGCCAGTTGTTATATGTCGCAGCCCTACATCTCCAGCGATATACTTTTTGAGCGCTACCTTGCATGATCCAGTGAACATTCTCACCACGTGGTGCCTCATCGTGACCAAGTGCGAAATTCTCTGGCTTGATCATAGTCACAGGATCGATCATGATCGGAGTTTGAGGCATCATCTCAAAGCATTGGCGGATGATGTGGATAGAGCTTTTTAGCTCTTTATATCTAACCATCTCACGAGCAAAAACGTCGCAACCATGCTCAACTGCTACTTCAAATTCTATCTGTTTGAAGAAGTCGTATGGGTGATCATAGCGGTTATCACGTTTAAAGCCAGAGCCTCTCATATTTGGACCAACTGGGCTAAAATCACGTGCTATTTGGCGGTCTAGGATACCTACACCTTTCCAGCGTCCGATTTGGCGTTTATCTTCCAAAACTGCATCCCAAATTTCTGAAATTTGAATGTCAAGTTTGTTGATGATCTCTAAGCCTTTTTTGATCTCATGGTTTGTCATATCACGTCTTAAGCCACCCATAACGACGTTGCCGTATGTTTTACGTCCGCCAGTTACAAGTTGAGCTAGCTCCATAGAGTACTCACGAACCCTAAAGATATGCATGAAAGCGTTGTAGTTACCAGTGACCTCACAAGCTAGACCAATATTTAAAAGGTGGCTGTGAAGACGCTCGATCTCAAGACAGATGACGCGTATAGCTTGAGCCCTTAGTGGGATTTCAAGCTTGATAGCTTTTTCTGCTGCTTCGATACACGCAATAGCATGAGCATAACCACAAATTCCGCAAACGCGCTCTGCAAGATAGCCCATTTGATCATAGTTCATTCTGTTTTCAGCTAGCTTCTCCATACCGCGGTGTTGATAGAATAAGCGGTAGTCAGCGTCGATGATCTCGTCGCCGTCACAGAAAAGTCTAAAGTGACCTGGCTCATCAGATGTAACGTGTAATGGTCCAAGTGGCACATCGACTACTGCATCACCTGTTGGGAACAAAAACTCCGCATCAGGCTCATCTCTGTGATCTACTGGATCAGGGCGGTAGCGGTAGTCCATAGCATCTTTTCTAAGTGGGTGAAGTCCGTCTGGCCAGTCATCACTTAAAACTAGACGTCTTTTATCAGGCAGACCCTCAGCTACTAGGCCAAACATATCATAAGCTTCTCTTTCATACCAAACACAAGCTGGTACAAGTGGAGTAACTGATGGGAATGTCGGATCGCTTCCTGGGATAAGAGTTTTAACTGTGATAAAGCACTTATCCTCAGCTGCAAAGTCGTCCGCCTCAGTCATCTTGCTACCTTCCATTGAGATAGCATAGTAAAGCGCATAGCAGCCATTTATCTGGCGTTCGTCGTTTGGTATCATAGTGCTTATAAAGCCACCGATATCATAATAAAGTGTTTTAACAGCTAGTGGAAGATCGTTTCTATCGACCAAAACTGTGATCTGATCGTCTGCTTGACGAGTTACTTCTAAAATTTTTACCTTTGTTTTTAGGATTTCAACAAATTTATCGCCTCTCATTTTAAAGCTCCCATCATTATATTAACACCGTTATTTACTAGCGTATAAAAGCTATCTACGTGCCATACGCCAAAGATTATGATAAGGGCACAGAGTGCTATAAGAGGTAAATTTTCAAATAAACTCATCTCTTTATTATGAACAACCACACCTTTTGGCTCGCCAAAGCTTGCCATGTTAAAGTGCGCAAAGTCAGCTATGAAAATAACTGCAAGTGCAATAGCAAATAGCGCAACTGCGATGTATTGACCACTTGTGATAGCTCCAACAAAGACGTTATATTCGCTAACAAATATAGCAAATGCTGGAACACCAACTAGTGAGCATACAGCTGCACCAAACATAATAGTTGTAATAGGTGCGATCTTAACCATGCCGCCCATCTTACTCATATCTTTGTGGCCGTAAATTCTTGCTATGTTACCTGTTGAGCAGAAAGCCAAAGCTTTTGTGAAGCTGTGAGCTAAGCAGTGGAATATCGCTGCAAATAGACCAAATTTACCGCCAACACCAAGTGCAAATGCGATAACACCCATGTGAACGATTGAGTGGTATGCAAACATTCTTTTTACGTTGTGTTGTCTTATTAGGAAAAATCCTGCTACAAAAAGTGTGATAGTTCCTGAAACGATCATTACGCCTTCAACAAAGCTAAATCCAACTGCTTGAGCTGTGATAGCGTAGTATCTTAAAAGTGCAAGCATCGCACATTTTAAAAGTACGCCTGATAGCAATGCTGAGATAGGTGCTGGACCTTCAGCGTGAACGTCTGGCAACCAAGTGTGAGTTGGAGCAAGACCAGCTTTTGTACCAAAACCAATTAGCGCAAACACAAAGATAAGTTTTGCTGCATCTGGGTTTAGATTTTTAGCGTTAGCCATTATGCTTGAGAACTGCATAGAAGCCTCGCCGTCTCCTAGTGTGCTATATGTAGCTGAGTATAGAAGAACGGTTGCATAAAGAGCAAATGCTAGACCGATTGAGCAAAGAACGATGTATTTGTAACCACTCTCTGTTGATTTTTGATCTTTGTGGATAGCAACCAAAAATACAGAAGCTAGTGTAGTAGCCTCGATAGCTGCCCACATAAACGCAACGTTGTTGCAGATAACGCTTAAAGTCATTGTAAAGATAAATACATGGCTTAGTGCGTAGTATTTTTTAAGATCACTTAGGTGGATGTGTCCATCTTCAAGCTCCCATCTCATGTAATGGATAGAGTAGAAATTTACTATAAATCCAGTTACGGCGATAAGCACCAAGAAAACACAGCCTAAGCTATCTAAGAATAAAAATTTATCAAAACTATAAAAAGTTCCGCCACTTAAAACTTTAAGAACATTGTTAAGTAAAGCCACTGATGTCGCAGCAGAAAACAAGACATGAAGTCCGCTAAGTACTGCATAGTTTTTAGGACTTAAAAACAAGATCAAAGCACCAAGGAGCGGTAAGATAAGTATTAAAGCTAAACTATCCATCTCTAACCCCTTAAATTTGAAGCTTTAGAAGTATCTAAGCTATCATAAGCTTTATAAAATCTAATCGCTAGAACGCTCATGATAATAACAGCAAATATCGCATCTGTTAAAATTCCAAGCTCAACTAGCTCATGTGAGTTGTAAGCCATTAGAGCAAGGCTTAGGTGGATACCGTTTTCAAACAAGCAGTAAGCTAGAATTTGTTTTATAAATGAGTTTCTTAGCATAAAGCCAAAAATTCCCATCATAAAGACTGTTCCAGCAGCGATTAACATAATCTCTTCTTTGATAAGAGAGAATTTTAAAAATATAGGGTGGATACTCATTGAAAGAGCTAGAGAAAATCCCATAGCAATAACAGGACTTACAAAAAATCCACCAACTGGCTCATCTTCGCTAACTACGCCAAGTTTTTTGATAAGCCAGAACAAAATTCCTGGCACGAAAAGAACTTTGGTAAAAAACGCAACGATCGCCCAAGTTTTTAGCTGCTCAGCGTTAAATTTCTCAGATAGCAAGAAAAATATACTAACTAAAAGTAGTGTCTCTATCGCATAAGCGATGATTGAGAGTTTCAAGCTTCTAAGACCAAAAACCGCAAGCGAAGTTACGATCATGCAAATGGCTAATATATCTAGTGTTTGCATCTCACGCTCCTACTACATAAAGTGTTAGTGCAACAAACGAGATAGCAAGTGCACCAAGAGCATTTTTGCGTAAAGATGAAGTCATTTTAAAGCGTGGTCCAAAGTTGTCTATAAATACAGCTGCGACGTAAAATACTCCAGTTTTTATCACAAAAACGATAATAGCTAAGAAAGGATTGCTAAAATTCCATGGCTCAAATATGCTTAGGAAAAGTCCGATCATAGCAAACTGTTTTAATATAAGTGATGCTTGAACTAAGCCAAGGTCGCTACCAGCATACTCACCAAGAACACCCTCTTGAAGCTCTTGTTCTGCTTCAGCTAAGTCAAATGGCTTTCTACCAGTCTCAACATACATACACCACAAAAATGCGATAGAAGCAACGGCAAAACTTGGAATTTGATATCCGATAACGCCAGTTCTTACCATCTCTTGGATCTCAACTAAATTTGATGTTTTAGCTGCAAGCATAACTACGATTAAGCACATAATCATAACTGGCTCAACATAAACACCAAGCATTTGCTCCCTGCCGCCACCTGTCGCTGCAAATGGGTTGCCGCTATCCATTGAAGCTGCACCAAATACAAATCTAAGTAGCGCACCAAGATATAGGATAACAAATATATCTGAGTAAGCTCCAAATACAGTGTCTTTGCTGTAAGTGATAGGTATAGCAGCTAGCACTGCAGCTGAAGTTGCAAAAAGGAAAAATGGAGCCCATCTAAATACCCAGTGAGAGCACTCAGGGACGGTTCTTCCTCTTCTAAAAAGCTTTATAATGTCGCGATATGTTTGAAAGAAATCGCTACCTTGTTTTGATTGAAGTTTAGCTCTAAGTTTTCTTGCCATACCATCAAACAAAGGAGCTACCAAAACGATAACGACTACTTGAAATATCATTAAAAGTATAGTTTGCATTTTCGTCTCCTAAACTAAAAAGTAGCTCACAGCAAGTATGACACAAAGATATAGCAAGATATAAAGTGTATATACATTTGTATAACCACTTTGAACGATACCTAGCTTATCAGCAAATTTCACACACCATTTAATGACTGGCTCATAAAACATTCCCCACCAAATATCTTTTGGATGGTTGTGATACTCAACCGCGTCAAAATAATTTCTAGTAACTACTTTTTTATCAGCTCTAAATAGCCATTGCATAATTTTTCTAAGGTCGCCAGTGAATGGACCACCTGTCATTTGCATACGTGAGCTATATTTAAAGCCACAAGCCCAAGGATCAGTTTCGCGTGGTTTATCTCTGTTTGCTTTCATAACAGCAAGGATGATAAATGGCAAAATCATAGTTGCACATAGGACTAAAGCGATAAGTGGAGTTGAGATCATGCTGCCCATAGGTGAAGTTACATTTATAGCACCAAGGCTAGCTTTATAGTCGCTTATAGCGATAGAATTTACAGCTTGCATGATGTAATCAACTATGTAGTTTGCGCCAAGACCAAAGCCAACGCAGCCTATCATTAGGATGATCATACCAAGAACCATTCCTATCGGACTCTCTTTAGCATTTTCCCAAATTTTTTGATCTCTTGGAGTACCTGCAAAGATAACAGCGTAAAGTTTAAGGTGCATACCAACCAAAACGCCTGTTAGCGCAAGAGCTACGACGCCAAGTGTAAATGCATATCTAACTAATGTTCCTTCTCCCATCGCACCTTGAAGCATACCTTGATATGTAAACCACTCTGAAACAAAGCCATTTACTGGAGGTAAAGCTGCGATACCCATGATACCTATAAACATACCAAGGCTTGTCCATGGCATTTTTTTAGCAAGACCACCAAGGATGTCCATATTTTGTGTATGAGTAGCGTGGATAACTGAACCAGCGCAAAGGAAAAGAAGACCTTTAAATATAGCGTGATTGACTACGTGGTAGCAACCTGCTAGAAAACCTACTGCTGCAAGTGTTAAATTTCCAGCTGCAACGCCGTAGATACCTGTTCCAAGACCTAGTAAGATGATGCCTATGTTCTCAACTGAGTGGTAAGCAAGCAAAGCTTTGAAGTCGTGTTGGCAAAGAGCGTATAAAACACCAAATAGTGAGCTAGCTGCACCAAGAGCGAGTATTGTAAGACCAAAGTATGTGCTAAGTGGTAGGTAAAGTGTAAATTTAACTAGTGTAAATAGAGCAACTTTAATCATAACGCCTGACATAAGGGCTGAAACGTTTGATGGTGCTGCTGGGTGAGCTTGTGGAAGCCAAACGTGGAATGGCCACATACCAGCTTTACTACCAAAGCCGACTAAGAATAGTATAAATACAGCAGCAGAAGCGCCAAATGGCATCTTAACACCCATAAATGCGCTAAATTCAAAGCTTCCTGCGTAGTAAGCTGTGATAAGCAGGCCACAGGTTATACAAAATGCACCGATTTGTGCGATACCAAGATATACCATAACCGCTTTAAGTGTATTTTTACCGTCATTGACGATGATAAGAAATGATGATACAAGAGTCATAAGCTCCCATAAAACAACAAAGCAAAATACATTATCAGCGCTGATTACTAGAAGCATTGAAAGGATGAATGTGTTAAACAAACATGCAAACACACCAACGTTTGCTTTTTTTATGTACTCTTCTGCATAGCTCATACCATAAACACTACTTGCAAATCCGATGAAAACGACGACAAAGCTGAAGAAATTTCCAAGTGGATTTAGCGCAAATTTTGGCGAATACAAAAAGCCATCCATAAGAGCAAAGCTATCACTTACTCCCATATTTGCAACGAAGTGACACATCGCATAAAAGCAGCTTATAGCACTTAGTCCAAAACCAACTTTAACAGCGGCTTTTGGAGCGCAGTAGAGCAAGATACTAACGACGGCACTTACAAGAAATAGCATATAAACCGTAGTCATCTTATGCTCCTTGTCCGTTTAAAATTTTAGTAGCAAATTTATTCGCTGCTTCGTAGTCTATCCTCTTGCCAAGCTTATGTTTGCCCTCTTCTGGATCAACCATTATAAGAGCGCTTGTTGGGCATACATCAACGCAAGCTGGTCCATTTTCACGGCCAAAGCACATATCACATTTTACTGCGATGTTTTTTGCGCCTGATTGTGACTCTACTTCAAGATAGTATTTTGGCTCGACAGCGTAATTTACTGAAGGCATAAGCTCTGCACTTGAGCTTATCGCACCATAAGGGCAAGCGATCGTGCACATCTTGCAACCTATACAAATTTCCTCGTGAAGTTCGATGCAATTATCGTTAAATCGCAACGCTCCAGTTGGGCATACATTTGCGCAAGGGCCATCGTCGCATTGTCTGCACTGAGTCGGCATAACACCACTAGCTTCTCTTAGCACACTTAGCCTTGCACGTGATAGCTTGCCGCGTTCATAAGCACTTTTAAAACATGCAGCCATACAGGTCGCACATCCTATGCAGCGTTTAGAATCGGCAATCACAAATTTATGTTTTTTCATAAATTCCTCCTAAAAAACAAGGCAAGACCGCCCTGCTCACTAATAGAGTGATTGTTAATCACATGAATAGAGATAGTTAAATTTTTATTTAACATCTCAAACGCTCCTTCCTGAATTTTTGGAACAATTCTATAACTTCTGGCGATTAAATTCCGTCAGCTATCTGACAAATTTTGTATTTTTGAAATTAAATTTTTATTTTATATTAGTTTAAGATATGCTATTAAAAGGCGTTGTTTTCGTGTGATTAATCAAAAAAGATTAATATTTCATAACAGATAATTAGTAAAAAGAGTAAAATTATCTTAATTAAGTTTAAACTTAAAAATTAGTTTTTTAAGCTTGGGTTAATTAAATGAAACTGAAATTTAAAAATATAAAATATAATCCAACCTTTAAATTTAAAAGGATTATTGATGGAAATTTTTATAGTCATATTTTTGCCTATTTTTGCAGGTTTTGCATTTATGAAATTTGCCCCTGTTTTTGGCGGTAGACCAGATGCCAAAAGCCAAAAACTTATAGAGACTTCGCCAAATTTTAACGGCAAAGTTTTTATAAATTTAGAGCCAACGATTGATATGGTAAAGAAAAGCCCACAAGCGTCTATGTTAAATTACGTCCCTCAAGCGCTCTTTCCACCAAAAGGCAAGCTACCAAAGCGCCCTTTGCCAAATTTAAAATTTGACGCAAACGCCATCAAAAATGGCGAGTTTATCTGGCTTGGGCACGTTAGCCTAATCTGCAAGCTTGATGGCAAAACCATCGTCACAGACCCAGCTTTGCACCGAGCATTCCCTCTTCAACTTGGCGGCAAGCCCTTTGCCTACGAGCACGCCATCACCGCCAGCGACTACCCGGAGGTGATCGACATCGCCCTCATCTCGCACGACCACTACGACCACCTTGACTATAAAACGATCCTTGAGCTAAAGGATAGGATAGCCAAATTTCTAGTGCCACTTGGAGTCAAAGCTCACCTCGTAAAATGGGGCGTAAACGCAGACAAAATTTACGAGTTTGACTGGTTTAACGAGCAAAAGATAGGAAATTTAAACTTCACTTTTTGCCCCTCAAGGCACTTTAGCGGGCGCACATTTAAAAGAAATACCACGCTTTGGGGCGGCTGGGCGGTAGAGGAGGCTGGCTTTAGCTTTTATTTTAGTGGCGATGGCGGATATGGCAAGCATTTTAAGATGATAAGTGAGAAATTTGGCGGTTTTGATCTAGTTTTTATAGAAAATGGCGCTTACAGCGATGGCTGGCCTTACGTGCACATGAAGCCAGAGGAGTCAGCGCAAGCGCTAAAAGATCTTGAAGCTAAGCTTGGCGTGCCGGTACATTGGGGCAAATTTGATCTTTCTTATCACGCTTGGGATGAGCCGATCAAGCGTTTTGAAAAGGCTGCAACAAAACTTGAGCTAAACTACGCAACACCGATGATCGGAGAGGTTTTCACCGTGCAAAATCCACCTAGAAAAAAGTGGTGGGATGAAATTTAGGAATAAAATTTGCTCTAAATTTTAAAATCCAAAAGGAAGTGCAGATGAAAATTTCTGAAAATTTATCAAATTTAAAAAATGCCATCGACAAGGCTGCAAAAAACGACCTTGACTCAAGCGCAACTGGAAGCTTTTTGCAAAATTTAGAAAAAGCAAACAAAGAGACAGAAAAGATCTACGAGAAGCTTGAAAAAGAGCTAAAGAGCGACGCACAGATGTTTAAGCAGTTTGACTTCATGCAGATGATGACAAAGCTTCAATACGGCAACCTAAAATCAAGCGAGCGTGAAGAGCTGATAAACAAAATGAGCAAGATCGCCAAAGAAATTTAGCCGTTTAGTGTGGCTTTACGGCGAGTTAAATTTGGCTGTTTTGCGTAAATTTATGTGGTTTTTGCTGAGTAAATTTGCTAAAAATGTAAATTTACTCGCTTAGTAGCTGTTATTATCCTCACATTTGCCGTATCTTTTGTTAAGCACATCTTTTCTTACACACTGCACGTATAACGCCATTAATGCGCAAAATTCAAGCAAATTTCTCAAATGCTTTTATTAAGCTAGTCAATAAATAAAGGCAAATTTTAAAATTTCATGAGTGAGTAATTTCGGCTCTAAAATTTGAGCTAAGCGGTTAGCGAAGCCAAATTTTAGTAGTCAACTCTTGCGAGTGAATGGAATTTTAAAATTTGCTTTGAAATACAAATTTATCAAAAGGGAGACAAGGGGACTCGAGTTACGGTCTGCTTGCAGTTGCGAGCTAGCGAAGCAAAGAAGTTCCCTTATCTCCCTTTAGATCCCACACTCCCCCTCGCACGTTCAAAGGGCATGCAATCGTGCTAAAAGCACTGCATGCGGTTATAAACTCTAGTGAATTTTAATTTTGCAAACAGTTTTACTTAAATTCATAAATTTTTACCAAGCAAAATGCCAAGATAGCTTGCAAGTAGGCAAAGGCTAAGGTTTAAAAATATATTTAAAAAGCCTTTTACGAGTTCGCCTTCTAGTAAAAATTTAACGCTATCAAGGCTAAAGCTTGAAAACGTGGTAAAGCCACCAAGTATGCCAACGACTAAGAACACTCTCACGCTTTGGCTTAAATTTAGGCAAAATAAAACGCCTATAATGAAGCCGCCAAGCACATTTACACCAAGCGTGGCTAGCGGAAAGTGACTAAATTTTAGCAGCTCGCCAGCTAAAAACCTGCACCCAGCCCCGATAAAGCCTCCAAGCCCCGCAAAAAGTAAATTTACAAACATTAGTGACAGATACTTGCAAAGCTAAAACCGCGCTTTGTAAGCTCCTCGATGTCCTTGCTCGCCTTCTCGCCCTTTGCGGTGAGGTAGTCGCCTATCACGATCGCATCTGCGCCATTTTCGAAGATCTCATACTGCCTCTGGCCCAATATCTTCTCCCTGCCGCCAGCTATCATGACCCTAGTTTCTGGCAGCGCGCTTTTGGTCTCACGCACTATTTTTAGGGCTTCATCCGCGCTAAGAGGTGGCTGATCAAGCCTTAGAGCGTCACTTTTTATGAAAAAATTTATAGGCGATGAAAACGGCTCAAGCTCCTTTAAGCTGGCTCTAAAGCTCACCCTGTCATCCTCGCTCTCGCCGACGCCGTAAATGCCGCCAGTGCAAAGCATGAGCCCAGCCCTTTTTGCGTCTAAATTTGTCTGATATCGCTCGTCCCAAGAGTGTGTTGTGCAGATTTTTGGGAAATATTCGCGGCTAGTTTCTAGGTTGTGGTTGTAGCTAAAAACGCCAGCATTTTTGAGCTCACAAAGCTGCTCGTAAGTCGCCATGCCGTTACATGCGATGAGCATCAAATTTGGCACTTCTTTATGCACAGCTCTTGCCAAAGATGCGATATAGTCGGTCTTTTTGTCATTTAGCCTAGCGCCACTTGTGACTAAACAAAAGCCAAGAGCGTGGTTTTTATATGCCATTTTGGCCTCGTCCACCACCTGCTGCACGCTTTTTTCTTTAAATTTCGTGATATCAGCGCCAATTTTGGCACTTTGTGTGCAATAAGCGCAGTCCTCAGCGCAGTTTCCCTGAGTGACGGAGCATATCGCACAAAGCATAATTGTCTTCATTTTTTGTCCTTTTTTGGGGAGCATTATAGCTTTGGTAGGTTTAAAATTTAAGTAGAGTGGCTTGAATTTATGAAAAAAACGGGTAAATTTTAAAATTTAATAAGCGAGCATATCACGGCTCTAAATTTAGTGCTAAACGAAGTGCAGCCTAAATTTATTAGTCTGCTAAGGCGAACGAGTAAGATTTTAAAATTTGTAAATTTGCTTTATTAAAACAGGTAAGTGTCAAGTAAATTTTAAAATTTCATGAACGAGTAATTTCGGCTCTAAAATTTGAGCTAAGCGATAAGCGAAGTCAAATTTTAGTAGTCAACTCTTGCGAGTGAGTGAAATTTTAAAAATTTACTCTGCGATATAAATTTATCAAAAGGGAGACAAGGGGACTCGAGTTACGAGGCCGTCCCCTTATCCCCCTTTTTAAATCCTCCAAACCCCTCGCACGTTCAAAGGGCATGCAATAGCGCTTTGCGCCGCATGCGTTTTATCATCATGCAAGTGTCAAGCAAATTTTAAAATTTACGAGCGAGTAAGATTTTACAATTTACTCTTAAAAATAAAACTATGCGAAAATTTAAATTTTACAGCATTACTTTTTATTATAAATTTCCGCTCTCTCTTTTAAAAGACCTGTTTTTAAATTTGGCAAAGCACTAAGCTCGTCAAAAAGTCCAAAAAGTGCGTGCTGTGGTGGCAGGCTTAGGTGAGTGATGGATTTTAGAGATAAGATAGGCGAGTAGTCCTTGCTTTTTAGCCTAGCCACCAAGATCACAAGGCTGGTTAGCCCAGGCATCTGGCGCAAAAACTCTAAGCTTTCGATGTGGATAAATTTAGGCGAAAGTCCGTCTCCGCTAATCTCTAGGCTCTTTAAATTTTGCAAATTTGAAAGCGCAGAGTAGTTACTTATCTTTTGAAAATTCTCCACCGCAAGGCTTTCAAGTCCAGTAAGTGTCGCAACCGGTGCGATGCTTTTTACGCTAGCTCCTGAGCCTACAAAAAGGCTCTTTAGACTAGAAAGATTTGCTAGCGCATCAAGGCTCTCATACGAGCCCCATTTGATGTGAAGGCTCTTTAAATTTCTTTGGCAACACGCTGCGTCAAAGAGCTCTTGAGGCATTTTGGTGCAAAAGTTAAGCTCGTCAAATGCCTCTTGCTCGCTTCTTAAAAAGTCGCACCACTCATCAAGCACTGCTCTTTTTTGCCTGGCGGTTTTATACTGCGGCGTGAAGCTGTCCCCTAGCTGAGTGCAGTTTATCACAAGGCTCTTTTGCCCTTTATACTGGCTAACTTCTACGATAGTTTCAGGCATTTAAAGTCCAAATTTATAAGCCAAATTTAGGCTCAAGGGCTAAAATTTGGCTAGAAATTTTAATTTTCAGAGATAAGTGTCTTTTTCTTACACTTTGTGCACTCTATAAAAGTGCCTTTTTTAAGCTCTTTTTTGATCATATCGCCGCCGCACTCGTCGCATTTTTGCGCGACTGGCTCGTAGTTTGAGATGAAGTCGCATTTTGGATAGTTGGCACATCCATAAAATTTACCGCGCCTGCTAAATCTCTCGACGATCTCTCCACCACATTTTGGACATGGCACGTCAAGCTTTTTAAGCTCGCGTTTTGGCTTAGCTGCCGTTGCAGAGCCAGTTTCTGCACTCTTTTCATTATCTTTTGCGACATTTCTTGAGTATTTGCATTTTGGGAAATTTGAACAAGCGATAAACTCGCCGTATCTGCCCTTTCTAAGCACTAGCTCGCTTCCGCACTCTGGGCACTTCTCGCCGATCGGAGTGGCTGTTTTTAGGCTCTTTATGCCAGTTTTGCCAGCGCTTATTTTTTCCATAAATGGATAGTAAAAGTCGCTTAGCACCTTTTGCCAGTCAGCCTTATTAAGTGCGATCTCATCGAGCTTTTCTTCAAGATGTGAGGTAAATTCGCTATCGACGATGTTGCTAAAGTGCTCCTCCAAAACGCCTATCATGCTAAATGCGATCTCGTTTGGTATGAGCTGCTTTTTCTCGATCCTCACGTAGTCTCTTGATGTTAGCAGCGAGATGGTCGGTGCGTATGTGCTTGGGCGGCCGATGCCAAGGCTTTCTAGCTTTTTAACAAGGCCAGCTTCAGAGTACCTAGCTGGTGGCTCAGTGAAGTTTTGCGTGCTTTTTATGCTTTGCAAACTCATCTCGTCGCCCTTTTTTAAATTTGGCAAAATTTTATCCTTATCAAGCTCGCCATAAACCTTGTAAAAGCCGTCAAATAGCACCTTTCTGCCACTTATCTTAAACTCGCCTTTTTCGCTTGTGACATAGACATTTTGCGTTTGGCTCACACATGCGCTCATTTGGCAGGCTAAAAATCTATTGTAGATGAGCGTGTAGAGTTTTAGCGCATCTTTTTCTAGAAATTTAGCGGCGATTTGCGGTGTGAAGTTTAAATTTGTAGGGCGGATCGCTTCGTGGGCTTCTTGCGCGCCTTTTGAGCTTGTCGTGTAGCTTATCGCTTTGGTTGGCAAGTACTCTTTGCCGTAGTTTTGCAGGATGTGCTCTCTAGCGGCTGCGACGGCCTCTTTGGCTAAGTTTAAGCTGTCCGTTCTCATATAAGTGATCGCACCCATGAAGCCCTCGTTTGTTTGCACGCCCTCATAGAGGCTTTGCGCGATCATCATCGTCTTTTTAGGGCTAAAACCAAGGCGGTTGCTCGCACTTTGCTGAAGGGTTGAAGTCATAAATGGCGGGCTTGGCTGGATCTTTCTATCCTTGCTCTCGATCTCACGGACGCTAAATTTCTCATTTTGTAAATTTTCAATGATGTATTTTGCGCGGTCTGGATTTTGGATAGTGAGCTTTTCGATCTTTTGGTTTTCAAATTTAACTAGCTCGGCGTCTAGGTCTTTTTTAAAAACGGTGTCAATGGTGTAGTATTCAACCGGCTTAAATGCCTGAATTTCACGCTCGCGATCGACTATTATCTTTAGCGCTGCACTTTGCACACGTCCAGCGCTTAAGCCTTTTTGTATCTTTAAATTTAAAAGCGGGCTTAGCTTGTAGCCAACGATGCGGTCAAGCAAGCGCCTTGTTTGCTGGGCATTGACGCTGTTCATATCGACGTGTCTTGGGCTTTTTAGAGCGTTTTGTATGGCGCTTTTTGTGATCTCGTGAAAGACGATGCGAGGCAGGCTTGTTGGCTCTTTGCCGATGGCATTTGCAATATGAAATGCGATCGCCTCACCCTCTCTATCCTCATCGGTCGCGAGGTAAATTTCATCTGCACCCTTGGCAAGCTCTTTTATCTCTTTTACGATGGCGGAGTGGTCGCTACTGATGCGATACTCTGGGGTAAATTTATCATCCTCTATCTTGATGCCAAAGCTCGTTTTTGGCAAGTCTCTGATGTGGCCTTTTGAGGCGATGACGTTGTAGCTTTTGTCTAAGAAATTTTTGATAGTTTTTGCTTTTGCGGGAGATTCCACGATGATTAAGCTTTTCATTTATATATAGCCTTTAAATTTTTTGGCGTAATTGTAGCAGAAATAAAATCGATTGAAACCATAAAATCTCTTTAAGTGCTTTTAAATGTAATTACAATATGATTACACAAAAGGAGCAACTGCATGATAACAAATTTAATCCAAATAGGAAATTCTCAAGGCATAAGGCTTCCAAAGGCTGTTATAGAGCAGTTTGGATTTAAAAAAATTTCTCTTGAAATTTTAAAAGACGGCATATTTTTAAGACCAGTAAAACAAAACGACATAGACGAGTGGGATACTTTAGAGCTTAGAAAACTAGCACAAAGTGAAAAGATAGATAGTGAGTTTGAAGCCATTGATATAGGCGATAAAGAGTGGCAGTGGTGATGAGCAGATATGAAATTTGGTTTATCAACCTTGATCCTACGATTGGAGCTGAAATACAAAAAACTAGACCTTGCGTCATTATTTCGCCACCTCAGCTTGTCTATCTACAAACTAGGCTAATTGCACCTATTACAAGCAAAGGTTTTGATGCGCCATATAGAGTAAATTTTGAGTTGCTTGGCAAAGAGGCAAAAATACTTTGTGATCAGATAAGATGTGTAAGTGTTGATAGATTTATCTCAAAAGTTGGCGAGCTAGAGGGCGAACAGGTCGAAGAGTTAAAAGAAATTTTACATCAAATGTTTTTATGATATAAATTTTTTACTTCATCTATAAACTTTTTTCAAAATCAAGCGATATAGTTTTTGTGCGGCACGAAGTCGTAACATAAAAAAATTAAAAGGATTTACAATGAGTTTTCGTATTAACACAAACGTAAACGCACTTAACACACACGCTAACGCAGTTAGCAACAACACTGACCTATCTAAGTCACTTGGTAAACTTAGCTCAGGTCTTCGTATCCAAACAGCTGCAGATGACGCTTCAGGTCTATCTATCGCAGATAGCTTAAGAAGCCAAGCTTCAGCTCTAGGTCAAGCTATTGCAAATGGTAATGATGCTATTGGTATCATTCAAGTTGCCGACAAAGCTATGGACGAGCAGTTAAAAGTTCTTGACACTATCAAAGCTAAAGCTACTCAATCAGCTCAAGACGGCCAAACAACTCAATCACGCCAAGCATTGCAAGCTGATATCGTTCGTCTAATGGAAGAGCTTGACAATATCGGTAACACTACTTCATTTAACGGTCAGCAACTACTAAACGGAACATTCTCTAATAAAGAGTTCCAAATAGGTGCTTATTCAAACCAAACTGTTAAAGCAAGTATTGGTGCGACTACATCTGACAAGATCGGTCTTACACGTTTTGAGAGTTCAAAACTTCTAACAGTTGGTGGAGCTGGTGCAGTTAGTATCACATTCCTTAACGTAGATGGTGTAAATAACGTAAAAGCTCAAGCTGCTACTCTCTCGTTTGGTCTTGGTAAAGGTGTAGGCGCTCTAGCAGAGAACATCAACAAAGTTGCAAAAGAAACTGGCGTTCGTGCTACTTATGATGTTACTTGGGTAGGAAACAAAGCTATCGCTGCTGGCGAGATGAAAGATTTAGAGATAAATGGCGTTAAAATAGGCGACATTAGCATTAAAGCAAATGACGAAAATGGCGCACTTATAAACGCTATCAATGCTGTTACAGACCAAACTGGCGTAAGAGCTTCACTTGACAAAGGCAAGCTAGTGCTTACATCAGTAGATGGTCGCGCTATACAAGCTAAATCAAAAGCAGATGGAGCAACAGCTGCAAACAATATGTCTGCTATCTTTGGTTATGCTGCCGAAGGTAAAAATGCGACATCATTTGGAACAGCACTATCTACTATGTTTATCGGAAGATTAAACCTAGTAAAACTTGATGGACGTGACATTAAGATGGATACTGGCAACATCGGCAGTAAATTATCAGTGGCTTTTAGTGCTACTAAAACTGGTAGTAACGGTGGCGCTCAAGCATCTGTCTCACTACGTGAGATCAAAGGTCAGATAGATAAAACTCTAGCTGCTGCTATGGGCTTTACTAGAATGAACAATAGTGGTGCTATGACATCTAACCAAAGTGCTGGTGTTATGACACTTCGCGGTGCGATGGCTGTTATGAGTATCGCTGAGTCAGCTCAAAAAACACTTGACCAAATTCGTTCAGACCTTGGTTCAGTTCAAAACCAACTTCAAGCTACAGTTAATAATATCACTGTAACTCAAGTTAACGTAAAATCAGCAGAATCACAAATCAGAGATGTTGACTTTGCTAGCGAGTCTGCTAACTTCTCAAAACATAACATCCTAGCTCAATCAGGTGCTTATGCTATGAGTCAAGCAAACAGCGTTCAACAAAACGTAATGAAGCTACTACAATAGTAGGAGCTGAGTGAAGTTTTAAATAAGGCTTTGTAGCAGTAGCAAAGCCTTAAACGTGTTAATGCTTTTACAATACGCAAACCCCCAAGCCTCAAAGCCTAGCTTTGGGGCTTTTTAAATTTATAAAAATAAAATCAAATATGTAAATAGTGTTTTGAATAATCAGCCTTCAAAGCTAGAAACTTCAAAGGCATTTTATAAAATTATTTGAGATTTGGTTTGTCTATGTTTAAAAAGCTTGGCTTATATAAGTCCAAGCTTTTTAACTTCATTGAGTAAATTTTTACTAGCCTTCTTAGTAGTTTTTATCTCAGCATCTAAACCACCAGCTAAAGAAAATATCCAATACTTATGCATCTCAACCCACTCTGCTAATTTATTTACCTTTTGCATAACTGCATCACTAGATTCAACTGAAATTTTAGCAAGCTCAAGCTCTTGGTAATATACAGAGATCGACAAGATGTATTCGATATATCGTCTATATTGTTGTCTTCCTACGAAATTTTTGATCTTATCTATCTTTTTAGTTATAGATAATAGTTTCTTGAAATGCTTCTCACCAAGCTCTCCTTTATCTCTTATCTCTATCATTTTGTCTATATCTGGAGTGATTTCTAAAAAGACCTCTTCAAGCTTTTGTTTTATCTCTTCTTCAAATTTGATCTTAGTTTGTATAAATTTATAGGCTTGCAAAAGCTCTTTTTTTATAGTCTTTTCACTAGGCAAGCTAATGTGAGGCAAATTTTTTATCTCTTTGCCGCGAGTAAGCTCCTCCATGACTTGAATAAAAGGCTTTTCAATGGTACCTTTGATCATAGCTCCACCTTCTGTACAGTTGTAGTTTTTTATGCCTTTTTTATTTGTTGATTCAATATCTGATTCGTATTGGTTTTTAAATTTATCCCAAACATAAGTAGTTCTAACCTCGCCTACTCCGCCGTAAGCTGTAGTGTATAAATTTTCATCCGCTTGCGCAAAAGCATGACCTGTTGCGTGGCTTTTGCCATCTGGTGCAAAGGCTAAGTCTTGACCTATCAAGACTATATTTTTATGATCTAGAGTATAGGCTAGTTGATAGGCTTGATTTGCCGTGCTAAGTCCGATACCAAGATAGCCATGCTTGTTTAAACCCATAGCGCGTTCAGCCTGTGGGCGAAACGTAAGCACTAAGCGTCTTGGCAAGATATTTTTCACACTTTGAGGATGCGTTAGCGATGCTACGATAAAGTATGCGTCTTTATCTAAATTTCCATTTCTCTTTTTAAAAAAGCTTGATGTTTCTATAACCCTTTCTATAGAAGTAACATAGTCTGGCTTGATGCCATGCTTTGCTAGTATCGGTAAAGAGGCATCTAGGCTGATAACAGTAACATAAGGGGCAAATTTCTTAAGTGTGTCAAGCTGTTTATCTAGGCTTGGCCCAGTAGCTACTATCACAGCCGTATCCATAAGACCTTTTCGTTTTTTTATGAGATCTTGATAGACATAGCCCTTTATAAGCTGAGGCAGGTTCTCGGTGTTGTTTCTAACACCTTGAAGCAGGTCATCTACACTATTTCCATGTGATGCTACGACTTGTGAAATGGCTCTTACAAAATATTGATTAATTCTATTATAGTCATCTGCAAATTTATCATAAAAAGGCGTGTGAACATGAAAGTTATAGGTTTTGGCATATACAGAATAAACCTGACCTATCATAAGCTGATAAATTTGCGAATAGGTTGTAAGCTCTGAATAGAAGATGATAAGTCTTTCGCTAAGTAACTCTTTTGATAGATCAACTAAATTTAATGTGATATAAAGTATCTCAAGGTCTGGTTCGACGACAATTATATGCTGGTGAGTTTGGTTATAAAGCAAAGCTTTGTAAAACACTCCGTTGCCAAGTCCATAGAAGAACATCACTGGATAGCGCTTGCACTGGGAGCCAAGGCCTTCAAGCATATTTTGTATATCAGAAGCTGGCTTTTCATAGACATAAGATAGAGTTTTTTTGTCTATTATATTTATATCGATCGGATCTTTGCCGATAAATACTTCATAGTTTTTTTGCTCGCCCAAAGAAAAGAGCCTAGTAGCCAAAATCTCATCTTGAGAAAATAGCGCATTTAGATTATTTCTAAAAACAGCATTTTCTATTTTATTGACAGTTTGGGCGTATTCTTTTGCCCTCTCTTCACTTTTTTCTTTTGGCGCAACGACACCATCATGAAATTTAATAGCCATTTTTCCTCCTTATAAATCCTCTTTTGTTAATCTCTCGCTAAATTTTATATCTCTTTTTGCTTTTTTACCGACTAGCTCTTTTAGAAATTTAGGGTGCAAGCCATATCCTGGACGCACGCTCCTTACATTTTGCTCGCTAAAAATTTTGTCTTTTTTTATATCTGCGCTTGCATAAAGCGAGCGAGAAAATCTCCTGTTTAAAACCGCTTTTTCATCTAACTCGTAGTTTACCACGCCCAAAAGCTCCTCAGCCTCCCTAACGCACTTTGTCATAAGAGTAAATTCGCTCTCATCAAGGCTAAATGCGCCATCAACGCTTTTTACGCTTTTATCAAGTATAAAATGTTTTTCAACTATCCTAGCACCCAAACTAACCGCCACTACTGGAGCCGTCACACCCAAAGTGTGATCTGAAAAGCCAACTTCAACGCCAAATTTCTCTCTCATATCAGCTATCGTTTTTAAATTCATGCCATTTAGCGGCGCTGGGTAGCTTGAAGTGCATTTTAAAAGGGCGATGTCGTTATTGCCCACATTTTTGCAAATTTGCACCACGGCTTGTATCTCTTCTTCGTAGGCTATGCCAGTTGAGATGATGATGGGCCTACCTTTTTTGGCCACAAACTCTACAAAATCATAGTCCGTCACTTCAAAGCTTGCGATCTTATAAGCTGGTGGGTTAAACTGCTCTAAGAAGTTGGCGTCGTCCTTACAAAATGGGCTTGAAAAGCAGATAAGTCCCTCCTCTTTTGCCACTTGAAAAAGCTCAGCATGCCACTCTCTTGGCGTTAGTGCCTCTTGGTAGAGATCGTAAAAATTTCTCCCATCCCAAAGTCCGCCCTTTATGACAAAATCATCTAGGTGCGAATTTAGAGTCAAACTATCAGGCGTATATGTCTGAAGCTTTATCGCGTCAGCTCCAGCTCGTTTAGCCGCCTTTATCGTATCTACCGCCGTTTTTAGGCTACCGCTGTGATTAGCAGAGAGCTCTGCTATTATAAAGACCTTTTTGTCTGTATCAAAATTTCCTATTTTCATCCGCTAGTCCGTTTCATTTTTAAGCTCAAGATAGCTAAACTCATCATCTTTTGCATAGATCCTAAAGCCAAAATTTTCATAAAGTGAGAGCGCTTTTTCGTTGTTATTATAAGCTTTTGCCTTTAGCGAGCCAACTTTTAATGTAAAAAAAGCGTAGTCTTTTATGAGATCAAGCAGCTTTTTGCCCACACCTTTTAGCTCTGGGTTTTTATAAACGCCAAATTCGCAACTCTCTTTCGTTATATCAACGAAGCTCACCACTCCGATAAATTCACCCTCGTCTTTTACTAAAAAGTAGATCTTATCTTGAATGCTCTTTAATCTCTCTAAAAAAGCAAAATGCTCCTCTTTGCCAACGCTTTTGTTTTTCATGAATTTGGCTATACGCTCGTCGTTTCGCCACTTTAAGACCATCAGTTTTTGCTCTCCACTAAGCGAGGTAAAATTTATAAGCTCAAGCAAATTTCATCTCCCCAGTAAGCCTCATACCCATTTTCTTTGAGCCAAGCAAAGATCTCTTTTTGATTATCCGCTACGCAAACGGCTTTAAATTTAGCTCCCAAAACGTAAGCCTCATTTACAAGCGAACTTGCTGTTATGATGAGCATTTTGGCCTCATTCATGAGCTTTGCTACGTTTTTGCTATCTACAAAAAGGCTAAAATTTTCGTTTTTACTAGCTAGCTCTTTTAGTGCGCTTAAGTTTTTATTTCCGCTAGTTGTTATGACGGCTGTTTTTAGCCCTTTTAAGAGCAATTTTTCTGAAATTTTAGCACTTAGCCCTGAGATATCAGTGCCTCCAAGAATGATAGCGTAGTCGTAAATTTTCTCCCTTTTTACCTGCGCTTCTTCATAAAACTCATCTCTAACTAGCAAAAACTCACTCCCGCAAAATACCTCACAGCCTTTTTCTACCAGCCCCTCATATCTTGCCTTTTTCGCATATAAATTTACATTTAAAATGTAGTCTGCAAAATGTTTTTCGTAAGTGTCGTCAAATGATAAAATTTTAACGCCAGTTTTTTCTTTTATAGCTCTTTCATATTCAAAGCTAAAGCCGTAGTGATCGATGATGAGAAGTTCAAATTTATTATCTTTTATAAGTTCGCAAAGCTCATCTATCTCGCCACTTGTTAAGCTAAATTTAGGGTAGTTTATCTCATCAAAAATGTCACCTTCAAGCCTTAAAGATGCAAATGAGATGTTATTAAATTTTTTAGCAAGCAAAAGGTCTCGCCTGATGTGCCCATGCCCTATCTTGCTGCTACTATCAGCGCGCACGAGCGTTTTTAGCAGGGGGAGTCCTTTAAATTTTTTCAATCAGATCTTTCCATTATTTATCAAATAAAGCTTCTTAGCAAACTCAAAATCCTCTAGCGTGTCGATGTCGCAGACTAAATTTCTTGGCAATAAATACGCCTTTGAGTGTGGCGCAAACAAAGCACTGCACTCCAGCCAAGCCTCTTTTTTGCCAAAATAAAATGCCCCAGCGTCATGAAATGCAGGCTCAAGATCTTGCGAGCGCGTCTTTTCAAACTGCGGGTAAAACATGCTAACTCTAGCGTTTTCATCAAGTTTTATCGCCCTTTGTATAGGAAAATCAAAAGCAGTGGCTGAAAATAAAAATTTACACTCCTGCTTTTTAAACTCTCCTGCGGCCTCTTTTAAAATTTCAGCCGTTATGAGTGGTGCTGTGGCATAGAGGCAACAGACGTCAGAGTCAGAATTTACGCGCCTTATCGCGTCTTTTACCACGTCAGTGCTTGTCGCGTAGTCATCGCTTAAGCTCGCATCTCTAAAAAATGGCACGCTAGCTCCAAATTCTCTAGCCACATTTGCGATCATTTCATCATCGGTGCTTACGATTACTTCGCTAAAAACTTTAGAATTTAACGCAGCCTCGATGCTATATGCGATTAAAGGCTTGCCTAAAAAGTCTTTTATGTTTTTGCCAGGTATTCTCTTGCTGCCGCCTCTTGCTGGGATAATGCAGATCATTTTTGCTCACTAAAGCTTTTTAGCACGTCAAAAAGCGTGCTTGCGACAAATTTAGCATCATCCACGCTCATGCCATGGTGGCATGGGATGCTAAGCTCGGCGCTATAAAATTTCTCCGCATTTGGCAGTGAAATTTCGCCAAGAAGCGCTTTATAAAAGCTAAATTTATATGTTGGTTTATAATGCACCTGCACACCAACTCCTTTTTGCAAAAGTGCTTCAAAAATTTGCTCTTTTTTATCCCAAAATTTCTCATCCAAAAGCACTGGATATAGGTGCCTTGAGCTTGTTGTATTTGCTGGGATTTTTATAGTTTTAAAATATTCACACCCGCTAAATTTCTCATCATAAAATTTAGCTATCTCATTTCTTTTGGCGATAAAGCCGTCCAGCCTTTTTAGCTGGCTAAGCCCCAAAGCGCAGGCTACGTCTGTGATCCTGTAGTTGTATCCAAGCAGGCTCATGTCGCTATCCCAAAGCTTTGTTTTAGCGATGCCGTGGCTTCTATATAGCCTTGCAAGCCTTGCTAGTTCATCGTCGTTTGTAGCAAGCGCGCCGCCCTCAAGCGTGGTGATAGGCTTTACTGGGTGAAAGCTAAATATGCTAATATCAGCCTTAACGCCCACTTTTACGCCATTTTGCACGCTACCAAGGGCGTGAGAAGCGTCATCTATCACTTTTATGCCGTATTTTTTGGCTAAATTCATGATCTTATCTAGCTCCACGGGGTTACCGCCGTAATCAACCGCAGTTATAACCTTTGTCTTTGGTGTGATAAGAGCTGGAATTCTCTCTTCATCGATGTTACCATTTGCTTTTACATCGCAAAATTTAACCTGCGCTCCTGCCATCAAAGCCGCATTTGCAGTGGCTGCAAAGGTGATAGGCGTCGTGATCACTTCATCGCCCCCCTTTACTCCAAGGCTAAGATAGGCTACGTGAAGGGCCGAAGTGGCTGAGTTCATAGCGATCACGTGCTTTACGCCAACATACTTTGCCAGCTCATCTTCAAATTTACTGACCTTTTGACCACCTGTTAAGATGTCGTCTCTTAGCGCATCTGCTACTACTTTGATATCTTCTTCTGTGATCTGCTGACGGCTGTAAGGGATCATTTAGCATCTCCTATCATCTCAAGAAGACCTGCTCTATCGAGCCAAATTTTATTTGTATTTGAGCTATATTCAAAGTCTTCGCTCACTGGTTTGCCCTTTTGATGAAGAGCGTTTGTCGAGAAGTCCTGCGCTGTTAAAAACTGAATAGACGGACTAATAACATAATAATCATCAAATTCATAGGTTAAATGCGCATCATCTCTTGATATCATCATCTCATGCATCTTCTCGCCTGGGCGAATGCCGATGATCTTTACACCAATATCTGGTGCAAGGGCCTTTGCAAGATCGACCATCGTCATTGACGGGATCTTTGGTATGAAAATTTCACCACCTTTCATCCTCTCAAAGTTTTTAAGGACGAAATTTACGCCTTGCTCAAGCGTGATCCAAAATCTTGTCATCTTCTCATGCGTGATAGGAAGCTCTTTTTCCCCTTGCGCGATTAGCTTTTTAAAGAGTGGCACGACTGATCCACGAGAGCCGACGACATTTCCATATCTTACGACGCTAAATCTTGTTTTTTTGTCTCCAACAATGTTATTTGCAGCGACAAAGAGTTTATCGCTAGCTAGTTTTGTGGCTCCATATAAATTTACAGGGTTGCACGCCTTGTCAGTTGAGAGTGCGATAACCTTGCTAACGCCACACTCCAAAGAGGCATCGATGACGTTTTGAGCGCCATCTATGTTTGTTTTGATGCACTCCATTGGGTTGTATTCGGCGATTGGCACGTGTTTCATCGCGGCTGCGTGGATGACGTAGTCTATGCCGTTCATCGCAGTTCTTAAACGTTTATAGTCCCTCACGTCACCTATGAAAAAACGCATAGCCTTATCTTTAAACATTTGAGCCATTTCGTATTGTTTTAGCTCGTCACGTGAATAGATAACTAGCCTTTTTGGCTTATATTTTTTTAACAAAATTTCGGTGTACTTTTTACCAAAACTTCCTGTTCCGCCGGTGATCAATATCGATTTGTTGTTAAACATTTTGCGCCTTTTTGCTAGTCATTTTTGATTTATAAATGGCTAATTAGAGTTAATTTTTATAATTTTTTAAGCAAAAGCCGTGCCAAATTTAAAATTTGTTTATCAAAGCTTCGCTCTTTCTAGCTTCTATTTCGTCAAAATTTCGTTATTGTTTAGGGTTTTATAAAAAGTGGTCGATAAATTTAGCCTTTGCAAAGTCGCAAAGGCATGAAAATTATTTTAAAATTCTAGGCAGCGTGATGCCTTCTTGAGCTTGGTATTTGCCGTTTTTATCAGCATAAGTCACCTCGCAAGGCTCATCGCCCTCGATAAATAGCACCTGTGCGATGCCCTCGTTTGCGTAGATCTTCGCAGGAAGTGGCGTCGTGTTTGAGATCTCTATCGTGATATGCCCCTTAAATCCCGGCTCAAAAGGCGTCACATTTACGATGATGCCGCATCTTGCGTATGTGCTCTTACCAAGGCAGATTGCTAGCACGTTATCAGGCATGTTAAAGTACTCGATCGTGCGTGCCAAAGCAAAAGAGTTTGGCGGCACGATGCAGACATCGCCCTTAAAATCGACCACATTTTTCTCATCAAAATTCTTTGGATCAACGACGGTTCCGCCGATGTTTGTAAAAATTTTAAACTCATCGCCCACGCGGATATCGTAGCCATAGCTAGAAACCCCGTAACTAACGACGCCACGCCCCACTTGCTCCTCGGCAAATGGTACGATCATCTTCTTTTCAACCGACATTTTCCTTATCCAAGAGTCTGATTTTAAACCCATTTTTGCTCCTTTTTTGGGCGATTATAACGCTTTGCGTCTTTAAAATAAATTTAATGGCAATTTGCAATAAAATTTAAGAAAATCAGTATAATTTTGAGAGAAAATTTAATAAAGGACAAAAATGCAAGAGAGAAACGCTGAAATTTTCACTGGCGAGCGCGCGATGTTTGGGGCAAAGGGGCTAAATTTTACTAACTGCATCTTTGAAGATGGCGAGTCACCACTAAAACACAGCTCAAATTTAAAGCTAAACGAGTGCGTTTTTGCCTACAAATATCCACTTTGGTACGCAAGCGACATCACGCTAAATGGCGGATACTTGGAGCCTCTAGCAAGGGCTGGCATGTGGTACAGCACAAATTTAAGCTTCAAAGATGTGGTCATAAATGCGCCAAAAAGCTTTAGAAAAAGCTCGCAAATTTCACTTGAAAATGTAAATTTTTCAGACGCTGCCGAGACACTTTGGGGATGTGCGGACGTGAAGATAAAAAACGTCTTTGCAAAAGGGGATTACTTCGGGGCAAATAGCGAAAATTTAGAGGTTGATGGGCTAAACTTAGACGGCAACTACTGCTTTGATAGTTGCAAAAACCTTCGCATCACAAACTCAAAACTCATCTCAAAAGACGCCTTTTGGAACTGCGAAAACGTGGTCGCTCAAAACTGCCTTATCTCAGGCGAATACCTAGCTTGGAACGCTAAAAATGTGACGCTCATAAACTGCACGATAAAGAGCTTGCAAGCGCTTTGCTACGTGGAAAATTTGGTCGTGAAAGATTGCATTTTTATGGACACAAGCCTTGCTTTTGAGTATTCAAGCGTCGATGTGAGCACAAAAAGCTGCATAAAAAGTGTAAAAAATCCAAAAAGTGGCGTCATAAGAGCTGGCAAGATAGAGGAGATCATCATAGACGGCAGCTTGGTTGATGCAAGCAAGATAGAGATCATCACGGATGAAATTTAGCCAAAATTTAAAGAAATAACATGCAAAATGAAAAATTTAGAGCGAAATTTAGTATAAAAAACGATGCTAAATTTAAAAAGCTACTACGCAAGGTCTCGAGCGTCGTCTATAAAAAGAATAAATTTGTATTTTTGATGAGAGCGATCGAGCTGCCATTTGCTGCGCTATGCGCAGTAGCTTTGCTTGTGCTTTTTGACATTTTTGAGAACGACTTAACAGTTTTTTTGGATATGACCGACGTCTCTTTTTTGGCAAAAAATTTAGCCATTGTTCTTTGTGTCGGCATAGTCTTGCTCTATATTTATGCGACTATAATTAAACCAGTTTTATTTACTAGAACCATTTACTCTAAAATCGATGTTGAGCGCGAACAAGAGATCGTTATATATGATGATGAGGTCTTGTTTGTCACGGCAACGAGCATGGTTCATTTTTCATATGGTGCGTTTCTTGGCACTTGCGAAACGGATGATTTTGTAGCTTTGATCTTAAAAGAAGGCAGCTTCTTGCAGATCCCAAAAGAGTCGCTAAATGAAAAAGCACAAGAAATTTTGGAATTTCTAAAAGAAAAGATAGATCAAAATTAGTGAAATACTTTTGGATATTTTGAATTAAAAACCATACAAATTTGCCATGCCAGCAAATTTGTTGGCTATATTCAAACAAAATTCTCTAAAAATATAGATATTATTGCTTTAATGATGCCAAATATCAATCTTTCAGCGATAAATTTTAATATTAAAATAATTAATTGACGTCTAAAAAGATATCTAAACACTATTTTATTGATAGCTGGTTTTAACTCTGCGCCGATAAACACATCTTTTGGAGTTGTGCCTGCATCCCAAATGTTTTGAAGTAGTTGCGATAGCACAGTTTCAGTTAGTGCTGCTGGGGTGCCTTTCCAGTCGCCTGAGCTATCAAATGCTACAACGTTTCCACGCTTGCCACTTGCAAACGCAGCCGCACCTTTAGCCAAGAAGTAAAATAGTCCTGCCATTTCTCCAGCTGTTGCATCAGTTCTAACGCTCGGTGCTTTAAACACACTCTTTTTAACATCAGCATCACGACCAAGACCAAAGATAGCATACTCCATATCTAGCTTATGCTCTTTTGCTCTTTTAGCAGTCTCACGCTCTAGCTCTTTACCGCCGTAAGTAACCACTGCTTGCATACTTCTTGAAACGCTAACGTTTGAAGTAAAAATTTGCACTGCGTTTGAAGTCTTTTGCACGCTTGATTTTATCTGATCATCAAAGTCAGAAATTTCCAGCTGTGCATTTTTCTTTGGGGCAGCTAAGCTGTCAGTTGGAGAGGAGTGCTCTATACCTTTAACACTTGAAGTGCCAATTAGTTTAAGTATAGGCGTCTCGTCAGCACCTATTAAGATTATGTTGTCATAGACTGAGGGCTTTAAGCCATCACGTTTTGTAGCTGGGGCTTGAAACCCAGTTGTAGTTATTGCCATTTCTTTGCTCCTTTTATGCAATTTAATGGCAATTTATCATTTGTGGCTGTGCCAAATCTACCCTATTTTGGCAAAAAAGAATAAATTTTGTTTAATTATAAAAAAAAAGAGTAAGCCCTAAAGATAGGGCTTTTAATTATTTTTGGAGCTTTTAGTAGATGTATAGCTAGTTTTTGCACCTTGACTAATTTTATTTTTAGTTAGCCTATTAACTGCTTTGGCTTTTACTCCGTCGCTTATGTCTTTGTTTAGTAGCACTTTTTTAACTAAACCTACCTTGTCGCTACTTGTGTCTATCGCATCAAGTAGCTTAAGCTTTGGGTTTTCAAACTTCATAGGCTCATTTTAAAAAAATAAAAACATTGTTAAAATTTTAAAAAATTTATATCAAATTTTATAAAGACATATACATTGGAGCTTTAATATAAAAAATTAATCAAACATAACACTTGTTTATGATTCAACTTTAGCCATGTCTTTATTTTTTAGAAAAACTCTTAAGTTAGATTCAGCCTAAAGAATTTAAAAATTGATAAAAACTAAATTTAAAAAGACAAATAAACCCAATAACATAAAAACAAATATAAAAAATTTACTACATTTAATCAATAAAACCTAATCTAA
>NZ_ANNG01000014.1 GCF_000466685.1 Campylobacter concisus UNSWCS
GATAGGCTTGATACTATCGTCTATAACCATTACGGGCATCTAAGATTTTTCGAGCAAGTATTAGCTCTAAATCCAAAACTAGCCACTACACTTAAAGCTGGCGACAAGGTATTTTTGCCCGAGATAAAAGAGAAAGCCAAGGAGCAAAATAAGCTATGGTAAAGCATCCAAATTTCAAGCTCGAAGCAAACGGTAAAGATATTACGGAGATCATCAAAGCAAATCTCATCAGTCTAAATTTCGACGACAAAGAGGGAAGCAAAAGCGACGAGATAAGCTTTAGTGTTAGCGGTATATACGCCAAGCCCGTATTTGGCGACAATCTAAAGCTTTGGCTAGGATATGGGGACGATCTTTATCTTTGCGGCTCGTTTAGCGTGCAAACGGCTAGTAGAGACTATAAAAATTATACCACCGAAGTAAGAGCCACTGCCGTAAACTTCGCAAGCCCTCAAAAAATCAAAAAGCGCAGAAGCTGGGAGAATACCACCGTATTTGAAATAGCGAGAAAAATAGCCGGCGAAAATAAGCTTGCCGTAAAAACGTCCGGGCAGGATCAAAACATCGCCTCCGTCTTGCAAAACGACGCAGGAGATCTAGATTTCTTGTATGGGCTTTGCTTTGATTACGGCTTTATCATGGCGGTAAAAAATAACACCATCGTTATAGCTTCCAAAGACGCCAAAGGGGACGAAACGCAAACTTCAAATACGCCTAAAAACGAGAGTTTGCCCAAATTTACTCTAAATTTAGCCGAGCTTTACTCCTTGGAGATCACGGAGGCAAATAGAAATTCCTACGGTGCCGTCATAGTAGAGTGGCAAGACATAGAAGCGGGTAAAACAAAGAGTATTAAGGTAGGCTCGGGCGAGCAAACCTACAAGATGCAAATAGCCCAACCAAAGAGCGATAATGAGGCTTTTAAAATGGGCGAAGCCAAGCTAAACGAACTACAAAAGGGCGGCATAAACGGCAGGTGTTCTTTATCCGGCGCAAATATAGTAGC
>NZ_ANNG01000015.1 GCF_000466685.1 Campylobacter concisus UNSWCS
ATAACTATAAAGTTATATTTTTTAAAATAATTTAGTGACATTATAAAGGATATAATCTTAATCTAATATTAAAATATAATGAGACTTTTTAGCTATGTAAATAATATACGAATTGTTTATGGTAGATGCTAATACAATCTTTAAATACTTATATTAAAAACAGAAAGCACCTACTGTGTATTTTTTAGTATTAGAAAAGTTTAATATTATCTTATACTTATGAAATTTTTATATTCTTAATATGCTTATTCTTTAAATTTTTGAAGAATATAATATTGATTTAATATAATTATAGTATTAAACTAATATTATTATAATATCTAAATAATATTAATTAAAAATTTTAAAGCGAATATATTGATTTACGCCCATACCAATTTTTTCCGCTTCTATCTTTACACGATCAAATTCATCTTGCGTAAAATAAAGTAAAAAAGACTTATCTCGTTTTAAATTTTTAGGCTTTTTTGCTTCTGATGTTTCTCCTCTTGCTTGATTTATAAAATTTTCTTCACTCGTAGCTGGAGTTGTATTTACTTTTTTAAAACCCATTTTTAATCCTTAATATTTTCTTTTACAACTTGTAATAACTCGGCATAAAAATTTTCGAAATCTTCAAGTGCCCTATCCCCATTTTTGCAAAATTCACTCAAACTATTCCCATTTGAAACCGTTTTTCTATAAGCTTGTCTTTCGTAAATAACAGAGTTTAATAAAAAGACATCACTTAAATTTCGCTCTTTTTTTGCATCATCAATATATTCGCGCATGTTTTCAAGCTCTTTTGCCAAAAAAGGATTTGGAGAAACACGGTTTACAAGTATAAGAGTAAGCAACTTCTCATTTAACTCTTTCGCTTCGCTACTAAGATCGAGCATGCGATCAAGAACACTCACATCATACTGTGATGGTATGGTTGGTATTATAAGTACATTTGATGACAACATCGCCTTACGCATCTCTTTACTATCACGCCCACCAGTATCGACTACAATAGAGTCAAAGTTATCCCGCATACGCTTTATCTCATCACCCAAGCTAACACCTGTTTTTGATACGCTTGAAAAGAGCGGTTTTAAATTTGACTGACTTCTAATATCTGAAAAAACTTCGGTTGAACGTTGTGGATCGGCATCTATTAAAAGGACATTATCTCCATCCTCTGATAGCCTAGCTGCTAAATTTACAGCGAGTGTAGTTTTGCCACTACCACCCTTTTCATTTACTATAGATATTACCATTTTTAATCCTTTTCTTTTTTATTGGATTATATCATAAAAATATCTTTTTCATATCTATATATTTTTATATAAATATTATTATCATATTATTATAATATTTATTTCATATAATCTCTTTAGTTAAAATATAGATAAGAATTATAAATATCAACACATAAAACACAAATTTAAGAACACTTATTCTGCTATTATAGAAGATATAATTAACGAACAACCATCTATACAAAAATAAAAATAGGTATTTATTATCAGCCAATACAACCACAAAAGCAATACATAATTTTTAAATCGAGGTAAAAGCATTATTATTTTTATATAATATTATTATAATACCTAAATCATATTAAAATAATATTTCTAATTGACACCCTACTTCACCAATTCCTCTGCTATTATACAAATCATTAAAGTCACTGTATCCACTAGAAATTTCTGTATCATTAAAATTTGGGATACAGACACTTACATTTTTAAAATTATTTTTAATCTGTATTGCCTTTTCTTTTCCAATATTAAACCCGCTCTCTTTTTCTTTCTTGACATCATTATCAGCAGCAATTATAATATGTATATTACAAAACCTTGCAGAAAAATCCTGAACTACAAATTCTAAATTACCTACATCAAGTCCAACTATCACAGGCATCTTACAAGCTTCATGAACGCTTGCTGCAGTGGCAAAACCTTCACATATATAAATTTTATTATATTTTGATAAAGCGTCAATATTAAGTTTAGCTGAATTTTTATTATAAAGATCCATATCATCACTTAAAATAAAAAAATTTCCTCGCTTCTTGGCAAGAAGCTTTTCACCATTTTTCTTTTGCTCTTTTGAAAGTAGGGCGCCTATCATCTTATTTCCATTTGGAAATATCCGCTGAAGAGACCAAAATTTTTCGTTGATATCAAAAAGTGGCATAAGAACATTTCCGAATCTATCCTGCTTTAAACCGTAATTTCTATAAACTCTTTTCTTGACGAAGTAAGCATGATCTAAAACAGCAAATTTTGCAGCCAGAAACTCATCAAATAAAATTTTAGCTGTTTTTTTATATTCGTCTTCTAATTCATTCTCTCTTTGTAACTGCTTTTGAATAAAATTTGTATTATCTTTTGTTAATTTCTGAGTTTTTTTACTATAAAAAAGTTCATCAGAATAGGGCAATATGTCTAATGTCTCATATTTCCAATTACTACTAAATCCACTTTTAAAATTTTGTATAAACCCAGCTGGTGCACCATCTAAATAACCAACATATGCACCACTTTTTTGCGTACCCTTATCGCCATCTACTCTAACACGTCGCAAAATTCCATCCATTATTGGCGTGTCTACTTCAAGCCCAGCCGAATTTAAGGCAACTTTAAATTTTGAAGATACGTCAGTAATATCAATTTGATATTTTTGAGAATAGGGCACTTTGAATTTTGTAATACCATCTGATAATGCAGTTTTTTTATTAGCTCCTTCTTTTTTATTTTCTTCAAGCAACTTTATTAATGCCTCAAAATCAAAAGTATCATAAATAAACCATCTTTTTTCGTCACTATCCCACATAGCCCCCATTGTTTTTGCAGTATTTTTTAGAGAGTAGGGTACATCAATATAAATTTTTTTTCTTTTTCTTGGCATATTAAAAACCTATCATATTCATATTAATAAAATATTATTCTAATATCTTTATAATATTATTATCATATTTAAATAATATTATAAAATTTAAAATAAACAAATTTTCTTTTGTTATTATACTAAGTTTCTATATCCCTCTTTACAATGACACTTTTACAAGATCAATAAAAACTTTGAACTTATTTTTATTGATCTTGTAAAAACAAGTTATCGGCGCGCATTTAAAATAAGAGTATCTTGTATATAAAATGAGAGCGAGGCATAAACCCATGTTCTTTCACTCTCATTTTATATGCCGATTTTGTCCTTTTAAACGCCCTTTAAAATATCTTTAAAACTCTTGTTCGCTTTTAATCTATATGCTTCATATCTCTAAGTAGACCTACAAATCTACCTATTATTTGACATTCACATTGATAAAATCTCATAGGTGTATAAATAGGATTGTAAGATACTAACATTAATTCTTCTCCTTGTTTATAGCACTCTTTGATGACTAGCCCCTCCGGAGTGTTTACCGCATATACGTTTCCATCTTTATATGGTACGCCTCTTGCTATCATGCATAAATCCCCGTTGCACAGATGGGGCTCCATACTATCGCCTTGAGCCGGTATAATATCAACAGGATAAGGCCCGCTACAGTTACTAAATTTATTTAATATTTTATTATCCATTACTACCTCGTCAAAATCTTCGTCTTCATTCCAGCCCCCACCGCCGAGGCTTGCTCTAACGTTAAACAGCCTTAGAGTTTTGTATCTCTTTTCGGACTCGTCCAAACTTTTGCCCTCTTGATTGTAAAAGAATAAATTGATAGAAATTTTGCGTTTTACTAAAAAATCCATTATTTGCTTATACGGTACGGCGTTTCTAAATTTCATCTGGGCGTAGGGGTTAGGGTTTATCCCCAGTTCTCTGGCTACATCACCATCTTTAATGTTTTTCTTGCCTTCGGTAGCCAATATGTCCTTTAATCTCTCCGTAACTTCGTTCATATTCATACATTTTCCTTTTGATTTTATTTTGTAATAAATTTATCTAATTTTAGTCCAAATATTAAAATTTATTATATTTTATAAGGAATATACCCAAACCACAGCCCATACACAGCTGTGTAGAGTTATAGTCTGCTATAAAGAAATAAAGGAGACAATATGGTAAGAGCCAAGCTTAAAAGGTTGATCATAGAGGCCCGGGGTTTTGATTTTAGGAGCAGAACAATGTTTTGTGTATGGAGCCCGAGCTGGAACGCCAAGATAACGATAGAGGGCAGGTATGAATATAAAATAACCGATATCAAAAGCGAGATTATAAGATATGAAAAGGCCATAAACCGTGGTGAGCTAGCCTGTAATGTTAAAAATCAAAAATACATGGCTGCCCTTTACAAAGAATTAAAAAGACTAGGTGGGGCGGCATAAACCGCCGCCTCTTAAAAATTCATAATCAATAGCTCGCCACTAGTTTTTCTTTCCACTGCATTGTTGAGGCTATAACTTACCTCAAGCTCTTTGATATTAAGGCCCGCGTAAAGATCGCGCACCATTTCGCAATCGTTATAGCTAAGCATAAATTTGGCCTTAACGCTCTTTAAAATTTGAGCCAAATTTTGATGATCAGACGTCGTAAATCCATCCACCGTCTTGTAATAATTTTCCGTTCCTACGTAAGGCGGATCTACGTAAAACAGAGTATCGGCGCCGTCATA
This sequence comes from Campylobacter concisus UNSWCS, assembly GCF_000466685.1. Taxonomy (GTDB): domain Bacteria; phylum Campylobacterota; class Campylobacteria; order Campylobacterales; family Campylobacteraceae; genus Campylobacter_A; species Campylobacter_A concisus_A. Next base: position 4,589 of record NZ_ANNG01000015.1, read on the forward strand.
CTGTCCTATCAGCTTTTCATAACTCAAATTTTCTATAGAAGCACGCCTTAGACGCCTTGAGTATATAGAAAAGTCCCTGTATATATTTTTAGCACTCCTATTTTTGGGCATGGCAAAATTATCCCCTTTTGCGCCAAAGCTTAAACTTATTTAATAGTAGTAAAACGCCGCAGCCTCTATCTTGTTTTTAGACTTTATCTTACCCTCTTTTATAGCATAGAATATCTCGCGGCTTTTTAGCATAGCATTCACATGGGCACTTAGGCTTTGTGGTCTAGTTCTAATAATGCGGTGTAAATTTATGAGATCGCCGTTGATGTCATTGATTATCTCGATTTTGCTTGGTTCTTTTTGATAAAACACCGATAGTGCACCACCGAATACCTCAACATATTTAATATGTGGCGGCATAAGAGGGATTATCTTGCTTGCCAACTTTGATTTACCGCCTACCCAAGCAAACGGAGCCTTTAGTTTAGTAGTCTTCATGATTTTCCTTACAAATTTAAATTTTTTCGCTACCTTGTAAGAAAATTTAGTAATATTACCTTGCTACTTTGTATTTACGAGGCGGGGTTGCCGGCGGCCTTGCTTCGTAATGTTTCACCCCTCAAATTCAATCTCTATTTCGTAATTATCCGTACTTAATCTATGACCCGCGCTCTTTATACTAAATTCGTTTGCTTCTAACCCCGCTATGCCGCTAAATTTGAGTTTCCCGCCAGCTACTATATTTGCGCCGGATAAAGAACACCTGCCGTTTATGCCGCCCTTTTGTAGTTCGTTTAG
>NZ_ANNG01000016.1 GCF_000466685.1 Campylobacter concisus UNSWCS
ATTTAATAATCAAAAAGCTTAAACAAAAATGCATGCAGTGCTTTAGCACAATTGCATGCCACCTCTAACGTGCGAGGGGATTGGGGGATTTAAAAAGGGGGATAAGGGGACGGCTTCGTAATTCAAGTCCCCTTGTATCCCTTTAGAATAATTTGAATAAAAAAGAAATTTACAAATTTAATCAAGCTATTTTACAAATTTTAAAATTTCATGAGCGAGTAATTTCGGCTCTAAAATTTGAGCTAAGCGATAAGTGAAGTCAAATTTTAATAGTCAATTCTTAGAGGTAAATCGGATTTTAAAATTTACAAAACAACGCATGCAACAGCGCCAACACGCCACATATCTAAATTTTCTAGCAAAATTTAAGAGCCCATCAACTTTTCAGCCATACTTTTGAGCTTAAATTCATACAAAAGGTTTGAAATTTTATCTGCTGAGCTTAAATTTAGTCCAAGATCACTTGCTAGCATTTTGTAGTAAATTTGAGGATTTTGGCTTAGATCTATTGGCGGTGATTTCGAGCTTTTAGAAAGCTTTTTAGCTCCGTATAAAAGTAGCTTGTGATGGATAAATTTAGCATTTAAAAAGCTAAAATTTAGCCTTTTTGCAAGGTATCTTTGAGCTAGCGTGCAAGGCAGCAAGTCCTCACCTCTAACGACCAAATTTACCCCCATATCCTCATCGTCAATGACGCTTGCAAAGTTGTAAGCTGGGGTAAAGTCCTTTTTATAAATGACAAAATCGCCCATCTGCACTGCCACGATCCTGCCAAGTTCGTCGTTTTCATCCACGCTTAGTCTGATAGCGGTTTTATCTTTTATAAATTTTAGCTTTTTATCTTTGCAAATTTTAGTGTAAATGCCGTTTTCATAGGCATCTTTGGTAGCTCTTGTGCATTCACATATGTAAATTTTATCTAGCTTTTCAAGTGCGTTTTCATATCTTTTAGTTCTTGTTTTAAAGCTAAAATTACGCTCAAAGTCGCCAACACTTGTAGCACCTTTGTCATAGCAAAGCCCCAGAAATTCTAAAACGTCAAAGATATTTTGAACAAATTCGCGCCGGTATCTGCCAAGGTCATAATCATCAATCCTTAAGTGCAAAACGCCACCCAATGAGCGCGTCAAAAGATAAGTCAAGATGAAGTTGTAGGCGTTGCCAGCGTGTAGATAGCCGCTTGGCGTCGGAGCTATGCGAGAGACTATGCCACCAGATGGTGGCAAATAGTCATCAATCTCTTGGTCTAGCCTCATTTACTCTTAAAGTGCGTCCGCCGAGTTCTTTTTCATTTAGTGCGTCGATCGCCTTTTGGCCCTCGTTCGCGTCGTCCATTTCAACAAAGCCAAAGCCCTTTGAGCGGTCTGTCTCTCTATCTTTTACGATTTTTGCGCGCCTTACTTCACCAAATTGTGCAAAAGCTTCCTTCAACTCTGCCTCTGTCGTTCTATACGACAAATTTCCTACATAAATGTTCACAGGAGTGTTCCTTAAAAAAATTACCGATTTATTCGGTTAGTGTGATAATAGCTAATTTTCGTCAAAATAACGTTAAAAACCAAAAAATTATTACAAATTTTAAAAAAATATCCTTAAAAGCCACAAATCACAATACCACGGCATTTTAATATCTATCACCAAACAAAATTTATCCTTAAGTTTAAGTAGAATAATTAAATAAAAAATTACAATTTTTTTATAAACTATTTATAAAGTAAATTATTTTTTACTTTAAGGTAAGCCTCATCACCAAGTAAATTTTTCACTATAAAAAGTGCAAATTCCATAGAAAAAGCAGGTCCCTTGCCAGTAATGATATTTTGATCTTTTAGCACGTTTTTATCGCTCACATAGCCTATTTTGTCGCTTCTTACATTCTCTTCAAAGCCAGGATAGCAAACAAAATGCTCTTTTAGCACACGAGCTCGCTCAAGCACCATAGGAGCGGCACAAATGGCACAAATTAGCTTACCTTTTTTGTCAAATTCTTGCAAAATTTCTCTTAGCTTGGTGTCATTTGCGAGATTTTCTGCACCAGGCAGACCCCCTGGAAGCACGATCGCATCATAGCCTAGCTCCTCCACCTCACGAAGTGTGACATCAGCTTTTACATTTATATTGTGAGCACCCCTGATCTGCGCGTCCTTCAAGCTAGCGATAGATGCTATAGCTCCAGCTCTACGCAAAACATCGACGGAGGTTAGCGCCTCGATCTCCTCAAAACCATCAGCTAGGATTACGGCTACTTTTTTCATAAAATCGTCCTTTCTCGTGTTATCTGTTTGTTAGGATAAATTTTATATAATCAAAGCTTATTTCACAAGAAAGGACAGAGCATGCAAGTAAAAATTATTTACTGCAACTCTTGAAACTATCGTCCGGTAGCTTCTCGTGTAGAAGATGAAATAAAAGCGAACTTTAGTGATGCAAGAGTCGAGTTGGTTGTAGGAGATGGTGGAAATTTCATCGTCGAGGTTGATGGAAACGTTATCTTTTCTAAAAAGGATCGCATCGGAAACGATGAGTCAAGGTTCCCACACGGCGAAGAGATCACAACTCTTATAAACAAATATCTCAAAGAAAAGTCGGCTTAATGCTAACTAGCGGGGCAGGCAACTGCCTCGTTTTGCTCCAAATTTACTCTTTAAATTTTATCTCATCTTTTTTATATTTTTTAAGTAGCTCATTTATCTGGTTTTGAAATTTCCCCCATCTTGCTTCACTGCCATGCTTTGCGAAGAGCCTTTTAGCATGAGAGATCAAAATTTCACTTTTGTCTTTTATTAAAAGATATTCATAGAGCTGATTTATCGCTGCAAGGCCGTTTTCTTCAAGCATTAGCTCTATTAAATTTTCTTCAGAGCTATTTTGCTCAAAAAATTTAAAAACAAAACCAAGATCATTTGCTACATTTTCATAAATTTTAGCCATGTCACTATCTGGCTCTAACTCGTAGTGTGAAGCAGATGTGCGAGTGATTTCATGTACTCTAGCTCTAAAATGACACTCATACTCTTTTGGCTTGCTAAGCGCTTCTTTGCCAAGGGTAGCCTCTATAAAAGGGGCGTAAATACCGCAATTTATATAAAATCTCGTGCGCTCTGAGCTATTGCCGCTGCTTTTTTGAAAATTTACAACATAGATAAAATTTGGAGTATTTTTGTAGAAATTTAAAGCGCTCTTGCTAAAGCCATTATACTTAAATAGTGGCTTTAGTAGAGCGATAAGCTCGTCAAATTTCTCTTTCATAAATTTAACGTGCCAGATGTATGGTTATTTATTTGCGCGCTCGATGTACTCGCCACGAACGGTATCGACACGGATGACCTCGCCTTCTAATACGTGAAATGGTATCTGAACTACCGCGCCACTCTCAAGGGTAGCTGGCTTTTTGCCACCTTGTGTATCACCCTTGAAATTTGGTGGAGTTTCAACTATCTTGAGCTCGACTACTTGTGGCACTTCTACGCCGATAGCATTGCCGTTGTGAAATAAAATTTCAACCATCATGCCATCGATCATCCATTTTTTAACATCGCCCACGTCCTCGTCGCTGATCGCAACTTGCTCGTAAGTAGTCGTATCCATAAACTGGCAAAACTCACCATCATCATAGAGGTACTGCATCTCTTTTTCTTCAAGATGCGGTTGCTCGCACTTGTCACCTGCGTGAAAAGTCTTTTCAAGAACCTTTCCATCGACAAAAGATTTGATCTTTGCACGAACAAAAGCTGCACCCTTGCCCGGTTTAACATGTTGATATTCTACGATTTTATAAGGAACGCCATCGATCTCGATCTTTAGTCCCTTTTTTAGATCGCCCATTGAATATGAAGCCATTTTTTATCCTTTCGTAATTTGTTATATAACTGCGTATTGAGCCCAAACACAAGCTTCAAGTGCGTTTAATCTCTCTAGCGTTTCTGTTTTTATATGTTCATCAACCAAGATGACCGCAAGCGCCATGCCGTGCTCATCTCTACCAAGACGGAAGTCTGCGATGTTTATCTTCTCGTCAGCTAAAATTTTACTGATCCGAGCGATAACGCCCGGTACGTCATGGTTTTTAAAGATGATCATCTTGCCTTTTGGCTTGAAGTCAGTCTTAAAGCCATTTACGGTTACGATGCGTTGTTGATTTTCACCAAAGACCGTGCCGCCAACGCTTACGATGCCGTTTTCAGTCGTGAGACGAACTGTGATCTTGTTTTTAAAGATACTATCTCCACCTGTGCTAGTTTCGGTAGTTATGCCTTTTTCGTCGCATAAAAATTTAGCGTTTACGTAGTTTATCGCATCGCCAAGACTCTCTTTTAAAGCGCCCACGATCGCAAAAGTTAGCATTGAATTTGCATATTCGCCAATCTGCCCATGAGTCTCTATACGGACAGCTTTGATCGCGCTTTTGTTTATCTGAGCTGCAAGAAATGCCATCTTGCTTGTAAGATCGATATAAGGCTCAACAAACGGCGGTAGATCTTCTGTTTTTATAGGTAAATTTAAAGCGTTTGGATAGCTTATACCGCGTGCTGCCAAGATAGCCTGCTCGACTGCCTCTACTGCGATGTTGCGCTGCGACTCAAGGGTATTTGCCCCAAGATGCGGTGTGACGCTTACATTATTTAGATCAAGAAGCGGATGGCTTGTCGCTGGCTCTTTTGTAAAAACATCAATACCAGCAAATGCTATCTTGCCGCTTTTTAGCCCTTCATAAAGTGCCTCTTCATTATAAAGGCCGCCTCTAGCGCAGTTTATAAGCCTTACGCCATCTTTCATCTTTGCTATCTCTTTAGCGCCGATCATATCGGTTGTCTCTTTGGTCTTTGGAGTGTGGATCGTGATGAAGTCGCATGCCAAGATGTCATCAAAATTTTTAGTATAAGTGCCACCCATATCGATGACTTTAGATGGATCGATATATGGATCGTATGCGATGATATCCATGCCAAAAGCTTTTGCGCGAGCTGCTACTCTTGAGCCGATGTTACCAAAGCCGATCACGCCTAGCTTTTTCTTAAAAAGCTCAACTCCGTACCACTTCTCGCGTTTCCAAATTCTATCTAGCTTTAGGTCGTTGTGAGCGTATTCAAGTGATCTTGCAGCTGCTAGCATGTGTGCCATAGTTAGCTCAACTGCTGCGATAGTATTTGCAGTTGGGACGTTCATAGCGATGATGCCTCTTCTCGAACAGCCATCTATATCAACGTTATCCACGCCAACACCAGCTCTAACAATAGCTTTTAGTTTTTTACCAGCTTCTAAAAACGCCTCATTCACCTCAGTCGAGCTTCTAGTGATCGCCACATCGGCCTCGCCTAAAATTTTTAAAAGCTCGTCTTTTGGGGTATTAACTGCGTCTATTACATTTATATCTTGTTCTTTTTTTAAAAGTTCAAAACCTACTGGGTGTATCGCATCGCAAACAATGATAGTTTTCATAATTTTACCTCTCTCACACTTGAGTGGATATCGTAAACTCTTAGCTGCAAAATGATATTTTGCAAAAGCCTTGAGTCTTGGGTATTTAAAAAGATCTGGCTTTTGGCGCCGTCCTTTACAACAGTAAAATCAACCTCGCTATTTCTTAAAGTCTGCATCAAGCAGAACATAGAGTAGATGTCGTTTTTATCTATCAAAAGTTCATATGCTGTGATCTTTGGCTTTTCTATCTTAGGTCGGTTGTATTCTATAAAAATTTCATTTACGGGCAATACGTAATCTTTTTTCTTAATAGTTGCCAGCTCATTGATCCAGTTTTCACTGCCGGCTGTGTTTTTGGTTATATTTTGCTCACTTGTAATATTTTTTTCAGTAGTTTGGCTGAAATTTACGCTTGCAAATTTAACAAGATAAACTCCAACCAAACCTAACATCACAAAGAGCAGAACAACAACTGATAAAAGCGTGCGTCTGCCCATTTATACTAGCGTAATTGTTCTTTTATGATGTCGCCAAGTGTTACTTTGTCGTCGTTGTCATTGATCTCATTTAACACTTCACGCTCTTTTTGTTTTGCTAGACGGCGTATGCTTAGGCGAATTCTATTTTTCTTCTCATCGATAAATGCGATAGCAGCTTCGATCTCATCGCCGATTTTAAGCGTGCTTGCATCTACGCTACCTAGATCTTCTTTGCGGATTAACGCATCGACATTATCGCCAAGCTCAACAAATACGCCGAAGTCTTTAATGTCACGGATCGTTCCTTTTACGATGTCGCCTACACTAAATTTATTAGCAAATGCTTGAACTGGACTTTGTTTTAGATCTTTTAGACTTAGAGAAATTTTTTGCTCAGCGCTGTCGATTTTGATGATCTTTACTTCAAGCTCGTCGCCAGCTTTGAACATATCTTTGCACTTGTCATTTCTATCCCAAGATGCATCTTCGTTGTGTAGCAAACCCTCAACGCAGCCTACTCTAACAAATGCACCAAAATTTGTGATAGTTGTCACAACGCCTTTTACTACGTCGCCCTCTTTAAATTTAGCTTTAAATTCATCAAATGGCTTTGGAAGTAAATTTTTAAGGCTCACTCTTAAGCGGTGTCCTTTTGCGTCTATTTCGATAACCTCAACATCGATCTCTTGACCTTCGCTGATGTGATCTTTTGGATTTTTGATATTTTTATCCCATGAAATTTCAGATATGTGCAAAAATCCTTCAATATCATTTCCAAGATCAACAAATGCGCCATAAGGCTCGATATTGCTAACTGTTACTTTGATAGTATCGCCAACTTCTAGACCATCATTTATGATCTCTTCCCAAGGATCTGGAGTAGCAGCCTTGATAGATAGAGATAGGTGGCGTTTTTCGTTGTCATAGCTGATAACTTTAACTAAAACTTTATCGCCTTCTTTGTATAAAGAGCTAGGATTTACTGGGCCTTTGTAGCTTATCTCGCTGTAATGCACAAGTCCGTCTACACCGCCAACATCAACAAACATACCATAAGTTGTGATTTTCTTAACTGTGCCCTCTATAACGCTATCGTTTTCTACTATGTTTGATAGAGCTTCTTTGCGTTTTTTGCGGTCGTCATCTAAAATTTTCTTTCTTGAGACAACGATACTGTTCTCTTCTTTATCAACTTTTATAACTCTTACTTTGTATGATTTTCCAACTACGCCCTCAGCGTTTTTAAATCCGCTGTGCGTTCTTGGTAAGAAAAATTCTACGCCATTTGCGTCTTGAGTGATAAAACCACCTTTATTTTTTCCAACTACTTTTACGTCGATTTCGCCAGAATTTTCAGGATCGTAAGCTTCGATGAAAGCTTTAACTTTCTCTTTTCTAAGTGCTTTTTTGTGCGACACTATAGGTCTTCCATTTCTTGATCCAGTTATTACAACTTTAATCGTATCGCCAACTTTATGCGTCAGGTTACCGTTTGCGTCAGTGATCTCAGAAACATTTAAAATGCCTTCTGACTTCTTGCCAACGTCGATTAAAACCTCATCGCCATTGATACTGACGATCTTTGCGTCACTATCTTCTTCAGTCTTTTTAAAAGACTCCTCTAACATCGCAGCAAAATCGATATCTTCGATATCTTCGTCTTTTGCTTTTCCTAATTGAACACTTTTGTTCACAGCCATCTTGATCCTTTAAATTTTATTATGCCAGTAGAGGCAAATTGGCTTATTATAGTTAATTGTGGCTTTAGCTAGGATAAATTTTATACTTTTTTGATTCTGTCAACGACTTTTTGTATGATCCAGTCAGGCGTGCTAGCACCCGCACTTATGCCACACAAATTTTTGCCCTCAAACCATGATCCCTCAAGTTCTTCTTCGCTTTCTATTAGATAGCTATCTTCGCAAAAATTTTTAGATATTAGGTAGAGTTGTTTTGTGTTTGAGCTGTTTTTTCCGCCGATTATTATCATCACGTCAGCTCTTTTTGCTAAATTTTTAGCAGCCTCTTGATTTTCAAATGTCGCGTTGCAGATCGTGTTAAAAACGCGCAGCTCTTTTACATGAAGCATGAGATAGTTTGCGATCTGCATAAATTTCTCAACTTTTCTAGTCGTTTGACTAACAAGCGCGACCTTTTGCTTAAATTTGATGCCCTCTAGCTCGCTCTCTTCAAGCACGACATAGACGTTGCCCTTAGCATATGACTTCACCCCTTTTACCTCTGGGTGGTGCATGTCGCCAAAGATCACCACATCATAGCCCTCTTCGCTCATTTTTTCGCAAATTTGCTGTGGCTTTGTCACAAATGGACAAGTTGCGTCGATCACTTTTATATCGGTCTTTTTTAGCTCTGCAAGGTCGTTTTTAGTGATGCCATGAGTGCGGATGATCGCCTTTTTCTCATCTTTTAGCTCATCTATGCCCTCAAGCGTCTTTACATTGTAGTTTTTCTCAAGCCTGTTTATCTCTTCATTATTATGTATAAGCGGACCGATAGTTGCGGCATCTCCAGCGTTTTCAGCTATCTTTATCGCCCTTTTTACGCCAAAGCAAAATCCATAACTACTAGCAAGCTCGATCTTCAACCCTAGCTCCCATTTTATTTAAAATTTCAGCAAAATTTGGAAACGAAGTGGCGATAAATTCGCTCTTTTCTATCTGCATGCCACATTTTAGTCCAAGTATGGCAAAGCTCATGGCGATCCTGTGATCTCCGTGGCTGTCTATCGTGGCAGATTTCGCCTCAGAGCCATTTACGATAAAGCCATCTTCAAGCTCGCTAGCATCGACACCGCACTGCTTTAGCGCATTTATCGTGACGGCTATCCTGTCGCTCTCTTTTACGCGAAGCTCTTTTGCATTTGTTAGCTTGCTTTGACCCTTGGCGCAGGCAAATGCGATGGCTAAAGCTGGGGCTTCGTCGATGAGCCACGAGATATTTTCGCTAACCTCTACACCTTTTAAATTTGGCGAGTATCTAACTTCAATATCGCCGATATCTTCGTATTTGCTTGAGGTTTTGTGAAATTTTATCTCAGCGTCCATTTTTTCTAAAACCCTGTAAGCTTCGATGCGAGTTTTATTTAGCAAGATATTTTTTAAAATGATATGCGAATTTGGGATAATTAAAGCTGCGACCGCAAAGAAAAATGCCGAGCTTGGGTCATTTGGCACGTCTATATCAAGTGGCGCAAGTGGGCCTTTCATCGGCTCCAGAGTGATCTCTAGCTCGTCACGCTTTATATCAGCTCCCATGCCTGCAAGCATACGCTCAGTGTGGTCTCTGCTTAGCTCTGGCTCGCTAAATTTGCAGCCATTTGAGTAAAGAGCCGCCAGTAAAAGCGCACTTTTTACCTGAGCTGAGGCGATCTTGCTCTCAAAACTAAATCTTTCAAATTTAGTCCCTCTTATGCAAAGAGGAGCGTTGTTTGCGTTGTTTGCACCATCTATCTTTGCACCCATATCATTTAGAGGCTTTGCTATCCTTGCCATCGGGCGAGAATTTAAGTATTTATCGCCACTTAATACAAAAAGGCCCTCCTGTGCGGCTAGTAGCCCCATAAAAAGCCTCATCGCCGTGCCCGAGTTGCCACACTCTAAAATTTCATTTGGCTCTTTTATCTTTTGTGGCGGAGTGATCGTTATCTCAGCTCCGTTATCTTCGATCTTTGCGCCAAGGAGCTCGACGATCTTTAAGGTATTTAGCGTATCGCCTGCTCTTAGATAGTTTCTAACGCGAGATGGTTTGTCGCTTAAAAGCGAAAACATTGCACATCTATGCGAGATAGACTTGTCAGCTGCGATGTCATAGATGGTTAAATTTAGACTTTTTTCTAATGGATAAATTCTCATCTTATTCCGATATTTAGTTTCTCTTTTAGCTCACTTAAAATTTTATCCATAAGTGCGTTTATATCGTCATCTTCGAGCGTTTTTTCCATATCTTGAAATGTAAATTTAAGGCTAAGGCTGATCGCACCGTTTAGTTTCGCATCTTTATAGATATCAACCGGCAAGAACTCTTTTAGCTCTTTTAAATTTAGCCCTCTTATGCACTCATAAATTCGTCCTGCCTCGAAATTTTCAGGCACAATGAAACTAAGATCTCTTGTAGTGCTTTGGAATTTTGAGTAAGGCACTGCTAAGATTGGTTCAAATTTAAGCTTTGAAAAATCAATCTCACAGACATAAGTTTTAGGCAGATCTCTTTTTGCCTCTACTCTTGCATCTACTCTGCCAATATAGCCGATCTTTTCGCCATTTTGATAGATGTGCGCCTGCTCGTATGGGCTAAGATAAGATATTTCGCGGCAAGGTTTTAGCTCAAATTTACCTATTACATTTTGCACCATCGCTGCAAATGCGTAGAAATTTGCCTCTTCGCCCTTTGCGCCGTTTATAAGTGTTGGCTCTTTTAAGAGACCTGATACGACAAAGCCTAAATTTAAGCCTTGGTTTGCATTTTCATCAAAAACTTCGCCAAGCTCAAAAAGTCTAACTGAACGTTTTGAGTTTTTGATGTTTTTCTCGCTTGAGCTTAGAAGGTGATTAACAAGTGCTGGTCTAAGCGTGTTTAGCTCGTTGTTTATAGGATTTAGTATCTTGATCTTGCAAGGTTTGAAATTTAGCTCACCTAGCTCATCAAAGCTGTCAAATACGTAGTGCACGCTTTCAAAAAAGCCATTGTCGGCTGCACGGTGTCTTAAATTTAAAGCATTTTTATAGTCAAAATATGTCTTATTTAGCCTATTTTTCTCAGAAAAATTTAGCGGCGTTGAGGCGATATTGTCGATGCCTATTATCCTTACGATCTCCTCGCAGATATCATGAGAATTTACGATGTCATGGCGAAATAACGGCACTTTTACGTTAAAGCTCTCTTGCTCGACATTTACCGCGATCTCAAAGCCAAGTTTCTTTAAAATTTTAACGACATCGTTTCTTGCAACCTCTTGACCGATCATATTTTTAAGCTCACCAAGTGAGATGCTAAGCGTGATAGGCTCGGTGTTTAGAAGCGATTGTTGTGAGCCAGCAAAAAGGCTTAGGCTATCTTTAAAGCTAGCTAGCCTTTTAAAAAGATAGTCCGCCCCGTAAGCTAAATTTGGCTCGCTACCACGGCTTGAGCGATACACTTGATCGCCTTTTGGTAAATTTTTATTTTCAAAAATGGCCTTTGAGACAACATCTGGTTTTACGTAGCTAGCCTCTACCAAGATCACCTTTGAGCCCTCATCGACCCTAGCTTCATCGCTTTGGTAAATTCCAGCAACGCCTAAATTTCTATCCTCACAAAAGACCACGCACTCGCCATTTTCGCCATTTTTGATGTCAAAAACTGCCTTTTCGCCCTCGCCTACAAGCTTAGCGTGATCATAAGCTCTAAACAAGACGCCCGTGCAAAATGTCGCGTATTCAAGCAGTCTTTCTACTAAATTTGTCTTTTGGCAATCAATTAGAGCTAACCTCAACCTAGTTAATAAATTTTCACTTAACGCATTTTTTAGCTCAAATGCTTTATACAAAAACGAGCCATTTACCTTATCTTCGGTTCGCACAGACGCGATCCTGCCGATGCCTAGTAAATTTTCGCTATCTTCATTTTCGTGGCTATCTTTCATATTTAGATCAAGCGCAGTGCAAATTTCTCTTGCGATGCCGTGTAAATTTTGGCAGTCGCCTCTGTTGGCTGTGACATCAACCTCGATGATCACATCTTTAAACGCTTCAAATTCGCCAAGACTTGTGCCAAGTTTTAGCTTGCCGATACTCTCATCAAGTGGCAAGATGCCGTCATTTGTCTTAGGTAGTCCTAGCTCAGTTGAAGAGCAGATCATGCCGCATGACTCGATGCCTCTTAGCTTTGCCTTTTTGATCTCAAGACCATTTGGCATCGTCGTGCCAATGAGCGCGACTGGCACAAACTGACCAGCCTCGACGTTTTTAGCCCCGCACACGATCTGAAGCGTTTCGCTGCCAACATCAACCTGACAAACGCTTAGCTTATCGGCATCTGGGTGCTTTTCTCTACTTTTTACGTAGCCAACTACGATGCTTTTTGGTAAATTTATCTCTTTATAGCTATCAACTTCTAAACCGATTGAATTTAATGTCTTTGAAAGTGTCTCACCGCTAACCTCGCTAAGGTCGATCCACTCGTTTAACCAATGCTTTGAAATTATCATTTAAACTGCTCCAACAATCTTAAATCTCCCTCAAAAAGTGACCTTAGATCAGGCACTCTATGAAGCAACATCGCAAATCTCTCAACGCCAAGGCCAAAGGCATATCCACTTACATTTTTATAGCCAACCGCCTTAAATACATTTGGATCAACGACGCCGCATCCAAGCACCTCAAGCCAAGTAGTCTGCTTGCACACCCTGCAGCCCTTGCCATGGCAGAATATACAACTAATATCAACCTCTGCACTAGGCTCCGTAAATGGGAAAAAGCTAGGGCGAAAACGCACTTCAACGTCGCCAAACATGTGCTTTAAAAAGCCCTCTAACATTGATTTTAAATTTGCAAAGCTAACTTTCTCAGCATCCTCCACCACAAGGCCCTCGACCTGGTGAAACATCGGTGTATGCGTTAAGTCCATATCACGTCTAAAGACCGTGCCTGGCGCTATCATGCGAATAGGTGGCTTTTGATTTAGCATAGTTCGCACCTGAACTGGGCTCGTATGCGTCCTTAAAAGTCTAAAATCATCTAGGTAAAATGTATCTTGCATATCCCTTGCTGGGTGGTATTTTGGTAAATTTAGCGCCTCAAAGTTGTGAAAATCATCTTCTATAAGCGGCCCAGTCTCGAGCGAGAAATTTAGAGCTAAAAAGTACTCGATTATCTTATCCATCGTAGCCATCACAGGGTGCAGCGCCCCGCTAGCAACAGGCTCGTTAAAGAGCGTGATATCAGCGGCCTCTTTTTTCATCTTGTTATCTATCTCTTGCTCGCTAAGCTCAGCCTTTTTAGCTTCTATAAGCGCGCTTAGCTCATCTCTTTGCTTGTTTAAATTTGCTGCAAATTCCTTTTTCTCATTCTCGCCAAGCTCTTTTAGCTTTGCAAAGCCTTGCGCCAAGATGCCCTTTTTGCCAAAAATTTCTACCCTGACCTTCTCCAGATCATCAAGAGTTGAAATTTCATTTTTGATTTTGTTAATGAAATCTTGCAATTTTTTACCTTTATGAATTTTTGCATCGATTTTATAGAAAAAGAGTTAAAATCAAGATAAAAAGCGCGAAATTTAAGCACACTTTGATATAATTTCTCAAACTTTCAAAGGAGCTAAAATGACCATATTTGAAAAGATCGTTGCTGGTGAAATTCCTTGTAACAAAGTGCTTGAAAGCGAGAAATTTCTAGCTTTTAACGACATCAACCCAAAAGCGCCGATCCACATCCTCATCATCCCTAAAAAACACTACAAAAACTTCCAAGAGATGGATCCAGTTTTGATGGGTGAGATGACTAAATTTATCCAAGAAGTGGCGAGCTTAATGGGCGTTGATAAGAGCGGATACCGCCTCATAACAAACTGCGGTGAAAACGGCGGTCAAGAGGTTATGCACCTGCACTTTCACTTACTTGCTGGCGCAAAACTTGGCTGGAGTGAAGGTGTAGCTGATCCACAAAGCACATTTTAAAAATAAAATTTAGACTCTTTTTGAGTCTAAATTTCACTTCAAATTTTTACTTTTTAAAACATCATAAATTTAAATAAATTTATTTCCTAGCGGCTTTTACCGCTTCAAGTAGCTCTTCAAAGCCTGCCTTACTTGAGTGCTCGACGTCCTTTAGTATCTCGACACCTGCTAAATGTCCCTTATCTTTGTCAGCAAAAATCGCCATAGCCTTATCTAGTCCGTGATGGACATTTTCGTGGTGCGCAGCTATGCTTGAGAGGGTTCTTGGATCTTTTATGATGGTATTTTTCACATCCTTTTCATACCACTTGCCAAATCTACACTCATGCACGTCTTGAATTTTATTTATCTCGCCAAGCAAGACGCCTCGGTAGCCATTTAGCTTCATGTTGATGTGATCTATCTTGCCGTTACTTACATTTACTTCGTTTGTTACGTTTAGGGCTTGATTTAGGATGTTTTGCGTGTTGGCATTTACGCTTGAGATGTTGCCCTCAAAGCCACCTAAAATTTGCATCGCATTTGCTGAAATTTTAGAGAAACTCTCGCTCATTTCTATCATCGTGTTCGCACTTTGCTTAAGGCCATTTATATTTACTTCAACCTCAAGCGTAGCCTTTTGCGTGCGCTCTGCAAGCTTTCTAACCTCATCTGCAACGACTGCAAAGCCTCGTCCATGCTCGCCCGCACGAGCCGCCTCGATAGCAGCATTTAGTGCTAGCAAATTTGTCTGATCTGAGATGTCTTTTATGAGATTTATGATCTCAACAATAGAATTTACACTTCCATCAAGCGAAGAGGCGTCGTTTGAGAGATCGCCACTCATCTGGCTTACTTGCTCGATCGAGCTTAAAATTTCAGCCGTTTGAGACTTGAGCTCGCCTGTTTCTTTGAAGGTTTTTTCATTTAAATGGTTTATATTTTCAAGCATTTTTAGGTTTTCTTCGATGGTTGATTGTAAGAAATTCATACCATCTTGATAGCTAGTAAGCAGCAAATTTACAGCCTCTTGCTTATCCTTAGCTTGCTCTTTTGGCTCGCAAGTTTTGGCATTTTTTAGCTCATTTTTAAGTGCTAAAATCTCAACCTTTAAAGCTTCATTTTCTCTCTCTAAAGCTTCATTTTTACTACCAAGCTCTTTGCTTTTGCTGTCAAAAAACATTTTTCATCCTTTAAAATTTGTAAATTTTGCGTAATTATAACTCTTTTTACTTAAGCCAGTCGTCTAAAATTTGAATTTGCTCTTCAACACTTTTATTTGACGTGCCGCCTTTTGAGTAACGTGCCTCTTTTGAAGCATACAAATCAAGAAATTTAACGGCTTTTGTATCTAAATTATCATCAACGCTTTTTAGCTGCTCTTCGTTTAATTCACTTAAATCAAGTCCCAAGCTTTCAGCCTTTGCAACAGCTTTACCCACTATAAAGTGAGCTGTCCTAAATGGGATATTTTTCTCACGCACTAGATAGTCCGCCAGATCAGTGGCACTTAGATGCCCTGTTTTTGTCGCTTTTAGCATATTTTTTTCATTAAATTTAGCCGTTTTTATCATCTCATTTAGAATGGTAGCCGAGCTTAAAATGGTCGCAACGCTATCAAAAACACCCTCTTTATCTTCTTGCATATCTTTATTGTAAGCAAGTGGCAAGCCCTTCATCGTAGTTAGCAGCGCTACTAAATTTCCATTTACACGCCCAGTTTTGCCGCGTATGAGCTCGGCGACGTCTGGATTTTTCTTTTGAGGCATGATGGAGCTACCTGTGCTGTAAGCGTCGCTAATGCTTACAAAGCCAAATTCCTGCGAGCTCCAAAGTATGAGCTCCTCACAAAGCCTAGAAGCGTGCGTCATAAAAACGCTAATGTTAAATAAAATTTCAAGCGCAAAGTCGCGGTCGCTCACACTATCCATCGCATTTTGCGTGCAGCCTGCAAAGCCAAGCTCGCTTGCAACGATGCTCCTATCTATCTTGTGCGGCGTGCCTGCAAGGGCTGCTGAGCCAAGCGGACTTAGGTTGTTTCGCTCATACGAGCTGACAAATCGCTCAAAATCCCTTTTAAACATAAAAGCGTATGCTAGTAAATGATAGCTAAGGCTTACTGGCTGGGCATGCTGAAGGTGTGTGTAGCCTGGCATTAGCGTATCTTTGTGGTTTTTGGCTAAATTTGCAAGCGTGGCGATGAGCTCTTTGATGAGAGATGAAATTTCTAAATTTTTCTTCAAAACATAAAATTTAAAATCAAGCGCAACTTGGTCATTTCTGCTTCTAGCTGTGTGTAGTCTGCCGCCAAGCTCAGCTCCTATGATCTCGCTAAGGCGCTTTTCAACGGCCATGTGGATATCCTCATCCTCTATCTTAAAAGCAAATTTACCAGCTCTTATCTCAGCCAAAACCTCATCAAGCCCTTTTATGATCGCCTCTGACTCGTCTTTTTTCAAAATTCCGCAAATTCCTAGCATTTTAGCGTGCGCTTTACTGCCAGCGATGTCCTCTTCAAAAAGATTTTTATCAAAATTTATAGAAGCGTTAAATTCTTCAAGCAACTTCGAGCTAGCCTCGCTAAATCTGCCCTCCCACATCTTTTTATGTGCGTTTTCATTTTTTTTCATAGCTTTGCCTTTGATTAATTTTGCGTGATTTTAACAAAATGGTACTTAACTAGGCTTTTACGAGCATTTTAAAAAATAAAATTTTTGGTCAAAAAGGTGAAATGTAATATAAAAATTATGTTAGAGTAGTAAAAAAGTTATATATATAATTTACATTTAAGGTTATTAAAATATAATTCGCCCAGCAACTTTTTAAAAACTATTTCAAGTTTTTTGATTTATTGCCGATATAGTTATAAATGAAGAAATAAACTAAAAAGGAAGGACGATATGCAAATAGATGCAAATATGAACTCAAATGTTTTCTATCACAACGGCTACACATCTATATCATCAAGTAGCGCTAAAACCAGCATATTAGTATCTTCTGGCTATGGTACAAAAGATATCGTTAGAAGTAATGATGTGCATGTCGAACAAAGAGAAGAAGTTAGACAAAAACCTACAATTATTAGAAAAGAAGATGTCACAGAGTTACAAAAAAATTTAGAAAAATTACAAGATCAAAGAAGCGATATAGCTGATCAAATTTCAAGCATCCAGCACCTGAAAGATCGTGATTCTATGCAGATGCTTCATCATCTAAATTTAGAACAATCAAGCATTCAAAATAACATTTTAAGTATTAAAACTCAGATGACTGAAATGGTATAGGCTTGAGACTAAGCCTTACCGATAATAGTTTTTAAAACCAAACAAAAATCCTCTAAAAAGTATCCCATTGACTTATAGAAGTTACTGTTAGCATTTTGTTCAAGCTCTTTTGCAAGTTGCTCGGCATATGGCAAGAAAAAAGAGAGGCTAAAAGCAGCAAGAAGTTGCATAGACTCTTTAGTCGCCTCTTTTTTTAAGATATTTGCTATCAAAATGAGCTGATTTGAGATGCTATCAACCTCGCCCATTTTTGGCTCAAAATTTATAGCTTTGTAAAACTGCGCCAAATCATCTTTTGCACTTGAAAAATAATAACTTGCTTCAAACTTTTGTTTCAAAATTACATAATCATCACACAAGACAGCACTACTCTCATCTTTGATAAATTTAGCGTAAAGTTCGTTTCCTTTTACGTTCGCATCACTCTTTGTCTGTGTTATCCACGCACTTGTCTTTTTGATACGCATAAAAGATGAGATACCCAAGATGCCATTAAAATTTGTAGCAAGTGCAGCTGCTACGACGCTGTAAAGCTCTCCAAGTCTCAAATTTAATCCTTAAGCTTCAAATATCTAAGTCTAAGCGCATTTAGCACGACAGTGACCGAGCTTAAGCACATCGCCATAGAGCCATAAACTGGGCTTAGAAGCAGTCCAAATACCGGATATAGCACGCCAGCGGCCACTGGTATGCAAATGGCGTTATACATAAATGCCCAAAACAAATTCTCTTTTATGTTAGCAATAGTCGCATTTGCAAGCTTTACAAGCCCGCTAACGCCGCGCAGATCGTTTTTAACGAGCACGATATCACCAGCGCCTTTAGCGATGTCTGAGCCTGAGTTCATAGCGATGCCAACACTTGCTTCTTTAAGCGATGGTGAGTCGTTTATGCCGTCCCCTACAAAGATCACGCCACCTCGGCTCATGAGCTCTTTTACCTTGTTAAATTTATCCTCAGGCAGCATATTTGCATAATATTCGCTCACATTTAGCTTGCTAGCGATATTTGCCACTACTTTTTTATCATCACCTGAGAGGATCACGCTTTGTAAATTTAGCCTTGAAAGCTCGTTTATAACGTCATTTGCTTCATTTTTTAGCTCATCACTTAGCGTTAAAAAGCCGCTAAATTTTTGATTTAGCGCACAAAGTATGACGCCGCTTCCATCATTTGCAGCCTCTTTTATTGCTTCACTATCTGCTTCATTTAGCAAGATATCGTTTGCTGCGAGCAGCTTTTCGTTACCTATTATTATCTTGTTACTCTCGTCTTCATAGACAATGCCTTGACCAACTACGTTTTGAAATTTGCCATTTAGCTTTTGTAAATTTATGTAATTTTGTTTTGCGTATCTTACGATCGCTTTTGAGATCGGATGCTCGCTTAAATTTTCAGCAGATGCCACTAGCTCTAGCTCTTTTTCGCTCAAATTTGAACTTTTGACGCTAATTAGCCCCTTACTTAGCGTGCCAGTTTTGTCAAATGCTACAAATTTAGCATCTTTTATAAGCTCCAAAACCTCTGGATTTTTCACCAAAATCCCAGCTTTTGCACCACGCGAGAGGGAGCTTACGATTGCTATTGGCGTGGCAAGTCCTAGTGCGCATGGGCATGAGATGATAAGCACGCAGATCGCGCTAGAGATCGCATAGGCGAAATTTCCACCAAAAATTATCCATATAAAAAATGTAAGAACTGAGATCGCCACGACGCTTGGCACAAAGATGTTTGCTATCTTGTCAGCCAGCCGTCCGATAGGCATCTTTTTAGAGCTAGCGTCGCTTAACAAGCTTAAAATTTGAGATAGCAAGCTTTCAAAAGAACTCTTTGTTACCTTGACGCTTATATAGCCATTTGTGTTTAGAGTGCCGGCAAATACGCTATCTCCCACCTCTTTATAAACTGGCAAGCTCTCTCCTGTAAGCATAGAAGCATCTATCTCAGCGCCACCTTGAACTATCACGCCATCACTTGGGATGTTGTAGCCATTTTTTACGATGACGATGTCGCCTACTTTTAGCTCATTTACATTTACCTCTTTGCTCTGTCCATCTGGCATGACCAAAAAGGCGGTCTTTGGTGAAATTTTAAGTAGCGTCTTTAGGTAGTCGCCTGCCTTTGCCTTTGAGCGCTCTTCAAGATACTTGCCAAGCAAAACAAAGGCTATTATCATCGCTGCGCCCGAGACATAGACGTTTTTTAGATCATCTGGGATGAAATCTGAAAAGATCACAACAAAAAGCGAGTATAAAAACGCACTGCCGCTTCCAAGAGCTACAAGCACGTTCATATCGTAGTTTTTGTTTTTAACAGCCTCTATGGCGTGAGCAAAGAAGTCTTTGCCACTAAAAGCTAGCACCAAAAACGCTAAAACTAGCATGAGTAAATTTACTAGCAAGTTATGAGGCGCGAACATCTCAAGCGCCATTATCACGATGCTTGTGATAAATGCAAATATAAATTTATTTCTTATCGAGGTTATATGCTCGTCTCTTTTGGCTTCAAATTCATCAATATTTGTCGCCACAAAGTAGCCAAGCTTCTTTATCTTTTGCTCTAAAACTTCACGCACGCTAGCGTCTTTTAGGACAAACTCACCGCTTGCGTTTGCAAAATTTACATTTGCTTCAAGCACCCCATCTATCTTTTTGGAAACTTTCTCGATAGCGTTTGAGCAATTTACGCAGCTCATTCCCGCTATATTTAGCTTGACTTTTAAAGGCATATCAAAGCTCCTTTATAACGTCAAATCCCAGATCAGCCATTTCTGATTTAAATTTCTCTACATCGCCATCTTTTATATCAAGGCTTACTTGCCTTGGCACCTTGCTAAGATCGACTTTTATCTCGCCAAAGTCATCCTCAAGTGCGTTTTTTATGGTATTTGCGCAGTTTTGGCAATGCACATTATTTACCTCAAATGTTTTCATATTATCTCCTTTATCATGTGGTCGTATTCGTGTAAATTTATGATCTTTTTGGTGTTAAATTTAAAGCCAAGGCTCTCGTAAAATTTACGAACTTTTGGCTTATTTACATCAACTATCAACGAGACTTTTTTATGTCCTAGTTCTTTTGCTTTGGCAAATGAGTGCAAGATAAGCTCTTTTGCAAGCCCTTGACCTCTAAATTTCTCATCCACAGCGATGCTATCTATATAAAACTCATCATCAAAGCACTCTTTTTCTATCTGGGCATCTTTGCCAAGAGCCTTTAGATGCTGTGAAATTTCTCTATCAAGCTGCCATGCGTCGCCGCCAAAGTAAGCACACATCGCAGCGATGATCACGTCGTCGCATTTATAGACATAAACATTTTTATAGCTAAGTCTGTTTGTCTCGCTTTTAAAAAATTTCTCTAAAATTTCGTCGCTTCTTACAGGATCGTCGTAGCCACTTAGCTTGTAGGCGATATCCTCCATCGCTAAATTTAGTAGTTTTATGCAGATTTTTGCATCTTGTTTTTGAGCATTTTTTATCATGAGTATGATTATATGCCTTTAGCTTAAATTTTTACCAAATATTATTTTCAAATTTGCAAATTATGCACTTTAGCAGGCAAACTAAAAATGTTTTAAAAAAGTATAAAATTTTTTTAGTTATAATCCGTAAAAAATTTATTTAAGGATATTTATGGGACGAGCATTTGAGTACCGAAGAGCAGCAAAAGAAGCTAGATGGGATAAGATGAGCAAGGTATTTCCAAAACTTGCAAAGGCTATAACAGTAGCGGCAAAAGATGGCGGATGTGATCCAGATATGAACCCAAAACTTCGTGCAGCCATCGCAGCAGCAAAGGCTGAAAATATGCCAAAAGATAACATTGATGCGGCTATAAAAAGAGCAAATGGCAAAGATAGCGCAGATATCAAGACTATCTTTTATGACGGCAAAGCAGCTCACGGCGTGCAAATAATCGTCGAGTGCGCTACTGACAACCCAACAAGAACAGTTGCAAATGTAAAAGCGATATTTAGCAAAAATGGCGGAGAAATTTTGCCAAGTGGCAGCCTTAGCTTTATGTTTACAAGAAAGAGCGTTTTTGAGCTTGAAAAACCAAGCGCAGATATCGAAGAGATCGAGCTTGAGCTGATTGATTATGGTCTAAGTGACATCGAAGAAGATGAAAACGCACTATTTGTTTATGGTGATTACGCAAATTTTGGCACACTGCATGAAGGGATAGAGAAGTTAAATTTAGTAGTTAAAAAAGCTTCACTTCAGTACTTGCCAAATCAAACCGTGAGCCTAGATGAAGAGCAAATGCTTGAGATTGAAAGGCTTCTTGACAAGCTAGAAGACGACGATGATGTCCAAGCAGTTTATACAAATATCGAGTAAAAAGGAGCAACATGCGTTTTGATGAGTTAAAAGTTTATGATATAAATTTAGACGAGCTAAAAAAAGATAAATTTGCGGTTTTAAAGACAGAAAAAGGTGAGATAGGACTTGAGCTTTTTGCCGAGGATGCACCGCAAGCTGTTGCAAATTTTGTCCATTTGATAAAGTCAGGCTTTTATAATGGCCTAAATTTTCACAGAGTTATACCAAATTTCGTCATCCAAGGTGGTTGCCCAAATGGCACAGGCACAGGCGGTCCTGGCTGGAGGATAAAATGCGAATGCGATAATCAAAAGGTAAAGCACGAGCGTGGCAGCCTTAGCATGGCTCACGCAGGTCGCGACACTGGCGGATCACAGTTTTTCATCTGCCACAGCAAGCAACCTCATCTTGACGGCGTGCATACAGTCTTTGGAAAGTGCGCTGACGATGAGAGCTTAAAGGTGCTTGACGCTATCAGGCAAGGCGACAAGATCCTCTCAGCAGAGATCAAGCAGAGCCTATAAAAGGGGAATTTATGGAGAGTGCAAAAACGCAAAAAAGTCTCTTTGTGAGGCTATTTACCAATCTCGCCATTTGGGTTGTGATAGGTATAGTTGGCGGTGTTATCGTCGGTATGGTCGCACCTGAGCTTGGCATAGCGAGCAAGCCAGGCATTGATTATTTTATAAAAGCCCTTAAAATTTTAATCGGCCCTATCATCTTTTTAACAATCGTCTCAGGCATCGTCGGACTTGAGAGCTTAAAAGATCTTGGCACCATCGGACTTAAGGCATTTATCTACTTTGAGATAGTTAGCACGCTCGCTCTTGCTGTTGGTATCATCTTTGGCGAGACACTTCGTCCAGGACACGGCATGAACCTTGACTACACTCAGCTTGACGCCTCAAGTGTGGCTAAATTTACATCTCAAGCTGGAAATATGGACGCAAATAGCGGCTTTTTAGCACACACG
This sequence comes from Campylobacter concisus UNSWCS, assembly GCF_000466685.1. Lineage (GTDB taxonomy): Bacteria > Campylobacterota > Campylobacteria > Campylobacterales > Campylobacteraceae > Campylobacter_A > Campylobacter_A concisus_A. The sequence continues at coordinate 22,131 of NZ_ANNG01000016.1, forward strand.
CTTCATCTTTTAAGAGGCGCTGTGCCAGTAGATGACATCTTCCCTTACGTGCATATACTTGATCCATTTATAAAGTCAAACACACTTCAAGTGCTTTTCATGGCGATAGTCGTTGCCATCGTGCTTTCACTACTTGCTCATGATAAAAAGCAAGCTTGTCTAAAACCGCTTGAATTTATCCAGCACTACGTCTTAAAATTACTTACTTGGCTTATGCTATTTAGCCCAGTGGCTGCCTTTTCGGCGATGGCTTATTTGATCGGTAAATTTGGCATCGGAACGCTTCTTGGTATGATGGAGCTTCTTGTTGTTATGGCACTTGCAAGCTGCTTTTTCATCTTTGTCGTGCTTGGCGTCATTTGCTACTTTGCCAAGGTCAATGTTTTTAAATTTATGCGCTTTATCTCAAAAGAGGTCTTGGTCGTTTTTGCGACAAGCTCGAGCGAGACAGCCCTTGCGCCACTTATGCAAAAGCTAGAAGCAGCTGGCATAAATAGAGGCGCAGTTGGCCTTATCATCCCAACTGGCTACTCATTTAACCTTGACTGCACCAACATCTACCTAAGCCTAAGCGTTATCTTTTTAGCTCAAGCATTTAATATCCCGCTAAGTTTTGAGCATCTAATAAGCATACTAATCGTGCTAATGATCACAAGTAAAGGCGCGGTTGGCGTTACAGGATCTGGCTTTGTCGTCCTTGCTGGCACACTAAGCGCACTTCCAAGCACTGGCATACCAGTCGTCACCGTAGCTGTGCTACTTGGCGTTGATAAATTTATGTCAGAGATGCGTGCTGTTGGTAACCTTTGCGGTAATGCCGTTGGCTGCATGATCGTATCTATCTGGGACAAAAAGGTCGATATGGAGAAATTTAGATACGCGCTAGATCATCCGGACGAATTTCACTTCCACTCATAATAGAATTTTTTAAGGGGCAAATCGCCCCTTTTTATCTTAAAATTTACTTCAAAACTTAAAGTGCTTATCCCCTATTTTTACAATACCAAATGAAAATTTAGAAATTTTATTTTTAAATATAGAAACTAATATTATAATTATTGAAAATTTTAATTTGGAGGAGTTATGAAGACATTAGGCATCATAGGCGGCATGGGACCACTTGCCACGGCTGATTTATACAAGAAGATCATCGATATAACCCCAGCAACTTGCGATCAAGAGCACCTACACATCGTTATCGACTCATACGCTCAGATAGAAGATAGGACAAAATTTATCATGGGTGAGGGAGAAAGCCCGCTTCCAAAGCTAATTCAAAGTGCTAAACTTTTAAAAAATGCAGGATGCGAGGCGATGCTAATGGCTTGTAATACAGCTCACTACTTTGCCCCAAGCATCGAAAAAGAGGCTGGAGTGAAAATTTTGCACATTGCAAAAGTTACAGTAGATGCCTTGCAAAAAAAATATCCGCACGCTAAAAATATCGCTGTCATCGCAACAAGTGGCACAAAAAAGGCTGGCGTTTATGATCAAATTTTAAAAGAGCGCGGGCTAAAAAGCGTGGATTTTAGCAAAGAGACGCAAGATGTCATCATGGAGTGCATCTACAAAGGTGTCAAAGCTGGTAAGCTAGAAGAGTATGTGCCGGTATTTTATGAAGTGCTTTCAAACATTGAAGCTGACGTTTATATCGCAGGCTGCACCGAGATACCGATGTTTTTGCCATTTATCAGTAGCGAGTATAAATTTATAGATGCGACATTTGAGCTAGCAAAAGCTGGCGTAGAATTTGGACTAGAAAAGAGAGTATTTTGATTAAATTTAGCCAGATACCTGGCTAAATTTACATTTTAACTACAAAAATCCTACAACTTATACTAAATACAACAGCGACTTTTATAGTAGAAATTTGATATCAAATTTAGCTGGAGTGTTCTGGCTAAATTTTAGCTCTAACTACAAAGATCGTTTGTATTAAATTTTTTGATATCTGATGGGTGATTTTTAGAGCTTAATAAGTGTGGTTTTATAGCGAGAAGCTTTAGAAAGTCTAGTGAAATAGATTATTTTGCATTAAATTTAACTGGTGCATTTTGGCTAAATTTTAGCTCTAGCTACAAAGGACCACTTGTATTAAAATTTCTGATGTCAGGCGATTAAATTTTTCAGGCTTATAAAGAGTAATTTTTTTGATGAAAAAGTTTTAGAAAGTCTCGTTAAATTTGACCGAGCTATTTTGCAAAATGTTTTAAATTTTATATTAGAAATTTGAAAAAGAGCTATATTTTATAGCTCTAAAATTTTTACTATTTGATAGTTTAAATTTAAAAAGCCTTGCAGGCAAGTTCCCGCAAGGCTATAAATTAAGCTGTTGGGCCAGCTTTTGCGTACTCAACGCCCTCTTTTACATCTTCATAGCGTTTGAAATTTTCAACAAACATTTTAGCAAGCTTGTCGCGTGAAATATTGTACTCAGCTGGATGTGTCCATGTATTTATTGGATTTAGCAGTTTTGTCTCTACACCATCAAGCTCTTTTGGGATAGCGAAGTTAAATTTATCAAAATTTTCAAATTCGCATTTTGTGATGCTGCCATCAAGGATCGCATTTATGCAAGCACGTGTTGCTTTTATGCTCATACGCTTGCCAACGCCGTAAGCACCGCCGCTCCAGCCTGTATTTACAAGATAGACATTAACGCCGTGTTTATCGATCTTCTCGCCAAGCAGTTTTGCATAGACGGTTGGGTGAAGTGGCATAAATGGCTCGCCAAAGCAAGCGCTAAAAGTAGCGACTGGCTCGGTGATACCGCGCTCTGTGCCAGCAACTTTTGCTGTGTAGCCACTTAAGAAATAATACATCGCCTGCTCTTTTGTTAGCTTTGCAACTGGAGGAAGCACGCCAAAAGCGTCAGCGCTTAAAAAGATGATATTTTTTGGATGGCCAGCACTTGAGCTTGGCTCGTAGTTGTCGATGTGATAGATCGGATAGCTCACGCGTGTGTTTTCAGTCTTTGAGCCATCTTTATAATCAACCACGCCGTTTTCGTCAGCCACGACATTTTCAAGTAGTGCATCACGCCTGATCGCTGCGTAAATTTCTGGCTCGCTGCTTGGATCAAGATTGATACATTTTGCATAGCAGCCACCCTCAAAGTTAAACACCCCATCATCGTCCCAGCCGTGCTCGTCATCGCCTATTAGTTTGCGTTTTGGATCGGTTGAAAGTGTCGTTTTACCAGTGCCAGATAGGCCGAAAAATAGCGCCGTATCGCCCTTCTCGCCTACGTTTGCAGAGCAGTGCATGCTTAGCTTGCCCTCAAGTGGCAACCAGTAGTTCATCATAGAAAAAATGCCCTTTTTCATCTCGCCGCCATACCATGTGCCACCGATCACTGCGACATTTTCCTCGACATTAAAGATGACAAAGACCTCTGAATGTAGCCCATCAGCCTTGTAGTCCTCGTTTTTTGTCTTGCAAGCGTTATATACTACAAAATCAGGCTCAAATTTAGCCAGCTCCGCTTCACTTGGGCGGATGAACATATTTTTTACAAAGTGCGCTTGCCACGCTACTTCGGTGACGAAGCGGACTGATTTTTGGCTCTTTTTGCTAGCTCCACAAAATGCATCTTGGATAAAAATTTCTTTACCACTTAGCTGCTCTTTTGCTTTTTTAAGAAGCTTGTCAAAAAGCTCTTTTGTGATAGGCTGATTTATCTTGCCCCAAGCGATGTATTTTTGGCTTGGATCTTGCTTGACAAAATACTTATCTTTTGGGCTTCTGCCTGTAAAAATTCCAGTATCAACCATAAATGTGCCGTTACTTGAGACTCTGCCCTCATTGTTTGCCTTTTCAAGCTCAAAAAGCTCGTCGTAGCTTAGATTGTGATTTATCTTTTTGATCTCTTTTAGACCTAGCTCGTCTAGCTTATTTATCATGTTGTTTCCTTTTAAATTTTCGTTTCTTTATAAATTTGACCTAAAAGTCATCAAAATGTTAATCAAATTTCGCTTAACACTATCTTTTTAAAATGGGCAAATTTATTTAAATTTAGCCACCACTTGATTGTTCGCGACACTTTGACCTTTGCTAACCTCGATAGAGCCTATGACGCCATCTTTTGGGGCTTTGACCTCTATCTCCATCTTCATCGCTTCAAGCACGACTATGGCCTGACCTTTTTTGACATGATCTCCTACGCTAACTAAAATTTTATGCACAGCGCCTGGCAAACTTGCGACGATGTCATTTTCTGTTGCGCTTGCTACTGCACTTTTGGCACTTTTTACGCTCTTACCTTCAACTTCAGTGATTGATTTTACTTGGATGCTGTCGTTAAAGCCTTCGCTTACTTCGACATTGTAGCGACTACCATTTACGACGACGCTATATCTGCCGCTTTGAGTTTGTCTGCCTTCATTTGCTTTAGCACTTGGATCGATCTTTCTTACATTTACTTTGGCTTCGCCTTTTAAGAACGCTATGCCTTTTTCTTTACAAGCTGCTGCTATAAAGACGTTTTCTTCGGTAACTTTGATCTTATTTTGTTTTAAAATTTCTTTTACATGTGCAAGTGACTTGCTCTCATCTTTATCGGCTATATCAACTGCGTGTTTTGTAGTTGGTTTTAGTCCTAGCTGCTCGCTAGCAAGCTTAATGATCTCTTTATCAGGTGTAACTGGGGTCTTGCCAAAATAGCCAAGCACCATTTTGCCGTATCCCTCAGCGATCTTTTTCCACTTGCCAAACATCACGTTGTTAAATGCTTGTTGGAAGTAAAACTGGCTAACAGGGGTCACTGAAGTGCCGTATCCGCCCTTTTGCACCACTTCGCGCATAGCAAGGATAACCTCTGGGAATTTATCTAAGATGTTGTTATCTCTCATCATCTGGGTATTTGCAGTGAGCGCGCCACCAGGCATTGGTGAAAATGGTATTAGAGGGCTTACTTGCACAGCTTCAGGCGGTAAGAAATACTCTTTTAAACAATCATTCAAAACGCTTTCGTATTTTAAAATTTTCTCCACATCAAGGCCGCCAAGATCGTAGTTTTTGCCTTTTACTGCGTGAAGCATGGTTAGGATATCTGGCTGACTTGTGCCGCCACTTACTGGACTTGCGGCTAGATCTATACCATCGACACCAGCTTCAAGCGCTGCAAGATAGCAAGCCACGCTTACGCCTGCTGTTTCATGCGTGTGAAGTCTGATATGAGTTTTTTCTGGTAACAATTTTCTAGCCATTTTTATGGTTTCATAGACCTTTTGTGGGCTGCTTGTGCCACTTGCATCTTTAAAGCAAACGCTGTGATAAGGGATATTTGCATCTAAAATTTCTCGTAAAATTTTCTCATAAAATTTAACATCATGGGCTCCCACACAGCCACTAGGCAGATCCATCATAGTAACAACGACTTCGTGTTTTAGCCCGTGATGAGCGATCCTTTCGCCTGAATATTTTAAATTTTCAACATCATTTAATGCGTCAAAATTTCTAATGGTAGTGGTTCCATGTTTTTTGAAAAGTTTTGCGTGAAGGTCGATTAGCTCGCGGCTACCAGTATCAAGTGTGACGGTATTTACGCCCCTGCTTAGGGTTTGAAGGTTTGCTTTTGGTCCTACGATGCTTCTAAATTTATCCATCATCGCAAAAGCGTCTTCATTTAGGTAAAAATAAAGGCTTTGAAATCTCGCTCCTCCGCCAAATTCAAAATGCTCTATGCCAGCCTCTTTAGCTGCTTCAAGCGCGGGCAAAAAGTCGTTCATAAGCACTCTAGCGCCATAAACCGACTGAAAGCCATCTCTAAAGGTCGTATCCATAACATCGATAAATTTCTTTGCCATATTTCACCTCATTAAATTTATAAATTTACTAAAAAGCGGTCATAAAAAATGGCTAAATTGGGCAGAAACTCAAATTAGCCATTTTGCTTGCTTTTGGTATTTTACAACCAAAAACTTTTATATCATTTAAAAAGTGAGAGTAAGAAGTTAAATAATCCGCCGTGGCTCGCATCAAGCATCGGCTTTATCTCCATCAAAAAGACACAGAAAAAGACTAAAACTGCCACTTGGATAATGATGTAAGGCACCACGCCTTTATAAATAGCAGCTGTTTTTATCTCAGCAGGTGCGACTGATCTTAAGAAAAATAGACTAAATCCAAATGGCGGCGTCAAGAATGAAGTTTGTAAATTCATAGCAACTAAGATCGCTAGATAGACTGGGTTTATGCCTAGTTTTGCGGCGATTGGCACCAAGATAGGAAGCACGATATATGAAATTTCAACAAAATCGATAAAAAAGCCAAGCACAAAGATAACAGCCATACTAAAGATGATAAAGCCCCACTTCTCGCCTGGTAAATTTGTCATGAAATTTTCAACTATCTCATCGCCTCCAGTGTAGCTAAAGACCATAGAAAAGGCAGTCGCACCAACAAGTATGGCAAAGACTAGAGCCGTAGTTTTTACGCTCTCAGCCAAAGCCTCTTTCATCATAGAAAATGAAAATGTCCTATAAAATATTGCCAAGATGATAGCGCCAACGCAGCCAAATGCTGAGCTTTCAGTCGGTGTAGCGATACCTGCAAAAATGGATCCTAGCACACAAATAACTAGCAAAAGTGGCGGAAAGATCGCAATTAGCGCTCTAACAATCTGCTTAAATTTACTAACGCCACTCTCATCTTTTACGATAGGAGCGACCTCTGGCTTAAGATAAGCAGTTATCAAAATATAAACTATATAAACTCCAACTAGCGTGAATCCTGGCACAATGGCTTGATGAAAAAGCTCGCCAACTGGCACTGAAAAGATGTCGCCCAAGATGATAAGCACGATAGAAGGCGGGATGATCTGACCAAGCGTACCAGCAGCGCATATCGTGCCACATCCTAGGGATTGGTCGTATTTATATTTTAGCATTACAGGCAAGCTTATAACGCCCATAGCAACAACACTTGCACCTACGACGCCAGTTGATGCAGCAAGAAGCGCTCCAACTAAGATAGTGCTTATCGCGATACCGCCTCTGATTTCTCCAAAGAGCATACCCATGCTCTCAAGTAGTCTCTCGGCTAACTTTGACTTTTGAAGCACGACACCCATAAAGACGAAGAGTGGAACTGCTATGAAAATTCTACTCTCCATGATAGAAAAAATCCTATATGGCATGAAGTTAAACATATCTTTAAACACTTCTATACTGCCAAGTAGCCCATCGCCATCACTAAGACTCTCTACAACACTACCAACCATGCCAAATATCATCGCAACCGCGCCAAAGGTAAATGCCACTGGAAAGCCAATGCCAAGCATCAATAGCGCGGCTATAAACATTATTAATCCCGCCATATTTTCTCCTTACTAGCTTTCTTATAGCGATTTAAATTTTTTATAAAAAAGCCGATCGCAAAAAATACAAGCACATAAAATGAAAAAGGGATCATCGCTTTTATGACCCATCTATGGGTAAGACCGCCTGGATCTGCGCTAGCCTCTGCCGAGCTGTAAGCATCTCCTACAAATCCAAATGATAAATTTGAAACCAAAAGCGCAAATGGTATGATAAAAAATACAGTGCCAAGCATATTTACAAGGGCTTTATTTCTTTCTGAAAATTTAGCATAAAAGATATCAACTCTAACATGTGCGTCCTCTTTTAGAGCATAGCTCATGCCAAGTAGAAATATCACAGCAAAAAAGTGCCACTCAAGCTCCTGAAATGCAACGTTGCCGTAAGAGAAAAAGTATCTTGCCACAACGTTAAAAAAAACGTCTATTATCATCAAAGCCATAATAAACATACAAATATAGCCGACTATATCACCAGCTTTGTCAAAAAATCTCTCAATCTTATCCATTAAAAACCTTTAATAGTTCATTTATCATGATGATGAGCACACAAACTGGTGCTACATATCTTAGTAAAAAATACCATGTATTAAATACAAAATCACTCATATATGGGCTAAATAGCACATATAAAGCATCTTTTTTCATAAAATATCCTACAAATATCGCTCCGCCGATACCGCTAATTGGTAGCAAGATATTTGAAGCGGTAAAGTCTAGGAAGTCAAAGAAATTTTTGCCAAATATCATAAATTTATCGCCAACATTTTCTATATTTGATAAAAGACATAAAAATCCAACTATGAAAATCCCAGCACAAACTATGCAAAGCGCTTTTTTCCTACTCATGCCATATTCTCTGATCAAGAAAAATACAAATGGCTCAACGATGGAGATGGCTGAAGTGATACCAGCAAAGATAAGTGCAGCAAAAAATGCCACCGCTAAAATTTGACCGATCGTGCCAAGCTTAGCAAATAGCGTTGGTAGCGAAATAAAGACAAGACCTGGTCCTTGAGACGGAGTAGCGCCAAATTCAAATATAAAGGTAAAAATAACAAGACCTATCATAATAGCAAGCGCGATATTTATGAAGACGATGCTAAGTGTTGAAGTGGCTAAATTTGTATCATCGCTTAGGCTAGCTGAATAGGTGATGATCGCTGCCATACCAAGAGATAGTGTCCAAAATGCAAGTCCAAGAGCAAGTAAGAGTGAGTTAAACGAAATTTTACTAAAGTCAGGGATGAGTAAAAACTCGGCTGATTTTACAAAGCCATCCATCGTTATAGAGTAAAAAAGCATGATCAAAACCATGATAAATAGGCTTGGCATCATCCAAACATTTAGCTTCTCTATACCGCTTTTTACGCCTTTTGACAGGATGAAAAAGCAAGCTGCAAATGCTATAACAAAGTAAAGTGTCTGCTCGCCAAGACCATGCGTCAAAAGATCGTTAAATATCACTTTTGAGCTATCTATATCGCTTGGGAGGCCAGTAAATGAGAGCGTGAAATATTTAAAGACCCAGCCGATTATCACGATATAGTATGATGAGATGATGGCCGCTGTCACCATGGCTAAAATTCCAACCAGTTGCCATAAATTTTTATTTTTAGCTGCTAGCTTTCTAAAAGCATTTACACTGTCGCTCTCGCTAAGCTTGCCGATACTAAGCTCTGCCATAAAGATAGGCACGCCGACTAGAAAAGTTATCAAAAGATATAGGATAATAAACGCCGAACCGCCGTTTTCACCAACCATGTATGGAAATTTCCATGCATTGCCAAGTCCGACAGCCGATCCAGCGACTGCTAGGACATAGCCTATTTTAGAAAATTGTTCTTTTGCCATATTATGAGATCTCCCTTATTAACACCACCAGAACTAAAAGTGGAGCCACAAATCTAATTAAAAAATACCAAATGTTAAATACAACCTTGCCCATATAAGGCACAAATAGCTCTTTTAAAAGCTCAAATTTCATAAAGTATCCAACAAAGACAGCAAACAAGATACCACCAAGCGGGAGCATGATGTTTGAGCTGAGATAATCAAGCAGGTCAAAAAAGCTCTTACCAAAAAATGTAAGTGCATCTTTAAATTCGTTTGTGCCACTTAACGCACATAAAATTCCTAAAATATAAACCACGCAAGCGACAATTAGGATCGATTTGTTTCTACTAAAATTTAGGCTTTTGCTTAAGAAAAATATAAACGGTTCAACCATCGATATAACCGAGGTGATGCCAGCAAAAAATAGCGATATAAAAAATGTAAATGCCAAGAAATTTCCAAGCAAGCCAAGCTTAGCAAATAGCGTTGGTAGCGATATGAAAGCAAGCCCTGCGCCTTTTGATGGCTCTGAGCCAAACTCAAATGTAAATGTAAAGACGATAAGGCCGATGATGACGCTTATTATGATATTTGCAAAGACGACATAGAGCGAAGAGGTAAATAAATTTGTATCATCGCTTAGACTTGATGAGTAAGTAAGTATGCAGCCAATGCCAACGCACATCGTAAAAAAAGCAAGTCCAAGAGCGTTTAAAACAGCTGCTTGATCTATCTTTGAAAAGTCAGGCACCAGTAGAAATTTAGCCGCTTTGTCAAAGCCCTCCATGCCAAAAGAGTAGCCAAGCATCAAAAGTAGCAGCACAAAAAGCGCTGGTATGAGATAGACATTTATGCGCTCTATGCCGCTTTTTACGCCCTTTGTAAGGATGAAAAAGTAGGCAAAAAATGCGATACTAAAGTATAAAATTTGCTCAACTATGCCATTTGAGGTGAAATTTACAAAAAGTGTCTCTGAACTTGCGATATCTTTAGGTAGCTCGCTAAGACTTAAAATGACGTATTTTAAAACCCAGCCAATGATGAGCGTGTAAAAAGATGCGATAAATAGCCCAGTCACCATGATAATACCGGCAAATTTCCAAGAGCTTGCCCCTTTTGTAGCTAGAGATTTAAACGCTCCAACCGTATCAAGGCGTGAAATTTTACCCATCGCCATCTCAGCAAAAAATATACTAAGACCAACAGCAAAGGCAAAAAATAGATATATGAGGATAAATGCCGAACCGCCGTTACTGCCAACCATGTATGGAAATTTCCACGCGTTACCAAGGCCGATAGCCGCTCCAATTATCGATAAGACAAAGCCAATTTTACTAAATCTCTCTGCCATTATTTACCTGCCATCTGGTAGATCATTATCGCACAAATGGCAACTGGCACGACATATCTTAAGAAAAAGTACCAAATTTCAAAAAATGCTCTTCCCATAAAATCGCCAAAGAGCAGATATAAACTCTCTTTTTTAAGTTTATAGCCAACAAAAAAGCTAAATACGATAGCGCCTATTGGCATCATGATATTTGATGTGAGAAAGTCAAGCGCGTCAAAAAATGGCTTACCACAAACGCTAAAAGCACTTGAAGTGTCTGAATAATATGAAAGTATGCAAAAGATGCCCAAGATATAGACAAAGGCACCTATGTAAAGAAGCGCCATCTTTCTTGAAATTTCAAATTTCCTAACCAAATAATAAGCAAAAGGCTCGATCATCGAAACCGCGCTCGTGATACCAGCAAACAAGAGCGATACGAAAAATGCTACCGCCATGACATTGCCAACGATGCCAAGCTTTGCAAAAAGCGTGACAAGCGAGATAAAGATAAGGCCTGGGCCACTTGCCGTGCTATCAGCCCCATAAGCAAATATAAAGGTAAATACGACAAGCCCCATCATAATGCCTATTAAGATGTTTATAAAGATGATAGAGAGCGTTGATTTTATTAAATTTGTGCGCTCTGGTAAATTTGCAGCGTATGTTGGTATGACTCCAACGCCCATAGATAGCGAGAAAAACGCAAGGCCTAGAGCCTGTAAGACAACATCTGGCGTGATCGCACTAAAATTTGGTACAAATAAAAATTTAGCCGCCTTCACAAAGCCATCACCCATGCTAAGCGCGTAAAAAAGCATGCAAACTAGCAAGACAAAAAGGCTTGGCATCATCCATATATTTAGCTTTTCTATGCCACTTTTTACGCCTTTTGAAACGGCAAAAAAGACCATCAAAAAAACTAAGCTAAAACAAAGCACGGCACTGCTTAGATCATTTGATAAAAGCGTGTTAAACTGCGCTGCAGCCTCTTTTGAGTCGGCTAAAAGTGGCGAAAAACTAAGATAGATATACTTTAAAATCCAGCCAATAACAACCATATAAAATGAAGCTATAAGTATCGCGCCGATCATGAAAAAGCCAGAGAGTGACCAAGCTTTTTTATTTTTTGGAGCGAGTTTGTAAAGTGAGCTTACGATGTCGCTTTCGCCAAGTTTGCCAATGCTAAGCTCCGCTAAAAACGCCACAAATGCGATAGCAAATGTAAGAAGCAAATATAAAATAATAAATGCTGAACCGCCGTTATTTCCCACCATTGTAGGAAATTTCCAGGCATTGCCAAGACCAACAGCAGAACCAGCCATAGCAAGGACAAAGCCTATCTTTGAAAATTTCTCGTTTATCATTGAAAACCTAAGATTAAGAATAAATTAAATTCTTTCAAAGATAGCATAAAAAAACTTTCATTTTTCTAAGCCAAGAATTTTTTATAGGCAATTTAAATTTTTAGTGTTTTTATTTGAAACAAAGTTTTGTTTTTGTAATATTACGGCTCATAAAGTTTAAGTAGGGGACAGATCCGAAAGAGCTTTAAAATTTTAAAGGAGCAACGATGAAAAAGATCGTGTTTTTAATTCTTGGTCTTGCTGCATTTGCATTTGGCGCTGACGGCGAGATGATCAGATCATATTCAGTTATCGCTGGCGGTATCGGCCTTGGCCTTGCAGCTCTTGGTGGTGCTATAGGTATGGGTAACACAGCTGCTGCAACTATCAGCGGAACAGCTAGAAACCCAGGTGTAGGCAGCAAACTTATGACTACAATGTTTATCGCTCTTGCGATGATCGAAGCACAAGTTATCTACGCACTTGTTATTACACTTATCGTTCTTTACGCAAACCCAATGCTTGGCTAAGCGTAAAGCTTAAATTTAGCCCCTTTTTTGGGGCTTTTGTTCTTTTTGCGATCATGGTGGAATTGGTAGACACGCTATCTTGAGGGGGTAGTGCCGTTAGGTGTGCGAGTTCGAGTCTCGCTGATCGCACCATCTTATCTCTCTTTCTAAATCAAAATCTTAAATTTCTAAGCTATAAAAAAGGAAAAATTTTATGTTAGATAAAAAACGTGCCTTAAAACAATTACAAAACGAAGCAGACGATGTTGCTATATACTCACTTCTAGAAGCTAGCGAAAAAGACAATGAGAATAAAAAAATACTTCGAAAATTAATCACCGAAGAGAGGCGTCACTATGCTTTTTGTCAAAAGATAACTGGCGAAAGCAGAAGTGCAAATTTATTCAAAGTCATCTTCTATACGATACTTGTTAAAATTTTTGGCACATCTTTTACTCTAAAATTTATGGAGTCACGCGAAGAAAATGCAGAGAAATTTTATCTTGACATCGTAGATGAATATCCTGAAGCTCGTGATATTTACGAAGAGGAGATGAACCACGAAAATAGTCTAATCTCCATGCTAAAAGACACAAAGCTCGTAAATGCTGGTGGTATCGTGCTTGGCATGAATGATGCGTTAGTTGAGCTAACAGGCACACTTAGCGGCATCGCGCTTGCCTTTTCAAATACAAAATCAGTTAGCGCAACAGGCCTTATCATGGGCGTGGCAGCTGCACTCTCTATGGCTGGCTCAGCGTATCTCGAGTCAAAAGAAAATCCAAGTGATGAGATCAAACCGCTTACCTACTCACTCTACACAGGCGGTTCATACATCATAACAACGGCATTTTTGATACTTCCATTTTTCATCTTTACAAGCGGTCTTTACGCCGTCTTGTCGATGTTTTTCTTTGCACTAGTTGCCATCATCACTTACAACTTTTATATAAGCGTGGCAAAGGAGCTTAAATTTTTACCAAGAGTGATTGAGATGTGCGTGATAACTTTTGGCGTTGCGATCATATCTTTTGGCATCGGCTTTTTGGTTAAACACTATTTTGGACTAGATGTTTAATCCAAAATTTCATACCAAGTGTAACTATCATCCCCAAAATTCCCATTAAAAAGTGGTTTTAAAATTAAATCAAGACTCAAATTTTCACCAATTTTGAAATTTGAGCTTTGATAGATAAGTAGCCACTTTATATTTGCTAGCTTGCCCTCTTTTGCAAGTTTTAAAAACTCGTCAGCTCCTTCAAACATGCAAAGTCCTTTTAGATTTAGCTCTTTTTGAATGCTGACTTTGCGATATGGCACGCTAAAAAGTGGCAATGTTTCATCAAATTTATCGCCTCTTGAGTAGATTATGACGTCTGGGTTTTTGCCATTTTTTATAAGTCTGGTATCGAGCCTTGGTCGGTCTATCCGCACTGTATTCCCACCGATCACCAACGTATCTATGACGCTTCTAAGTTTATGCACATGCCTGCGGCTAAGCTCATTTGTGATGATACCACCACTTGCCACGCCGTTTTTACTAAGAGCTATTTTTAAAAAGCTAAATCCACCATTTTGATATGCCAAAAATGGCTCAAGTAGCTTATCACAGCGCTCTTTTAAAACGCTAAATTTAACTTTCACTCCAGCACTTTGAAGTAAATTCCCGCCGCCATTTGCTATCTTATTTTCATCGTGGCTACCAATTATCACCTCGCTAAAACCAAGCTCTTTTAGTAAATTTGCACAAGGTGGCGTTTTACCATGATGTGAGCAAGGCTCAAGTGTGACATAAGCTTTTGCATTTTTTAGTAAATTTGAGTGGTTTTTTAGTATAAATTCATAGGTAAATTCTGGCTCTAAAAGGCCAAATTCGCCCTCTTTTATCTTAGAGCTAAATTTAGCGTTATACGCTTTTATAAAATCATCTTTAAATTTTTCGCTTTTTTTGCAAAGCGCAAAAAGTATCGCTGTCGGCTCAGCGTGTAAATATCCAGCCTTTTCATGAGCCTTGCAAGATAAAATTTGCCCATTTTCATCAAGGACAAGACATCCAACTGCTGGATTTGGATAGGTCAGGATCTGAAATTTCCAAGCCTCGCTTAAAGCAAGATCCATGTAAAATTCGTCGTTCATCCATGCCTCTTAGTAAAACACACCAGCCTTTGCCAGTGTGTTTTCATAAATTTACGACAAGCCGTCGATTTTACCGTCTGCGTCTATCTTCATATTGACCGCAGCTGGCACTTTTGGAAGGCCTGGCATTAGCATGATCTTACCGCAAACCGCGACGATAAAGCCGGCTCCCGTTCTAATGTCAAGGTCTTTTACACTAAATGTAAAGCCCTTTGCTCTACCCAAAAGCTTCGCATCGTCGCTAAATGAGTACTGAGTTTTTGCGATACAAACTGGCAAATGGCTCAAATTTAGCTCTTTTATCATCTCGATCTTTTTAAGAGCGGCCTCTTCAAAGACCACCTCGCCGGCTCCATAAATTTCCTTAGCGACCTTTTCTATTTTAGTTTTTGTATCGTCACTCATCTCGTATGTGAAATTTATCTTACTTGGCTTATCGCACGCCTTTAAAACTAGCTCGGCAAGCCCAAGCGCACCTTTGCCACCTTTTAAGAAATTCTCACAAACTGCCACTTCTACGCCAAGCTCACGGCAGTACTCTTTTACGAAATTTATCTCTTCATCAGTGTCAAAGCCAAATTTATTAAGCGCCACAACTACGTTTTGACCAAATTTGACTTTTAAATTTTCGATGTGGCCGCCAAGATTTTCTATGCCTTTTTTAAGGGCGTTCATATCTGGTTTTGTGATCTCGTCTTTGTTTGCTTCACCGTTATATTTTAGCGATCTGATCGTGCTTACAAGTACCACAGCGCTTGGTTTAATCTCAGCAACCCTGCACTTTATATCTAAAAATTTCTCAGCGCCAAGCTCCGAGCCAAAGCCAGCTTCAGTGATGACGTAGTCGGCTAAATTTAGAGCCGTTTTTGTTGCGATGACGGAGTTGCAGCCGTGTGCGATGTTTGCAAATGGGCCACCATGCACGAGCGTAGGTGTGTGCTCTAGTGTTTGAAATAAATTTGGTTTGATCGCATCTTTTAAGAGTATGCAAACAGCGTCTTGGCAGCCTAGATCACGCACGTAGATAGGCTTTTTATCGCTATCATAAGCAACCATAATGTTTGCTACGCGCTCTTTTAGATCTGATAAGCTTGTTGCTAGACAAAGCACAGCCATGATCTCGCTTGCGGCGGTAATATTAAAGCCATCTTCTCTTGGCACGCCGTCCGTTCTGCCACCTTGACCCACAGTGATAAATCTAAGCGCGCGGTCGTTCATATCCATACAGCGCTTCCATAAAATTTTCTCGATTTTTAGTGGGTTTTCTTGATAGAGGCTATTATCTATCATCGCTGAAATGAGGTTATTTGCCGATGTTATCGCGTGAAAATCGCCGGTGAAGTGTAAATTTAGATCCTCCATAGGCGCAAGCTGCGAGTAGCCACCACCTGCTGCTCCACCCTTTATGCCAAAAACTGGTCCAAGAGATGGCTCGCGAAGTGCTAGGCAGACCTTTTTACCAAGTGAATTTAGTGCGTCAGCTAGACCGATCGACATAGTCGTTTTGCCCTCGCCGTATGGGGTTGGATTAGTCGCGGTAACTAAGATGAGCTTTGAGTTTGATGGCTCAAGTCTAGGGGAAATTTTAGCCTTAAATTTGCCGTAAAGCTCAAGCTCGTCTTCGTTTAAGCCTAGTTTTGCGGCAACTTTACTGATGTGTTCAAGTTTCGTTTGGTGAGTTATCTCGATGTCGCTTAGCATTTTACCACTCCAAATATGTTTTTGCTTTTTTTATCTCACTGATGTTGATCTCAAAAATTCCCTCTTCGTTTTCTACTGCGATGCTCTCTTCGTCCGCTTTTACAAGCCTTCCAGTAAATTTCTCAGCCTCGGTTTGAACTTTGACTAGCTCACCAACGCTCGCTTTAAAGTGTGAAGGCTTGCTAAGCTTTCTCTCAAGGCCAGGCGAGCTAACCTCAAGGTTATAATCTCCGCTAACTGGCGGTGTTACGTCAAAGATAGGCGAGAGCAGACGGCTCACTTTTTCGCAATCATCAAGGCTCACTCCGCCATCTTTTGTGATATAAACTCTAAAAATAGCCCTGCCATTTTCATTTGCGATCTCGCTGTCGTAAAGCTCAACGCCGCATTCACGTACTAGTTTGTCTAAATTATCCATTTTTGTTTAAATCCTTTGAAATTTTATCAAACAACTTATCCATATGGTTTTGATACTCTAATCTATCGTCAAATTTAAAGTGAAAATTTGGACATCTATACCAGCCCTCAGCCGCCATGCAGTGGTTTTGCAAATGCCTACAAACGCGCTTTAGATGCCCCAAAATATACTCTTGCTCGCGCTCATCAAACATCATCTTGTCAAGATAGACAAAGGCGTCGTATCTGCCCTTTTTGCACTCGACATCAGTGACGCAAAGTCCCTTTAAAATGCTATCTTCAAGAGTGGCTAGAGCCTCTGGTATGAGCTCTTTTAGCACACTCTCTGTTCTCATACGCTTTATTTCGTTAGCGTTCATAGAGTAGCTTTCTCCTTGACTTCTTTGAAGCTTTCGATGTAGTCATTTTCTCTGATGTCGTTGAAATTCTCGATACCAACGCCACACTCGTAGCCTTTAGCAACCTCTTTTACGTCATCTTTAAAGCGTTTTAGTGAGCTTACCGAGCCCTCATAAACGACCACACCTTCTCTAATAAGACGAATTTTTGCCCCTCTGTTTATCGTGCCCTCAGTGACGATACATCCAGCGATTGCGCCAACTTTTGGCACATGGATCACTTGGCGAACCTGAGCTTGACCAAGTTGCTCTTCTCTGATGATAGGTGACATTAGTCCGCCCAAAATCGCCTTCACATCGTCGATTAGATTATAAATAACATTATAAGTTTTTATTTCAACACCGCTCTCTTTTGCCTTCTCTTTTATCTCGCCAGTTGGCCTTATATTAAAGCCAAGGATGATGCAGTCGTTACTTGCACCTGCAAGCGCAACGTCGCTTTGCGTGATACCGCCTACGCCTGAGTGGATGACATTTACTCTGATCTCGTCATTTGCTAGTTTTTCTAGGCTCGCTTTTAGCGCCTCGAGTGATCCGCCAACATCAGCTTTGATGATGACTGGAAGTGTTTTTAGCTCGCCCTCAGCGATCTTAGCACTAAGCTCATCGATACTAACCTTTGTGCTCTTACTAAGCTCTTTTTGGCGGATATATTCAGCCTTTTTCTGTGCGTACTCGCGAGCTTCTTTGTCGGTTTTGACACCTATTAATGTCTCGCCAGCCTCTGCTATCTCGCTAAGACCAACTATCACGCCACATTCGCCTGGTTTTATCTCTTTTAATGGCCTACCCTGATCATCAAGCAAGCTTCTTATCTTACCGTATGCAACGCCAGCTACGACAGTGTCTCCGACATGAAGCGTGCCGTTTTCAACAATGATGGTAGCTACTGGACCACGGCCTTTTTGAAGTGAGCTCTCGATGACAGTAGCCTTTGCGTTTGCCTTTGGATTTGCCTTTAGCTCCAAAAGATCAGCCTGCAAAAGCACGATCTCAAGTAGATCATCTATGCCCATGCCTGTTTTTGCAGAGATTGGCACAAATTCATACTTGCCACCCCACTCTGTTGGCATGATGTCAAGCTCAGCAAGACCGGTTTTTACTAGATCAGGATTTGCTGACTCTTTATCCATTTTATTTATTGCGATGATTATTGGCACGCCAGCGGCTTTTGCGTGGCTAACTGCCTCTTTTGTCTGTGGTTTTACGCCGTCATCTGCTGCAACAACGATGATAACTATATCAGTTACGCCAGCGCCCCTTGCACGCATAGCCGTAAATGCCTCGTGGCCTGGAGTGTCGATAAATGTGATATTTTTGCCGTTTTTATTTACCATATAAGCACCCACGTGCTGAGTGATGCCACCAGCCTCGCCTGCTGCTACGCGAGACTTTCTTATGTAGTCAAGTAGCGAGGTTTTGCCGTGGTCAACGTGACCCATAATGGTTATAACTGGCGCTCTTGGCTGGAGATTTTCATCATCTTTTATCTCCTCTTCATAGGCTGCAACGTAGTCAAATTCTTTTTGATCATCGATGATATTTACCTCGACATTAAACTCATCAGCCAAAATTTCTATCGCATCTTCATCCAAAAAGTCGTTTTTAGTTGTCATCATACCGAGCATAAATAGCTTGCCTATGACCTCGCTAGGCTGCTTGTTTAGCTTTTCAGCAAATTCGTAAACGCGAATTTCTTTTGGGATATTTATCGAAGTTACAGCTTCGCTGTTTTGTTTATTTTCAGGCTTTTTGTGTTTTTTTCTAGCTCTTCTTTGTATGCCGCCTTCGCCAAATGAATTTATCGTGTTATTGACGGTTGTTTTCATCGCATTTGGCTGTTTTGTCCTTTGCATAGGAGCTGGCGCTGGTGTTTTGAAGCTAAAATCAGGCAATACAACCACGTCTTCATCTTCAAGCACGATGTCGCCAAAGTCGCTTCCGCCAAGCAAGTCCATCTTCTCGGCACTATCTTTTTTGCTTACAACTGTTACTTTTTTCTCTTTTTTCTTTTTTCTAGCCAAATTTTCATCGCTAGCAGAGAACATACTCTTAAAATCGCTGATGTTAGCCACTGCTGCCTCAGCCTTTTTCTCCTCTTTTACTGGAGCTGGCGCCTCGAAATCTTTTTTCTTTTTAACTATCACAAGGCCACGTCTTTTTTGAGTCACGTCAGCCAAGCTCTCTTTTGGTTTTGGTGCTTCAGCTGGCTTTTGCTCAACTTTTACAGGCTCTTCTTTTTTGGGCTCAGTTTTAGGCTTTTCTTCTGAAATTTGCGCCTCTTTTTTAGGCTCAGTCTTTGCCTTTTCGGGTTTTGGCACAGACTTAGCAGCTGCCTTTTTAGGCTCGGCTTTAGGTTTTTCTTCTTTTTTAACTGGCTCTTTTTCTGCCTCTTTTTTAGGCTCTTTTTTTGCTTTTGGCTCGCTCTTTTTCTTTTTAAATTTATCTGGTATTACGCCAGTTTGAACGTATTCATATATTGCTTCAGCCTCTTCAAGGCTCACAGCATTTGAGTGAGTTTTGACCTTTAGGCCTAGTTCTTGAGCTTTTTCGACTATCTCTTTACTTGGGTAGCCAAGCTCATTTGCGATCTCTGAAATCCTAACATTGCTCATTTAAGAGTATCTCCTTTAACTTCGGTGCGTCAAGTCCGAGGGCACCTTTAGTTTGTTTATCAATTATTTTTTTTAAAATTTTGTCGTCTTTTTGCAAACAGCCATCACACAGATAGAAACTGCGACCATTTCCTTTGCCGCACTCCAAATTCTTGCCTACCAAGCGGTATCTTTTTAGCAAGTTTTGAGAAAATTTGACTTTGCAAGCGACGCATGTCCTTACTGGATTATTTTTATTCATTATACCTTTTTAAACTTGTTTCTAGCTTTGCGTGATTTCGTATCCATCGTTATCAAATGAAAAAATTTCCACTCTAAAATCACCAAATTTACTCTTTAAAGCATCTTGTAAATTTTTAGCGTCGTCTTTATAAGCGATATTTAAAAAGCTTGAACCTGAGCCTGAAAGCGTACTCATAAGCGCTCCATTTTCATAGGCTACCTTTCGCACCTCAAAAAGCTCCTCTAAAGCGCTCATTCTACGCTCTTCGTGCATCATATCTTCACTTGCTATCTTCAAAAGATCATACCTTTTTTCATAAAAACAAGATGTTAAAAATGCAGCGTGAGAGAGGTTATTTATGCACTCTTTCATGGTGTAGTTTTTTGGTAAAATTTGCCTTGATGATGTCGTGCTCATCGGCTTATTTGGGATGACAACAACTGCTTTTATCTCGTCGCTTAAATTTATTTTATTTGCATAGACACTGCCATTTTTTACGATCGCGCTGATAAATCCGCCGTGAACTGCTGGCGAGATATTGTCCGGGTGGGTTTCATAGATGATCGCTTTATTTAAAACGACGCTTTTGCTGGCCTTAAACCCAGCCATCTCGTAAGCTGAAGCTATAGCTCCAACGATCACTGCAGAGCTACTGCCAAGTCCTCTTGAAAATGGGATATTGTTTTCAAAAACTACTCTAAAATTTTCATTTTTTCCAGTTAGCTCGAGAAAAATTTCATTAAAAATACTTAGAAAAATGTTGTTTCTTTTTAAATTTACACTATCGCTTCCCTCGCCATTTATCGAGACCGAGCTAAATTTAGATGGTTCGATCTTTACGCTATTAAAAAACTTTAAACTAAGCCCCAAAGCGTCAAAACCAGGTCCTAAATTTGCACTCGTAGCAGGGATTAAGATATTCAAATTTTCTCCTAAACAGCTTGGATGATATAATCTGGAAGTGTATCTGAATTTAGTTTTAATTCATCTAAATTTAAAGGCAACACAAATCTCACAGGCTCAACTTTTTCAAGTGAAATTTCACCATTTTTTAGAACAAAACTTAAATTTTTATTTGCCCTGATCGCTTGACCGCCATTTAGACTAAAGCCACTAACCGCGTAAAATTCACAGCCCTTTGCCAAAGAAAAAGTCTTTAAAATGACGTAGGCCACCTTTAGCCCCATGAAGCTGCCTGGCGTGTTTGCGTAGATGATCTTTGTGATGTTAAATTTAGAGGATAAATTTTCTAGGATTTTTATCAGAGCTTCGCTGACATGCTCGTCAGTTGTGATCTCATCAAATTTTACGCCATCTTTATAGACTCCAACCAAAAGCGGAGTCGATAAAGAGACTACTAAAATTTCAATATTTTTTATGCAAATACCTTTTGATACTCTTTTAAAAGCTCGCCACTAAGCGTTGCGATCTCATAATTTTTCTCGTCTGCCATTAAAGCAAGTGTTAGTTTGTGGTTTAGGTCGTGGCTACCCGCAAATGCTGTGTAATCACCTAGTAAAGGTGCTCCAAGCAAGCTCAAATCGCCAACCGCATCTAAAATTTTATGTCTTACAAACTCATTTTCAAATCTCAAACCCTCTGGATTTAAAATATGCGTATCATCGATAGCCACGGCGTTATCAAGCGATGCACCAAGGGCTAAATTTTGAGCTTGCAAGCGTTGCAAATCTTTTAAAAAGCCAAAAGTTCTAGCACGAGCGATATTTTTCACAAATGAGCTCTTGCTAAATTCAAAAACATATCTTTGCTCGCCGATAACTGGGTGGTCAAATTTGATCGTATAGTCAAATTTTGGATTTCTTGAAGGCGAAGTTCGCACAAATTTTGACCCCTCAACCACCTCGACCTCGCGGCGGACAAGGATGACTTTTTTACCAGCGTCAAGATGTCTTATACCAGCCTCATCAAGCAACATACAAAAGCTTATCGCACTGCCGTCCATGACAGGAATTTCATTTGCATCAACTGAAATTCTAATATTATCAATGCCGTATCCATTTACAGCTGCCATTAGGTGCTCTATCGTGCTGATAAAGCCCTTTTCGTTGCCAACAACGGTTGCCATTTGCGTATTTATAACGTTTTTAGGCTCAGCTTTAAAACTAATACCAAGATCTTCACGGTGCAAAATAATACCTGAATTTGCATCAAGAGGTTCTAGTATAAGTCTTATCGGCTCACCCTTATGAAGCCCTATACCAACGGTCTCAACGCGTCTTGCGATAGTAGTTTGTTTCAAAAATTTTCCTTATATTTTTTTGTTCGCTTATGATAGCACTAAAAAATCAAATTTGCAAATTTAATTCTTATCTATCATCGCCTTTGCGGCATCTAAGACACTTGTCACATTGTCTTTTATCCACTTTTTATCCATCCATTGTTGAGGTCTTACCTCTTCGCCTTGGACCAAAATTCCAAAGTGAAGGTGATCTCCAAGCGCAAGACCGCTCGTTCCAGTTGTACCTATTTGATCGCCAGCAGCAACCATGTCACCCTCTTTTACCTTCGCACTTGAGCAGTGACCATAGAGCGAATAAAGTCCAAATCCATGATCTATCACAATGTTTAAACCATAAATTCCATTCTCAGATGCTAGCACAACGCGACCTGCATTGCTGGCTATTATCGGAGCTGATGCCACGCTTGCAAAGTCTATACCCATGTGCCATGACTCACTTACTTGCTCGTTATTATATGTATAGAAGCGGTGGTCGGCAAAATCAGCTACTTTCTTGCCATTTCTAAGTGGGTAAAATGGGATGATATTAAAGCCGTTTGTGATGTCAGTATCGACGTTTGAAGTAAGTGCTGTTATCTTCTCTTCGTTTGAATTTCTTAGTGTTTCATTGACAAATTTCATCTTCTCAAGCCTTGAAAGAGCGTTTGGGTCTTTGGCGTATTGATCTGTTAGATCAACGATCTTTCCGTCTAAAAATCTATCATTTAAAGCAATAGTTGAAGTTTTGTATTTTACATTTTCATAAAAATATCTCACGTGTGATTTGCTCTCATTGCCCGCAAAGTCTCTTGCGATGACCTCAGCGCTAAAGTTTTCAACCTGCACTGGCCAAGCAACGAGTGCTGCGTAAAAGCCCTCTTTGTAAAATGGTACGGCCTTAAATTTCTTACCAAAATTTGTCTGGACATAGACCTCTTTTAGCTGATTGTCAGTCGCTCTAAAGACAACAACTGCGCTACCGCCTTTTGAGATAGAGTAAGACTGAGAAAGCACGTAAAGATCAGGCTTAGAGGTATCAAGTACGACTTCAACTTTTTTGCTTGCTTTATTTCCTGTAAAAAAGCCCCATTTGCTAGTATCGACTGCTTCTATGCTCATCTCATAAGTATCTTTTTGAGCGAAAAAGCCAGTTTTTGGGAAGGTTAAATTTACATCAAGCTCAGTGCTTGGATTTTGTATGATTTGATTTAGTAAATTTAGATCATTTTTGCCGTCATTTATGCTAATGCGCACAAATTTTATGCCGCTGTCATCTTTAAATTTGATATTCATAGGCGAGCGAAGGTTCCAATAAACCTTATCAGCAACGCCGATAATTGGCTCGTTTCGTTCAAAGTCTTTCGACATCAAAGCATATCCAAAGCCACCAGCTAATATCAAAACAAGTAAAACTACAACAATGCCAAAACCACCTATTCCACGTCTATACATATATTATTACCTTAAATTTTATTTGCGAAATTTTACATTTAATCAATAAATTTTTAGTTAATTACAAAATTTCTCTTACAGCTCTAGCTTCGCTCATCCAATCAAAAAGCTCGTCCCAGCGCTCATCTTTTATGAGATCTTTGCATAAATTTAGCTCTTTTTCAAACATATTTATCGCGGCAACGACGTTATTTTTATTTTGCTTAAAGATATCACTCCACATAAATGGCGAACTCTTTGCAACGCGTATCATGCCCTTAAATGTCGGCCCTCCAAGTGCAACGATATGCCTTTTATCCTCTTCTTTTAATATCCCGCTAGCAAGCGAAAATGCAATAGCGTGAGGCAGATGCGAGATGAGACCCACATGATGATCATGCTCTTTTGCACTCATGAAAATGATCTTCATGCCAAGGCAAGAAAATAGCTCAACGCTTCTTTTTACATGTTTTTCCGCACTCTCAGCAAAGTCACAAACAATAACAGTTGCCCCTGTGTAAAGTGACTTAAATGCAGCCTCAGGACCAGAGTACTCGGTACCTGCCATCGGGTGAGCCGGGATGAAATTTTTACGAATTTTTTCTGGCACGGCTTCTATTATCTTTTGCTTTGTCGAGCCAAAATCAATGATCGTCGTATCTTCGCTAATGTCGGTTAAATTTTGCACGATGCTTACGATAGCCTCAACTGGAACAGCCAAAAAGATGATGTCACACTTCTTTTTCATCTCATCGATGCTTAAAATTTCATGCACCAAGCCAAGTTCGAGCGCTTTTTTGCTGTGATTTTCATCTTTATCATATCCGCTGACACACGAGATCAATTTTTCATCTTTTAGCGCAAGACCAAGCGAGCCACCCATAAGACCAAGTCCAATGATACCTATTTTCATAAAAAACCTTTAAAATTATAAAATTTAAATTTTTTAAAAATAAAATATGATATTATACGCACTTATACTAAAACTCTAGGTTAAATTTAATGAAAAAGAAATTATTTTTACTAGCACTAGCTTTAAGCGGTCTAAATGCACAAACAATTCAGTCAATAAATTTCAAAGGTCTAATCCACCTTTCGCCTGATGTAGCCACGCAGATAATGGGGCTAAAAGTCGGTCAAGAGCTAACACCAAAGCTTAGCGACAAGGCTATCACAAATTTATACAAGCAAAATTATTTTGATGATATCTACATAGAAGATACAGGTAATGGCAATCTTTTAGTAAAAGTAAAAGAGAAGCCAAGCGTGGCTAGAGTCGATCTAAAGGGCGTTGTGACAAATGACAAAACTGCGATCGAGTCGCTAATCAACATCAAACCTGGCAATATGTATGATGAGCTAACTATCGAAAAAACAAAAGAGAGAATTCGCCAGTATTATGAGTCAAAGGGCTACTTTGACACAGTTGTAGATGTAGAAAAGCAGCCAGTTGCCGACAACGACAGCTCGCTTTTCATCACTCTAAACATAAACCGCGGCGAAAATATGATAATCAAAAAGGTAAATTTAGTCGGTGCAAAAGAGTTTGACTATGATGATATCGAGCCAGTAGTTGCAAACAAAAGTAGAGAATTTATGGGCTGGCTTTGGGGCAGAAACGACGGTAAAGTTAAACTTTTTGAGCTTGAAAATGACCCAGCAAGGATTCAAGATAAATATTTTCAGAAAGGCTATTTAGACGCGACTGTTTCGTCACCTTACCTAAATGCGTCATTTGATAACTACACAGCCGATCTTACATACTATATCCACGAGGGCGAGCCTTATAAGGTTTCAAATGTAAGCATCACAGCACCTGAAGAGCTAGGACTTGATACTAAAAAGATCATAGATGACTTTAGACTTGAAGCTGGCGATACGATGAACTCAGCAAGACTTCGCCAAGATATGAAAAAGCTTGACGATATGGTCGCTGATAAGGGTTATGCATTTGTCAAAGTCTATCCAAAGACTGACAAATTTGATGAAAATAAAACAGTTGATATCGACTACGAAGTTGATCCTGGCGAAAAAGTATATATAAGAAACGTTCAAATTTCAGGAAACGATAGAACAGTTGATCGTGTCGTAAGACGTGAGCTATATCTAACTGAGGGAAATTTATATAGTAGAACCGACCTTCAAGACTCAAAAGATGCATTAAAAAGAACAAGCTACTTTGATGATGTAGAGATAGAAGAGGATCCAGTTGATAAAAACACAGTCGATCTAAAAGTAAAGGTAAAAGAGGCTTCAACTGGCTCGATAAGCGGTGGTATCGGATACGGAAGTAGCGATGGCTTGCTACTTAACGCTGCACTTTCTGACACAAACATCTTTGGCTCTGGTCTTCAAGGACAAGTAAGCGTAGATAAGAGTGATAGAGAACTTTCAGGTCAGATAAGTCTTACAAATCCAAGAATTTTTGACTCAGAGTATAGCCTTGGCGGAACACTCTATGCAAACGACTACGACTGGAGAACATATAAAGAGAGAAGCTATGGCTTTAGCACAACACTAGGTAGAAAATTAACCAGAAATTTAAGTGCATCACTTACTTATAATATCGAGCAAAGTAAAGTTACTCTAAAAGATGATGAACTAAGAAATATAAATAAAGACACAGGAAAAGAAATTTATAGAGAAGGCAAGGCCATAAAAAGTGCTATAACTCCAGCTTTGACATACAATAGCACTGATGATTATTACTTGCCAAGACGTGGTATCATAGCTAGTACATCATTTGAGATAGCAGGACTTGGTGGTGATATGGATTTTGTTAAAAACCGCACAAATTTCAACTACTATCTAGGTCTTAGAGAGTACATCGACTACGATCTTATCTTAAGGTATAAAGCAAGCTTTGGCAAAATTTGGGAGAGAGGCTATACTCCGATCAACGAAAGACTTTACCTTGGCGGTATAAGAAGCTTACGTGGTTATGAGAGCAGAACCGTATCTCCAAAAGTAAAATACAAAGGCGACTACTATGAATACGGCGGCGAAACATCATTTAACAACTCAGTTGAGATGAGCTTCCCTATAATAGAGCGTGTCAAAATGCGTGGCGTTGTATTTTATGATTACGGTATGATCGGTGAAAATAGCCTAAATGAGATAAAAAGATCATCAGTTGGCACTGGTATCGAGTGGATAACACCGATCGGACCACTTCAACTAATCTTCGCAAAAGCTCTTAAACCTAAAGAGGGCGATGATACAAATACATTTGAATTTACTATCGGAAGACGCTTCTAGTAAAATACTTTTAAGGGGCTAGTTTGCCCCTTAAATCCCCCGCAAACACACAAACTTTAAGTCATATAAGAAAAAGCAAGGCTAACATTAGATATAATCCCACAATTTTTAATATAAGTGGGTAAAAAGATGAATTTCTCAGATATTTTTTCAAAGATAAGAAAAGCTCAACCTCGTCCAGAAGAAGCACCTACACACTGGGTAAAATGCGACAACTGCCACTCACTGATGTATTACAAAGAAGTTGAAGCTTGTTTTAATGTATGCCCAAAATGCGGCTACCACATGAGATTAAAAGCTGATGATCGCATAAATTTGATCTGCGATGAAGGTAGCTTTGTAGAATTTGACGCAAATTTAAAACCAGTAGATCCTTTAAATTTTGTCGATAAAAAATCATACAAAAAAAGAATTACAGAAAATAAAGAAAAAACAGGACACACAAGCTCAGTGATATGCGGCGAAGGCAAATGCAACGGACAAGAAATTCAGCTAGTTGTTTTTGACTTTGGCTTTATGGGCGGCTCACTAGCTTCAGTTGAGGGCGAAAAGATCGTAAGAGCGATAAAACGCGCGATCGAAAAACGCCAAGCCTTGATCATCGTAAGCGCATCTGGTGGCGCTAGGATGCAAGAGAGCACATTTTCTTTGATGCAGATGTCAAAGACTTCAGCAGCCCTAAAACTTCTTGATGAAGCAAGATTACCATATATTTCTATCCTTACAGATCCTACGATGGGCGGCGTTAGTGCATCATTTGCATGGCTTGGAGATCTAATAATCGCTGAACCTGGCGCGCTAATAGGCTTTGCAGGGCAAAGGGTTATTAAACAAACCATAGGCGCTGATCTTCCAGAGGGCTTTCAAAGGGCTGAGTTTTTGCTTGAACATGGTCTTATAGATGACA
This sequence comes from Campylobacter concisus UNSWCS, assembly GCF_000466685.1. GTDB lineage: Bacteria > Campylobacterota > Campylobacteria > Campylobacterales > Campylobacteraceae > Campylobacter_A > Campylobacter_A concisus_A. Next base: position 49,795 of record NZ_ANNG01000016.1, read on the forward strand.
TCGTGCCAAGAAGCGAGCACAAAAAATATATAAGCGATATGGTTAAATTTCTTACAAATAGCAAAGCTATGATCTCTAAAAGCGAAGTGACTACTGGAAACGAAGCTGGCTTTGAACTAAAACTAAAAACCAAAGGGTAAGTTTGGAAATTTCGGTTTTTAGCATTCAAAAATCATCGCGTGACAACTTTGAAAACGAGATACAAGAATATATAAAAATGAGTGCAAAATTTGCCAAGATAAACGACAAAATAATATTTAATGAAAAGATAGCAAAGGCTCAAAGCAGTGGCAGAAGCGATGCGCTAAGAGCTTATGATGAAATTTACGAGCCAAATTTAAAAGGCTTTTGCGTGATGCTTGATGAAAATGGCTCACAGCTTGACAGCCAAGAATTTGCTCAAATTTTAAACTCAAATTCACAGATCAATTTTTTCATAGGTGGAGCTTATGGGCTTAGCCAAAATTTAAAAAACAAGGCACAAAAAGTCGTAAGCTTAAGCAAGATGACTATGGCGCACAAAGTCGCCAAGCTCGTACTTTTTGAGCAAATTTTTAGAGGGCTTTGTATCAATGCAAACCACCCATATCACAAATAAAGGAATATAAAATGACTCAAAACGAGCTAAATTTTTTCAAAAAACTACTTGAAGATAGAAAGCTACAAATCAAAAAAAATATTTATGACTCATCAGTTGAAGTAAGCGGCCTAAGAGATAGTGGCGTAAGCGATGAATTTGACATCGCTTCAGTAAATACCGACCAGCTTATAGAGCAGTCTATATCAACCCAGCAAAGAGCCGAGCTTCACGAGATCGACGAGGCGCTTGAGAAGATAGCAAACAAGACTTATGGAATTTGTGACATGTGTGAAGAGGAGATCGGCGTCCCTCGCCTAAAAGTAAAACCGCATGCAAAATACTGCATAGCTTGTCGTGAGATAATAGAAAAAACAGCAAAAAACTAAGGAGAAAATATGAAAACCAGAAAATTTCTCGTCTACTGCATCATCTACACAGCAGTTGTTGCAGGACTTACCTATTCTCTTAATAGTTCAGACTTCACCTTTGAGCTCTTAGGTCAAGCCATAACCTTGCCAGTAGCTGTCTGGGTGGCACTTCCAGTAGCCCTTCTAGCGCTCCTTGCCCTACTTCACATCGCATATCACGGATACGCCTTTTATAGATATAAAAAATGGATAAAAAAAGATAGCCAACTCTACAAAGACCTTGCAAAAGAGACGCTTCTTGGCTTTGAGAGCAACAAAGACTTCAAAACCGATACTTACAAGATCGCCTCACAGCTCACACGTTCTATCTCACCAGTAGGCGAGCTTAAAGACGTTGGCGTTGATGACGGCGAGATAAACAATATCTTACAAACCATAAAAAGCATAAAAAACAAAGAGATCGTCGATCTAAAGAAATTTAGACTAGCAAAAGATAGCAAGCTAAACATCCTAAACGAGCTAAACAAGATCGAGCAGCTGCCGACTTACTATCTTGACGTGCTTAAAAACCAAGAGCAAAACGAGAGCCTTAAAAAAGCAGCCTTTAACAAGCTCATAAAAACAGCTTCATTTAGCGAGATTAAAAAAATCGATCCAGAGCTAGCAAGCGAAGATATAATGACTATTATCACGCGTTTTGTAAATGATGAGATCGACCTAAGTAGCGATGAAATTTTCGATCTTTTAAATAATGCAAAAGTAACAAAAGCACAATACGACAAAGCAGCTATAATGCTTAAAAATAAACTAAAACCAGACGCATTTATCGGCATCTTTGAGAAGCTAAAAAGCATCCATGCTGACGCTGATGAAGCCTACGTATATGCGCTATTTGAGCTTCAGATGCTTGATAAAGTAAGAGAAGCTATCGAGGGCAGCGATCCTGATGAGTTTAAAGAGATAAAGGTTTTACTATTTTTGCGAGATAACGGCAAAATGGTGCCTAGCTCGCTATTTTTTAAATGATAGACTTTAGTAAAAAGCCACTTTTCTTAGCGCCACTTGCTGGCTTTTCTGACCTGCCGTTACGAAGCGTCGTCAAGAGATTTGGCTGCGACGTCACTGTTAGCGAGATGATCAGTGCAAATGCTCTGGTCTATGAGAGCAGTGACAAAACCCTTGAAATGCTTAAAAAATCCCCAAATGAAGAGCCCTACGTCGTCCAGATAGCTGGTAGCGATATAGAAAATCTAAAAAAAGCCGTGCTGATAATCAATAAATTTGATGGGATTTACGGGCTCGATCTAAACTGCGGCTGCCCTGTGCCAAAGGTCGTTAAACAAGGCGCAGGATCTGCTCTGCTAAACGATCTAGACAAACTTCAAAGCATAATCGAAGCCATAAAAAGCGTCTCAAACAAAGAGAGCCTAAGCGTTAAATTTAGACTTGGCTTTAACGACAAAAACGAAGAGCGGATAGCAAAAGCCTGCGAAGAAGCCGGCGCAAACTACATCGCAGTGCATGGTCGCACCAGAGCTGGTGGATATACGGCGAAGGTTGATTATGAAGCGATAGCTAGAGTAAAGGCGAGCGTGAAAATCCCAGTCGTTGCAAATGGCGATATAAACGCGCAAAATGCAGATGAAATTTTAAATCTCACAAAATGTGACGCCCTAATGATCGGCAGAGCAAGCATCGGCAACCCTTGGATATTTCACGAGATAAAGACCAAAAGTAGCGTTGATAAGGCGCTAAAACAAGAGATCATCCTAGCTCACTTCGACGCTATGATCGAGCACTACGGCGAGCATGGACTTTGCATATTTAGAAAGCACCTCCACCAATACAGCAAGGGCATAGACGGCGCTACAAGCTTTAGAAATGAGGTAAATTTCATCAAAGATGCCCGCGTGATGAGAGAGCGCATAAGGGAGTTTTTTGCCTAGATGCAAGGCTATATCCTGCGCGTGCAAAAGGTCAGAGACGAGGACCTTTTAGTCTTTGTGCTAACGCCAAATTTGCTCGTAAAGTCATATAGATTTTTTGGCGCACGCCACTCAAACATCATGACTGGCTACAAGATCGACTTTGAGCTCGAGCAAGAGGCGAAATTTCTACCAAAGCTTAGAAGCATACTTCACCTTGGCTTTAAGTGGTTGCTAGAGCGCGACAAACTCATCATTTGGCAGCAGTTTATGCGCCTACTTTATGATCATCTAAAAGAGGTCGAGCAGCTTGATGAAATTTATTTTAACGAGCTTGATCGCTGTGCCAAACAGATGCAGCTGCAAAATCCAAAACGCCTTATCATCGAAAGCTACGTCAAAATTTTAGAGTATGAGGGCAGGCTTCACAGCGAGCTTGAGTGCTTTATCTGCGACGAGGAGATAGAAAGCGAGCTTTGCTTAACTCGTGGCTTTTTGCCATCTCACAAGCACTGCCTTGATAGGAGCGAATTTGACGCTAGCAAGATCAAAAATTTGTTTGATACAAAAAGCACGATCGAGCTAAACGACGATGAGATAAACCGCCTTTATAAAATTTTACTTGACGGACTTTAGGCTTTTACTTTCGTCCTCTCATCAAATTCTTTTAAAACATCCATTATCTTACTTGCTAGTCCCTCAAGCGTGTGATCTTTTTTAAGCTCTAAATTTCTAAGCTTTAAAATCCTAGCTAGTATATCTTTTAGATCTTTCTTACCAGATAGT
>NZ_ANNG01000017.1 GCF_000466685.1 Campylobacter concisus UNSWCS
TTTATGAACGAGCATATCACGCTTCCAAATTTAGTGGCAAGTGGCAACGAGACCTGAATTTGGTAAGTTGCTAAGGCGAGTGAGTAAGATTTTAAAATTTATTAAACTTACCTAAAAATGGAGATAAGGGGGTTTAAACTTTGCTTCACACTGCATGCAGAGATTTCATTAAAATTTAAACTTAAAGCCGTGTATGTCAGCTCAAATTTTAAAATTTAGCAAATATTTCTAAAATGGCAAAAATTTAAGGGACAAATTTATAGATATAGCATCGTTCCAAGGCGAATCATATTTGAGCCACATTTTATCGCTAGTTCGAAGTCGCTACTCATGCCCATCGAGCAGATAGTTGCGCCTTTTGGTTTTAGGCTCTCGTAAATTTTATATGTTAGCTCAAAGCTCTTTTGCACCTCTTTTGGCTCATCCACATGCGCTCCGATGCTCATCACGCCTTTTAAATTTATATTTTTGCACTCGCTTTGGATGCGCTCATAAATTTCAGCCGCATTTGCGACGCTGACACCTTGTTTTGTATCTTCATCGGCCGAGTTTATCTGAAGCAAAGTATCTAGCTTGTAGCTAAGCCTTTTATCAACCTCCACGGCTCTTTCGAAGCTATCGCAGCTTTGCCAAAGCACTGGCTTTAGGTTTATCATTTGATTGATTTTATTGTTTTGCAGGCGGCCGATCATGTGCCATTTGATGTCAGTGAAATCTTGCAGCTCTAGCTCTTTTTTGGCTAGCTCCTGGACTCTATTTTCGCCAAAATTTCTCTGCCCTTGTGCGTAAAGCTCCCTCACTTCAGTGCATGTCACATTTTTGCTAACGGCTATAAGCGTCACATCTTTGCTTAAATTTTCTATCTTTTCAAGTAGCTCTTTTAAAACTATCATCATAAACCTCCGCTTAATCTCATAATGTCATTAAAGGTCGCGAGCACCATTATTCCAAGCAGCAGCGCCCAGCCGCAGTAGGTAAGCGTAACAAGCACTCGCTCATTTATCTCGCGTCTAAAAATTAGTTCATAAATGTTAAATAAAATGTGCCCGCCATCAAGCGCAGGGATAGGAAATAAATTTAAAACACCTAAATTTACAGAGATGAGCGCTACGATGGTTAGGAGCACGCTAAGGCTGATCTTAGCGGCCTTTGAAGTGACATCGGCGATCTGCACGATGCCTCCGACCTCTTTTAGTGGTATATCTCCAACGACTAGCTTTTCAAAGCTTTTAAAGATGAGCTTTGAAGCCTCAACTGTCTCGCCAAAGGCAAATTTTAGGCTCTCTAAACCTGTGTGATAAATTTTCACCACTTCGACATTTGACTTGATGCCGATTAGAGGTTGCTGAATCTTTTCATTAAAAGGATTTATCGTCTCGCCTATCTTTGGTGTTAAATTTATGGTTATTGACGAGCCGTTGCGGTCTATCAAAATGGCGCTAGGTTCAAGCTTTACGTTTTTACTAATATCATCCCACTCGTTTATCTTGACGCCATTTACCGCTAAAATTTTATCGTTTACTGCTATGCCAGCGCTCTCAGCTGCCGAGCCTTCAACTATATATCCAACTATCGGCGCACGTTTTTCAATGCCGATAAATCCAAGCAAAATGTATATAAAAAAAGCTAGGATAAAGTTAAAAAATGGCCCTGCAAAAAGGATGTAAATGCGTTTTATGGGACTTAGCACGTTGTAGCTGTCAGCGTCGTAGTTTTTGGCCTTTGGGTCGGTGTCGTCTTGCCCTTTTAGCTGCACGTATCCGCCAAGCGGGATCGCGCTTAGGCAGTAGTCGGTGCCGCCAACGTTTTTGGTGTAAATTTTCTCGCCAAAGCCGATACTAAAGGTATTTACTTTGACGCCGAGCATTCTTGCTACTAAAAAGTGGCCAAGCTCGTGGAAAAATATGAGAAAACTAATGGCTAAAACGGTCACTAAAAAATAAAACGAATACGCATAAAGCCCAAGGCAAAGCAGAGCCAGCGTGAAGAGAATGCCTTTCAAAACTTACCTTTAAATTTGATTTTACCGCTCGAGTTTATTGCTGAGCAAAACGGCGATAAATTTCGTGCTCGGGTTTGCGTCAAGCGCGATCTTTAGGCTCATGGTAAGCGGTACTGCTAAAAACATACCGCCGATGCCGAACAAAAATCCCCAAAAAAGTAGGCTCAAAAGCACCACAAGCGTGCTTATACCAAGGCCTTTGCCTAGAAATTTCGGCTCGATAAAGTTGCCGATGACGATATTTACGGCTAGATATAGCGCCGCAGTCCAAGCACAAGAGGCTGCGTCGTTTAGCAAAAGCGCCACCAAAAGCGCCGAGACGGCCGCGATAATAGAGCCGATCGTCGGGATAAAATTTAGCACGAAAGCTAAAATACCCCAAAGCGGCGCGTAGGGCACGCCGATAAAATTTAGCCCGATAAATATAAAAACGCCTGTCGCAAACGACGCTGCGGACTTGATCGCGAGATAGCGCTTGAGATTTGATATAAACGTATCTACGATCTGGTTCGTTTGCGGATTTTTGCTCGCAAAATACTCGACTTTTTGAGAAAATACCTGCACTTCAAAAAGCATAAAAGTAACGAGCAAAAAGACGAAAAAGCTCTTTGAAACGAGCTCGGTGCCGCTCCTTAAAAATCCGCCCAGCACGGCAAAAATTTTATTTATATCAAAGTCTGCGGGCGCGGCGATGCTCTCGGGATCGATTAGGCTGCGGCTCGCTAGCATCTGGTGGTAATGATCGGCAAGGGCTTTAAATTTGCTCTGAAGCTCGGGCATGTAGCTAACTAGCCCGTTTATCGTCTTTATCACGGTGTTTGCGATAAATCCCAGCGACAAAAACACCACCGCCGTAACTAGCGCGAAGGCTAAAACGCGCGGAAATTTGAGCTTTTCGAGCGCATTTATCGCAGGCGTCGCCACGATAGCGATAAAAACCGCCATCAAAAACGGTAGCACGACGACGCTAGCAGTCTTTAGTCCCGCCGCGACCACGACGAAGCTAGCTAGATAGATTATAGCGTTTCCGGTTCTCAAATTTAACTCTTTTTCATCGCTTTTACGTAGGCAAAAATGTATTCAAACCCAGAATAAAGCGTGAGTGCAACAGCTATCCAGAGCAAAAGCTCGCCACCAGGCCAGCTCATCAGTAAAAATCCAACCGCAAACATCTGCGAAACGGTTTTAACCTTGCCAGCCATCGAAGCTGCGACTTCGACGCCGTCACTTGCCATCACGACACGAAAGCCAGTTATAAAAAACTCTCTTACCAAGATAAGATAAACAGCCCAAGCGCTCGCTCTGCCAAGCATCATAAGGCCTAAAAATGCAGCCAAAATCAGCATCTTATCAGCTAGTGGGTCAAGGATAGCGCCTAGTTTGGTCTTTTGATCCCAGCTTCTAGCGATGTAGCCATCAAAAAAGTCAGTCACCGAGGCGATCACAAAGATGAGAGCTGCGAAGTAGTTTATCCAGCTTATATGAATTTGCGTAAAAATTTCTGGTGCATTTACGAGCATAAAAAACATAAGCGGAGCTAGCAATATCCTAAAAAATGCCAGTGAATTTGGTAAATTTAAGCTCACAAATATGCCTTTATGCCTAGAAATTTCACTCTCATTTAAAAGTCGTGCCACCATCTATTATAAATGTATGTCCAGTCACCCAGCTAGCCTTAGACGAGCATAAAAATAGACATGCTCCAGCTAGATCAGCAGGCTGTCCCATGCGGTTTAGCGGGCTAAGCTTTGCCGTCATATCGCGCACCTCTTCGTAGTTGGTAAAGGCTCTTAGCGCATCTGTCTCGATGGGGCCGCCGCTTACGACATTGACGCGGATGTTTTTCTCGCCAAGCTCGGTCGCAGCGTATCTTGCCATCGCTTCAACGGCTGCTTTTGCTGTGCCGTGACCTGCGTAGTTTTCGATATAGACTAAATTTCCAGTTGAGCTTAGGCTAATGATACTGCCGCCGCCCACTTTTTCCATGCGTTTTGCAGCCTCTTGTGCGCCTACAACAAAGGCATTTACAGTTGCTGTGAAGATATTGTTTATACCTCTTGGCTTTAGCTTCATAAATTTAGTGTATCCGCCAGCCACTGCGCGACCTGAGATGATAGCGTTTGAGATGAAAAAATCAATCCTGTCAAAGTCCTCATCTATCTTTAAAAATAGCTCCTTATAAGTCTCTGGCTCAAGGATGTTTAGCGCGTAGGCTCTAGCTTTTATCTTGTAGGTAGCCTCAAGCTCTTTTGCCTGCTCTTTGGCAAGCTCCTCGTTTGAGTTGTAGGTAAAAGCGATATTTACGCCAGCTTTTGCAAATTCTTCGACTATAGCTCTGCCGATGCCTCTAGTGCCTCCACTGATGACTAGCGTTTTACCTTTAAATTCGTTTAGTGTGTCCTTCATTAAAATCCCTTTATTTCGTAATTTTTAATAACTTCTTCTATCTTTTTGAAATTTTCTTTGCTCGGTTTGCAAAGTGGCAAGCGATACTCCAAAGTGTCGATCAGCCCAGCTAGATACATCGCCGCTTTGATCGGTATCGGGTTGCTTTCGCAAAAGAGTGTTTTATTGATCGTATAGAGGTTGTCATTTATCAGTTTTGCTTTTTTATACTCTTCGCTCATCGCAAGGTGCGTAAGCTGTGAAATTTGATCTGGTAAGAGGTTTGCAGTGACCGAGATGACGCCCTTGCCACCATATGATAGGATAGGGTAGTTTATCGCATCTTCACCGCTAATAACCACCAAATCAGGCTCGTGAGCTAGCAGATCGACACATCTATCGATGCTGCCTGTTGCCTCTTTGATGCCAAAAATATTTTTACAATCTTTAAAAAGTCTAAAAACGGTCGCTGGCAAGATATCTACGCCAACTCTGCCTGGGACGTTGTAAAGAAGCACTGGAATTTCTATGCTATTTGCGATAGCTTTGTAGTGCTCGTAAAGCCCTTCTTGCGTTGGTTTGTTGTAGTAAGGAGCGACTGATAAGATACCGTGAGCGCCGTGAGCTTGAGCAAATTTAGCGATATCGATGGCCTCGTGAGTGGCGTTGCTACCAGCTCCAGCGAGCACCTTGACATTTGTGCCTTTACATGCATCTACTGCGATCTCGATGCAAATTCTATGCTCATCATGCGTTAGAGTAGCGCTCTCACCAGTAGTTCCAACTGGCACAACGACGTCTATACCGTTTTTTATCTGTCTTTTTATCAGTTTCTCAAAACTGACTTCGTCTATTTTTTGGTTTTTAAATGGCGTAACTAGTGCTGTCATCGCACCTTGAAGCGAATTTTTCACGTCTATTCCTTTTTTAAGATTATTGTCGTGCTAGTTTTTTCATTGAAATATCTATTTGCTATCTCTTTTAAAAGCTTAGCATCTATCCTATCTATATTTTTTTCAAGCTCGTAAAGTGGCTTTATATCGCCTCTAGCAAGGTATGAGCCGTATAAATTTGCCACCTTGCTCGCGCTCTCAAATGAGTAGATAAAATCAGTTTTTATCAAATTTTTAACTCTTAAAACGTCCTCTTTGTCGATTGGCTTTCTCTTTAGATCATCTATGATCTTTAAAATTTCAGTCTCAACTGCGCTAGCCTCGACGTCTGGGTTGCAAACTGCTAAAAATATAAATAAATTTTCATCAACGCAGCTCATATTGTAAGCGTAAATTTGATTTACAAGCATGAGTTCATCGACAAGGCGCTGCTGTAAGATAGAACTTTTGCCGGTGGCTAGATATTCGCTTATCGCATTTAGCCCCACTTGATCAGCATGCCTAAAGTCTGGAATTTTATAAGCGATCGCTAGCATTTGCGTTTGGCTATCTTTGTAGATGATAGCTCTTTTTGCGCCGTCTTGCTCAGGCTCTTTGCAGTGTAGTTTTGGTATAGCTCTTTTGTTTTTTATGCCGCTAAAGTTTTTCTTAGCCAGCTTAAATGCCTCATCTTTGCCGATGTCGCCACTTATCATCAAAATGGCGTTTTTTGGTTGATAATACGTAGCGTGAAATTCTTTTATATCAGCGATCTTCCAGTTTTCGATATCTTTTATGAAACCTATTGGCGTCCAGTGGTATGAGTGGTAGATAAATGCGTGGTTGTAGAGCCTAAAGTAGAGGTATCCCATAGGGTTGTTGTCTGTTCGCCACCTGTGCTCTTCGTGCACCACCTCGCGCTCTGGCTGAAATTCTTTATCTTTTAGGCTTAAATTTTTCATAAGCTCGGCAAAAAGACCAAGCGTTTTGTCTAAATTTTCATTTGATGCTTTTATGAAGTAGTGAGTGTAGTCAAAGCCCGTGCTTGCGTTATTTACGCCGCCAAAGCCCTTTACGATCTCGTCAAACTCGCCTGCGCGTAAGTTTTTGGTTGATTTGAAATTTAGATGCTCTAGCATGTGAGCGATGCCGCTTTTGCCCATCACTTCGTTTCTGGAGCCAACTTTATAAAAAACATCGACGCTTATCACTTTTGAGCCAGGATTTACTGGTACGTGATAAATTTCAAGTCCATTTTCTAGTTTAAATTTATTAAATTTTATCAATCTCTTGCCCTCTATTTTTTAACATTTGCGCCGACTGCTTCGCTGATAGAGGCAAAGCCATCTCTTTTTAAAAGCTCTAAAATTTCTAAATTTATATCTCTTGCGATCATCGGCCCTTTAAAGATAAAACTTGTAAAAATTTGGACCAAATTTGCTCCCATTTTTATGCGCTCATAGGCCTCTGCACCGCTATCTATGCCGCCACATGCGATAAGCGTTGTCTTGCCATAAAGCTCATCTGCCACGGCTTTAAAGATATCTTTTGACTTTTTGGCGATCACCTTGCCGCTTAGTCCGCCAAAATCCTTTAAATTTGACGAGTGAGAGAGCGAATAATCAACGCTTGTATTTGAAACAAGCACGCCGCTAGCGCCGTTTTCTACCGCACAGCTACAAAGTTTGATCGCATCTTCGTGGCTCATGTCAGGAGCTATCTTAAAGATGATGGGCTTTTTAGTAAGTGGCAAAATGACGCTAAAAAGCTCTTTTATAAAGCTCTCATCTTGCAAAGCCCTTAAATTTGGTGTGTTTGGCGATGAGACGTTTATGACAAATGTGTCGCAAATTTCACTAAATTCTCTTACTAAAATTTCATAGTCTTTTATCGCATCTTCGTTTGGTGTAACCTTGTTTTTACCGATGTTTGCCCAGATTGGTATGGTAAAAGGATAGATCTTTTTTACTCTATTTTTGATAGCCTCGCAGCCTTCGTTGTTAAAGCCCATCGCATTTTGGATGCTCTCTTCGTCTATGAGCCTAAAAAGCCTTGGTTTTGCGTTGCCAGGTTGTGGTTTTGGTGTAAATGTGCCAAATTCTAAATGTCCAAACCCAAGAGCTGTGAGCGCTTCAAACATCGTGGCGTTTTTATCAAAGCCACCAGCTATGCCAACTGGGTTGTGGTAGGTGCTTGAGAATAAATTTTGTTTTAGCGCGTTGTCATCGACCACGCATTTGTGCGCCAAAAAGCTTAGCGAGCCAGGGAAGATTTTATTTGCCCCGACCATCGCTACTTCAGCGATCTTGTGGGCAGTTTCAGGATCAAATTTGAAAAATATAGATTTTAAAGTATTGTAGTTTAAGCTCATTTTAACCTCTTTAAAATGCCTAAAATTTCTGCAAATCTTAGCAAAAATCGCCTTAAACTAAGGCTTTGCCCTTAAGCCTTGCATAAATTTCATTTCTCTTACTAAGCTCCTCGTCGCTTCCACTATCAATGATCTTGCCATCACTCAAAACTGCGATCTTATCGGCATTTTCAACCGTGCTTAAGCGGTGAGCGATGACAAAGATGATCTTTTTGCTTCTTAGATTATTTATCGCTTTTGTGATCTCTTTTTCGCTCTCATTATCAAGTGCAGAAGTAGCCTCGTCAAAGATGAGGATTTGTGGGTTTTGATAAAGCGCTCTTGCTATGGCGATGCGCTGTCTTTGACCGCCTGAGAGGTTGGTGCCAAATTCATTTAAGATAGTGTTTATGCCATCATCAAGCTTGCTTACAAACTCATAAGCATTAGCCAGTTTTAGTGCGTTTATCACGGCATCTTCGTTAAATTCTCTGCCGTAAGCTACGTTTTTAGCAACTGTGTCGTTAAAGATATAGACGCGCTGGGTTACAAGGCCGATATTTTGGCGAAGTGAGTGAATTTTGATATCTTTTAAATTTATGCCATTTATCAAAATTTCTCCGTCATTTACGTCGTAAAATCTCATAAGCAAATTCATAAGCGAGCTTTTTCCGCCGCCACTTGAGCCAACAAGGGCTATAAATTCTGACTTGCGAGCCTCTAAATTTATCCCTTTTAAGACCTCTTTGTCGCCGTAGCTTAAGCGGACATTGTTAAATTTGATCAAATTTATCTCTTCATTTAGCTCATTTTCGCCATCTTTTATCTGGCTTACTTTATCCATCAAGAAAAACGTCCTCTCGCTCGCTGCGATGGCATCTTGCATCTTATTGTAGATATTTACGATGCGTTTTAGCGGGGTGTAGAGCATAAAAAGCGCTGTTAAAAATGAAAAGAATGCGCCCATATTTATATGCCCGTCGATGACGTCTTTGCCGCCTATGATGATAACAGCTGCCACACCTATCGAGCCTATGGTCTCCATTAGCGGGCTTACTAGCTGCTCGATCTTGACGCTTTTTAAATTTAGCCTAAAAAATTTATTATTTTCATCAACAAAGCGTGAATGCTCGTATTCTTGGGCATTATTTGCTTTGATTATCTCGATATTTGTAAAAATTTCACTAAGCGCAGATGTGATGTCTGATGTTTTTTCTTGCGACTGCTTTGAAATTTTCTTCATCCTTTTAGCAAGGCGTGAGATCGGATAGATCGCTACTGGCATGACGACAAGAGCGAAAAATGCCAGCTTTGGACTTTGATAGATGACGACGCAAAGAAGTCCGATGATGGTTATAAATTCCCTCGTAAGTTCAGGGATCATGCTTGAGACTATCGATCTTATGCGGTCGATGTCGTTTGTTGTTCTGCTGATTAGCTCGCCAGTTCTAAATTCATTGAAAAAATCCATATCTAAATTTAAAAGGTTTGCAACCATCTTTTCGCGAAATCTTCTAATCGTATCTTGCCCGATATATGCCGTAAAATAGGCCTGCATGAAGGTTCCGATGTTCTTTATAACGTAGATCGCGATGATGGCGCAAGGCAAGATGTAAAGTAGCTTTTCGTTTTTCTCAACGAAAATTTTATTTAGCACAGGCTCCACAAGATAGGCACTTACCGCCGTTCCGCCACTGGCAAGCCCCATGCCGATGATGGCAAAGATGAAGTGTGGGATATAGTCTTTAAAGTAAGGACCAAAGCGCTTTAGCACATCTTTTAAGCCAAAATTATTCATTATTTCTCTCCCAAACTGCGCCATTTGGCGTATCCATGATAGAGATATTCATTTTTGCTAGCTCATCTCTTATCTCATCAGCCCTTGCAAAATTTCTCTCTTTTTTAGCTACCGCGCGCTCATCAAGAAGCCTTTTTATCTGCTCTTTTTGCTCGTCACTTACGCCAAACTGAAAATACTCCACATAGTTTGTGACAGCAATGCCTAAAATTTCGCCTATCAGCTCTAAATTTGCCACCACTTCGGCCTTATAAGCTTTATCTTTTGGGTTGTTATCAAGTCTTTCATTGGCCGTTTTTACAAACTCATCGACGCTTGCAAGTGCTTTTGAAGCGTTTAGATCATCACTTAGCGCCTCAAGTAGCTCACTTTTAAAACTCTCATTTGCTGGCCCTGCTTGCACGCCATCAACCCTTTTTTTGAGGCGGTAAATTTTATCAAGTCTCTTTTTTGAAGCTACTAGATCTTCATCTGAATAGTTAAAATGCGCTCTGTAATGGCTCGTAAGCAAGTAATATCTAAGCACTTCGCCATGAACGTTTTTTAGGGCGTCCTTTACGAAAAAGCTGTTATTTAGACTCTTGCTCATCTTTTCGTTATTTACTTTTATAAAGCCATTGTGCATCCAGTATTTGCTCAAATTCTTGTGATAGGCACATCTGCACTGGCTTGCCTCGTTTTCGTGGTGCGGAAAGAGTAGGTCGATGCCTCCAGCGTGGATGTCGATCTCAAATTTATCATTTTCTTTGTCGCTTAAAAACTCCCTTATCATCGCTACGCACTCGGTGTGCCAGCCAGGGCGACCCTTGCCAAATGGGCTCTCGTACCATTTCTCGTCAAATTTCCAAAGCACAAAGTCTTTTTCATCTCTTTTCTCGCCAAAACTTGCCACGCGCGCGATTAGATCGGTGTTATTGTCCTTGCCGCTAATGCTAAAATATCCACTATCCTTGCTTGTGTCAAAGTAAATTCCATCGCTGGTTTTATACGCTACACCTCTATCCATAAGCACTTTGATGTAGCTAATGATCGCCTCCAAGCACTGCGTAGCCTTTGGTTTAAAGTCTGGATCAAGCACGTTTAAAGCACCCATGTCGCTCTCATAATGCGCTATATATTTGTTTGTGATCTCCTCTAGGCTTTGGCCAGTTTGCGCCATTTTATTTAAAATTTTATCGTCGATGTCGGTGTAGTTTCTTGCAAATTTGACCTTGCAGCCAAGCGCTTTTAAGACCCTTCTTAAAAGATCAAAGCTAACGGCTGACTTTGCATGTCCCAAATGCGCATCGTCATAGACCGTTGGACCACATAGGTAGATGCTTACCTCGCCATCTTTAATAGGGCTAAACTCAACCTTTTCTCTTTTAGAAGTATCAAAAATTCGCATTAAATATATCCTTTAAAAATGTTAAACCAAAATAGAGCAAAACCGCCAAAATAGAGATGGCGGCTATAAATTTAGACTCGATTATAGCTAAAAATCGCTTAGCCCCAAAGGCTCTAACGTATAAAATAAGCTGTAAAAATCCCCCAAGCGAGCTTGCAAATGCAAGGCCAGCAGCTCCAAATTTCTGCATCAAAATGACAGCTAGGATCAAATTTATCACAAGGCAGATGATAGAAATTTTAGCTGCCTCTTTTTGCTTCATATTTGCATAGAGCCAAAGTGAGAAAATTTTAGCCAGTCCAAATGGCGTAAGCCCCACTAAATAGGCACTTAGCACCTTGGCGCATTCAATGGTGTTTGCCCTTACAAAATTCCCTCTCTCAAACAATAGCCAGATGATAAACTCGCTTAGCACTACGCCTGTGATCGTGGCTGCTAGCAGGGCGCAAAGGAGTAGATAAAAGCTCTTTTTTGTCCAAACTAGGGCGTTTGCTTCATCTTTTTGTTTTAAAAGTCTAGTGATCTTTGGAAAGAGTGCCTGAGAGAGTGCGATCGCAAAGATGGCAAGTGGGAGCTGAAAAATTCTATTTGCATAAAAAAGGTAGCTTATCGAGCCACTTACCAAAAAGCTAGCTAGCCAAGTATCCATAAATGCGCTTATCTGCATAGCACTTGAGCCAAGTAAGCCGTGGTAGAAATTTATAAAAAAGCCTTTACTCTGCGCTCTTTTGCCCTTAAAATATCCGCTTAGACCGCCCCAAAAAATTTTATTTAAGGCGTTAAATTTCATAGCGATTAGATGCACCAAAACCTGCAAGATGCCGCCTGCAACGACGCCAAAGCTAAGATAAAGTGCGACCACGCTCTCGCTCTTGCCACGAGCCAAAAGTAGCGAAGCGATCATGGCTAAATTTAGTAGCGCAGTAGAAAACGCAGTCGTTGCAAAGTGCCCTTTATACTGAAGTAGCGCACCCATGAAAGTGACGATATAAACAAGGGCTAGATAGTAGAAATTTATACGCACAAGTGGCACTGCGTCTGTGATATTTTGCTCGCTCAAACCGCTTGCGATGATCTTTATAAAATAGGGTGTAAATAAATTTACAAGAAGCGTCAGAATGCCTATAAAAAGTAGAAATTTGATGAAAATTTCAGCTTGAAAGATCGCTTTTTTCTTGCTATTTGCAAAATTTGGCAAAAATGCCTGCGTAAAGGCACCCTCGCCAAAGATACGGCGAAATAAATTTGGTATCTTAAATGCTATAAAAAAGAGGTCGCTAAATATGCCAGCACCAAGGATAGAGGCCGTTAAAAGATCTCTCATAAGCCCTAAAATCCTTGAAGTCATGATGCCAACTGAGTTTGAAAAAAAGCCTTTTATAAACATCGCCCACCTAGTAAATTTAAAAACGCAATAGTAACAAAAGATGCTTTAAAGCTTACATAACCCAAATTTAATAAAGTTTTAGAGATAATAAGAGCCAAAATTTTATGTGAAATGGATCAAATTTGAGCGAGAACGTGCAAGAAAACGAGAGATTTTTACCGCCAACGCAAATTCAAACTTCTACGCCTTATCTATCGCTTAAAGAGCTAAGCAAACAATATAGCGTGCCGGTGGAATTTGTGGATTTTAGGCTTTCAAACATCCTCACATACTATAAAAACAAAGATAACGTCGAGCCAGTTTTTGTCCCTGAAGAAAATTTAAGCTTTTTTGATGACAACACATTTTATCTCGACGAGACGCTAGAGATCGAGCAGGTCTATGACGTGGAGTTTTTTGACGTTAGACTAAATGCCACGCCAAAGTTGCCAAAGATAGACATCGGCGTAAATTCAACCATCACAAAGGTCATCGCAAAGGTTAGAGCTAGCAAAGAGTGCGAATATGAGCAGCACTACGAAGATAAGCTTTTTGAATACATCGCAAAGCAGCTTATGAAAGCTCAAATTTTAATAAGCATAAGGATCGGCAAGCTAAAAGAAGAACTAAAACAAATCGCCTCAATAATTCACGTAAAGGGCGAGCTTGACAAGGACTACACGCTAAATTTAACCCAGGGCATCAACCCTAAAAAAGCGATCGATGCAAAGATCATCTACTACTACAAAGATAAACTTGATGGGTTAAAAGACGAAGATAAGGTTGATTACGCTGATAGGGGCTTTGTCTTTGGCGTGGCAAAAGATGAAGTGATAATGGAGGAGAAAAAGTCACACGAGGGCGCAAATGGACGCGACGTAAGAGGCAAGCTTATAGAGGTTGCAAAGCCAAAAGAAGAGAGTGAAAAAGAGATAAGCATAAGCGAAAATATCGAGCGCGTAGAAAATGACGAGAGCATAAAATATATCGCTAAAAAAGCAGGCTACGTGGTCGAGAAAAACGGCTCTTTTGATATAGAAGAGCACATAGAGATAAATGAAGCAAATTTTAAAACGACTGGCTCGATCCAAGCAGGCACCGACACAAACGTCACATTAGTAGTTCGTGAGACTGACACGATAAAAGACGCTATCGGCACTGGTATCATCGTGGAGGCTGATGAGATCGAGGTAAAAGGAAACGTCGGCGCAAATGCGATGGTCAAGGCAAATGATGTAAATATCGGCGGACAAACGCACCAAAAGGCTAAAATTTACGCCAAACACGCCAAAATTTCTATCCACATCGGTAAGGTAGAGGCTGAAAGCGTCGAGATAGATAGGCTTGAAGGTGGCACTGTCATAGCAAAAAGAGTGAAGATAAATAGCGTAGTTGGTGGCTCTATAACAGCTCAAAATATCCAGATAGACACGCTTGGCTCAAACTGCACCATCACAGCCTCGCACCTAATTGACGTTAGATATCTAAGAGGCACTGATAATAAATTTATCATCGACGCCAGCAAGATGCCTGAGAGTGCGGAGGCTACGCAAGATCAGCTAAGCAAGATAGAGAGCACCAAGTCTGAGCTGGCTACGCTTCTAAAAAACATAGAGAGCAAGAAAAATGTCATCAACGAGAACAAAGACTCGATATATACGATAAAAGCTAAGATCGAGGAGCTCTCAAAAGCCAAAGTGATACCGCCAGTTACATTTATGAAAAAGCTAAAAGAGTATCAAGGGCTCGTTAATGAATATAACACCTTGCTTAGGATATTTAAAGAGAAAAAAGAGCTTTTGGCTGATCTAAAAGATGAGCTTGAGATCATGCAAAATGGCATATTCTCAGCCAAAGTGATAAACAGAGGCAACTGGATCGAGCTCAATGAGATAAGATTTGTCATCGTCGATCCTCCGCAAAATGTCACCTATATCTCGAAGCAAAACGAGACCGCTCACGTCATCACGCTAGATAAATTTGATAACGGCGGCGAGGTCGAATACAAGATCAAAAAGTCAAACAAACTTGAAGACTACGCGGATATAAATTTCATGGAACAAAAGGTTAAATGATGATAAAAGCAATCGAAGGCGTCGTTACAAAAAAAGAGCCTGCATTTGCCATACTTAAGACAAATAGCGGCGTAAGTTATGGGATTTTCATCTCGCTTTTTTGCTCAGCAAAACTTAGTAAAGGCGAAAAGGCCGAGCTTGCCATAACGCAGATCATAAGAGAGGACGCAAATTTACTCTACGGCTTTTTAGACGCAAACGAGCAAAAGATGTTTGAGATGCTCATCAAGCTAAATGGCATCGGAGCTAGCACAGCGATGGCGGTTTGCTCAAGCCTTAGCTCGCAGGCATTTACAAACGCCATAATAAGCGGCGACGCTGACACTTTTAAAAGCGTGCCAGGCATCGGACCAAAGACAGCTAGGCGAATAATAGCCGAGCTAAGTGATGCAAAACTAATAAGCGACGAAAGCGTGCCAAGCTACCAAAATGAGGCACTTTTGGCACTTGAGGCGCTTGGTTTTAAGCGTGAGAAGATAGTGAAAATTTTGCCTGATTGTAAGAGTGAAAACACGAGCGATCTTATAAAAGAGGCACTTAAAAAACTAGGATAAGGATAAAAAAGATGAATTTAGGCGTGATTTTTGGGGCAAAGAGTTTTGAACATGAGATAAGCATAGTAAGCGCGATAGTTTTAAAAAACGTCCTAAAACAGGAGCTAAAATTTATATTTTGCGATGCAAATAGGGACTTTTACCTGATCGAGCAAAAAGATATGAGGGCAAATTTCTTTAGCTCTGGCAAATATAAAAACTCAAAGAAGCTATCTTTGGCAAAGGGCGGCTTTTACGCGCACTCGCTTTTTGGCGCAAATAAAGTTGAATGTGACGTCGTTATAAATTTGATCCACGGCATGGACGGCGAAGATGGCAAGATAGCGGCACTTTTTGACTTTTACGGGGTCAAATACATAGGTCCAAGGCTTGAAGCAAGCGCGCTTAGCTACAACAAAGAGCTTACTAAATTTCTAGCGCAAAAGGCTGGTGTAAAGGCGCTTGACTATGAGATGCTAACTCGTCAAAGTGAGCCAAAATTTCACTATCCTATTATATTAAAGCCAGCAAGGCTAGGCAGCAGCATCGGCGTGAGCGTCGTGCATGATGATAGTGAGCTTGCCTACGCAAAAGACGTGGCGTTTGAATTTGACAAAGATGTTTTAGTAGAGCCCTTTATAAAAGGCGTCAAAGAGTACAACCTTGCAGGCTGCAAGATCGATGGAAAGATCAAATTTTCTATCGTCGAAGAGCCAAAAAAGAAAGAATTTCTTGACTACGAGCAAAAATATCTAAGTTTTTCAAATGAAAATAAGGTAAAAGAGGCGGAAATTTCTGAAGAGCTAAAACAAAAGCTTAAATTTAACTTTTCTAAAATTTATGATTGCGGATTTGACGGAGCGATCATTAGATGCGACTTTTTCGTGATAGATGGCGAAGTCTATCTAAACGAGGTCAATCCAAACCCAGGCAGCCTTGCAAACTATCTATTTGAAGACTTTGAGAGCACGCTAAACGCCCTTGCAAACTCACTTCCAAAAGAGCGTGAGATAAAGATTGATTATAAATTTATAAACTCGATCACTTCGGTAAAAGGTAGCGGCAAGCTCTAGGCTATTTAGCGATATATAAAGTAGTTTGTGATATTTTACGTAAAATTTTACATAAAGAGCGACAATGGTAACTTTTACAAAAGATGAAATTTATACGGCAACCGAGGTGGTTAGAAATTTTAGCTCAGTGCTTTCTCGTGTGGGAGCTAGCGAGCTAAAGCGCGCTGTCATCGTTAAAAACAATAAATTTGAAGCAGTCCTTTTAAATATGGAGGAGTATGAGCGCCTTTGCGAGGCTGTAAGCGTGCTTGAGAGCATTTACGCTGCTAAAAAGAGAGAAAATGATGGCGAGTAGGGCAGTCAAATACGGCTCAGACGAGTATGAGATCAGCTACGAAGTAGTAAATCCAAAATGCAAAAAGATAGTGCTCTTCTTGCATGGCTGGGGCGCAAACAAAGAGATAATGAAAAAGGCTTTTGGGCACTATCTAAATGACTTTTGTCACGTCTATATCGACATGCCAGGCTTTGGCAAAAGCTCTATTTTTAAGCCTTTAAGAACAAGTGACTACGCAAAGATCGTTGCAAATTTCTGTGACGAGCTACAAATAAAACCAGACATCATCGCAGGACACAGCTTTGGCGGCAAGGTCGCAACACTTCTAAAACCACCATATCTAGTGCTTTTAAGCTCTGCTGGCATAGTTGTCAAAAAGCCATTTATCGTGCGAGCAAAGATAGCAATTTTTAAAATTTTAAAGATATTTGGCTTTGGTAAATTTTACAAACTCTTCGCCACAAAAGATGTGAGCGGCATGAGCAGAGTGATGTATGAAACCCTAAAAAACGTCGTTGATGAGGATTTTACAAAGCATTTTGCTGACTTTGGCGGCAGGGCTTTTATCTTTTGGGGAGAAAATGACAAGGCAACACCCGTAACAAGCGGCGAGAGCATAGATAGACTTATTAAAAATAGCTCATTTTTCCCACTTAGCGGCGATCACTTTTTCTTTTTGCTTCACGCTAAATTTATAAGTGACGAGATAGAAAAAGGGATAAATTTTGAGCCAAATGAAGCAAAAAATGTCGTATTAGATGACGATGAGAGCGGGATCGAGGAGATAAGATGAGTATATTTTTAAGTCTAAGCACAGTTTTATTTATCTTTGCGCTTGCTTTTTATGTGATCACTTGCTTCCAGTGGTTTTCTTATAGGCCTGAGCGCGTACTCTTTCACTTCACAAAGCCCGCTTGGCACGTATTTTTCTTTATAGTGCCTTTGGTACTGTTTTGCACGACTGGCAAGTGGTTTTTTATCTATTTTTACTTTGCGCTTTTGCCAGCTCTTTATCTTTGGCATAAAAAACTTGATAAAAAGCTGGTCTTTACAGCTAGGATCAAGCACTTTTTTGTGATCCTTGCTTGCGCTATCATCTTAAACTACGCTTTAAATTTCATCATCCACAAGGCATTTTTGGCTCCTATGCCACTTTTTGTCTTAGTAGTGAGCCTGTTTTTTAGTGAAATTTTAGAAAAAATCAAATTTCAAGGCTTTAAAAACAAGGCGCTTAAAAAACTGGGCGCAAACAAAGAGCTAAAGATCATCTTGATCACCGCAAGCTACGGCAAAACGAGCATCAAAAATTTCTTATTTGAAATTTTAAAAGATAGCTTTGCCTGCTACAAAACGCCTCGTAGCGTAAATACAATGGCTGGCATCATCAAAGATATCAACGAAAACTTAAGCGAGCAAACGCAAATTTACATCGCAGAAGCAGGCGCTAGGCTAAAGGGCGACATCCTAGAGATCACTAAATTTCTAAATCCACAAATCGTCATCGTTGGCGAGATCGGCGCTCAGCACATAGAGTATTTTAAAACGCTTGATAATATCCGTGCAACTAAGCTTGAAGCACTGCAAAGCACTCGCTTGCAAAGGGCATTTTTACATAGCTCGACAAAAAAAGAGGCAAGCGAAAATGTGGAAATTTACGACGAAAGTCTAAAAGATATAAATGCAAATTTAGATGGAATTTCATTTATGCTTGATGGCAAGAGTTACGCTTCACCCTTGCTTGGCAAATTTAACGCTACAAATTTAGCCGTCTGCATCAAGGTGGCAAGATACCTAAAAATGAGCGATGAGGCGATAAATAGTGCGCTATCTAAGATGAAAAACGTCGAGCACCGCCTAAGCAAGATCGAGGCTGGTGGCAAGCTGATAATCGATGATAGCTTTAATGGAAATTTCTCAGGCATGAGCGCAAGCTACGAGCTTGTAAGCACTTACGCTGGCAGAAAAGTGCTGCTAACGCCTGGTATCGTCGAGAGCGATGCAGAGCAAAATGCAAATTTAGCCAAGGTGATAAATGAAATTTTCGATCTTGTCATCATCACAAGCTCACTAAACGCCGAAGTCTTGTTAAAACACATCGTAAAACCAAAGATCATCATCCTAAAGGACAAGAATAAAATGCAAGAAATTTTAGCCCAAAACACGCACGCTGGCGATCTTATACTATTTTCAAATGACGCACCGAGTTTTATATGAAAAAGATAGTTTTTTTAGCTCTAATCTTAAGCTTAGCCTCAGGCTTTGACATCGACGACTACGACAGGGGCAACGAGGCTAGAAATACCGGAGACTACGCAACTGCGTATGAAATTTTTTATGATGGTTGCGAGCAAAAAGATGTTCTTTCTTGCGAGGCTTTGGGCGATATGTTTGTAAATGAAGAGATAAACGAGCAGATGGATAATGATCTAAAAAAGCACTCAAATATCGAGCTTGGAGTGAGCTATTTTATGAAAAGCTGCGATCTTGGCTATCAAAACGCCTGCGATGACGTACTAAGCCTAAGGGACGATCTAAACATCACCTTGCCATCTGGTGTCTATGAAAACGCAAAGGCTAGATATGATGAGCTTTTTGAAGAGTTTAAAGAGCAAGAAGCGAATAAAACTATCGAAGCTGAAGAGCCAGCTAAAAAGTAAATTTAAGCTTGTGAGATTAAATTTAAACTAATTTTTTCGTGGCATAGAAATTGATCTATTTGCAATAAATTTAATCGATAAATTTACTTGAATGCTAGAGCAAAGCTATTTTGCGTTGCGAACATCTACCGCAAATTTAGCTTTTACTCTAACGATTAGTCAAACAAGCATAAACACGAAAATTTTACTGCTTTCTTCATGATAAATTTCACTCGTCTATCGCCTTTGATATCTTTTCTAAATTTTGCTTTCTTACGCTCTTATCAGTGATAAAAAGATCTATGACCCACCAGATGATTATAATAATTTCAAAAATGTTGATAATCTTAGAATATGTTTTAGCCAAATCCATTAAATATAGCATTTCTTCAGGGGTTATCCATTCGTCCACAGAAATTATTACCTTAGAAAATAAGAAAATAAAAACTATATATAAAATAAAAAGAGCAAGCTTTGCTAGACCAAGGGCAGTTTGTCCTATCATAAAGCGATTTACGCCAAATACTCCAAAGATGAAGCTACCCACCCAAAAGACAATCGTAGGTGATTTTAAGTTAAGCTGTGGGATTTTTGAAACCAGATCATTTATTTTTGTTTCATCAAAAGAGTTGAGCTTGTCTTCTAATGTTTTTAGCTGAGCATGATTTTTTGGCAGCTTATCTTGTAACATTGCTATAACAGAACTTGCGTTCATTTTCTATCTTTTTTGTAAATTTTACTCGCCAGCCAAGTCTTCAGCCACTTTTGCAGCAAGTTTTAGCTTGTCACTATCAAAGTGCGTATAAATTCGCGAGGTGTTTAGGCTTGCATGCCCAAGAGCTTCTTGCACTAGCACAAGGTCTTTTTGCTTTTTATAAAGCATCGTTGCAAAGGTGTGGCGCAGCATGTGAGCGCCGTTTTTCTCTTTTTTGATACCTGCTTTAAATAAAATTTGCTCCACGATACGGCTAACATAAGCCTGCGTGAGCCTTGTGCCTTTTTTATTTATAAAAAGGTAGCCCTCTTTGTTTATGTAGTTTATGGCGATTGCGTTTAGATGAGCTTCGATTAGGTGACGCTTTATCATTACGATGCGGTATTTGTTGCCTTTGCCACGGATCCTAATGATAAAAAGATCGCCATCTTCGGTGATATCTTTTCTCTTTAAATTTAGCGCTTCACTCACACGAATTCCAGTAAAAATGATAGTTTTGATGATGAGCTTGTTGCGGTTTGAGTTTTGCTTAAAGTCGCTCTCCTCGATCGCTTCAAGAAATTTCTTTACCTCCTCTTCGCCCATAAACTCAGGCAGCTTTTGCCCTTTGTTACCACTAACGCCACCCCAGTTTTTTAAATTTATATCAAAAACATGAGCCTTGCCGTCTTCTTCGTTTTGCTTGTCTAAAAAGGCAAAGAAATTTATCACTGAAATTCTGTAGTTTTTCTTGCTCGCATCACTTAGTCCGCCAGTGGTGCTGGCTAGAATTTCACTTAGTAGCTCTTCATCGATCTGTTTTAGACTGCTAAGCTCATAAAATTTCATCGTCTCATATATCTTTTTAAGTGGGTTAAAGTAGGTATTTATGCCAGTTAGCCCCGCATTTCTAGCGCTTTTTACCAGCCCATCAAGCTGCTCTATGTTTTTTATCTCGCGGCTTAGGGCAAAATTTACACTAGCAAGCGCTTTTGGGTCTCTTAGCTCCTTGTTTGAAAGCGAACTAAGTTTAAATTTGACATAGCGAGTTAGCCAAAATATAAATGAGTTTTCAAAACTATCTTTACAGTCAAGTGGAAATTTCATGCTTAAAGCGTTCTCTCTTTTATTACTCTGGCTGTCTCTATGGCGATCTCAAGCTCTTCGTTGGTTGGGATGATGAGCGTTTTTATCTTAGCGCCTTCTTCATCTATGCACCTCTCGCCTCTCACGTCAGAGAAATTTAGCTCGTGGTTTATGTGGATGCCAAGATGTTTTAGATCGTCGCAAATTTTTTGCCTTGTGTTTGGCGCATTTTCGCCGATACCGCCAGTAAATATGAGCGCATCAACGCGCCCCAAAATGGCGTAGTATGAGCCGATGTACTTTTTCACTCGGTAACAAAACATATCAAATGCAAGCTTTGCGCGCTCGTCGTTTTGCATCTTGGCTACGACCTCTCTCATGTCGCTTGAGCCACAAATTCCAAAAAGTCCGCTCTTTTTATTTAAGAAGTTATCGATCTCGTTCCACTTTAAAACGCCGATATTTAGTAGGTAGATGACTACGGCTGGGTCCATATCGCCGCTTCTTGTGCCCATTATGAGACCTTCAAGCGGGCTAAGACCCATCGAGGTGTCGATACTTTTGCCATTTTGCACAGCACAAGCTGAGGCGCCGTTGCCTAAGTGAAGCGAGATAGCGTTAAATTTATCAAACTCTATGCCTAGCATTTTGGCTGCTTGCTTACAGACATATCTGTGTGATGTGCCGTGAAAGCCGTATTTTCTGATGTGATGGGTCTTGCAAACGTCGTATGGTAGGGCGTAGCGGTAGGCGTACTCTGGCATGCTTTGATGAAAAACGGTGTCAAAAACGACCACGTGAGGCACATTTTTGCTCTCTTTCATCGCGTTTTTGATGCCAGCAAGGTGCCCTGGGTTGTGAAGTGGGGCAAGCGGGCTTATCTCCTCGATCTTTTTGATGACGCTCTCATCAACGATCATCGAGCTAAAAAAGCTCTCGCCACCATGCACTATCCTGTGTCCGATGCCGTCAAGCTCGCTTAGATCGTGCAGTGTATGCGAGGTGGTAAAGAGTTCGTTTATCGCCTCAAGTCCGTCGTGGTGGTCTTTTATGAAGCGTTTTATCTCATAAACTTCGCCATTTGCTTTTAGCACGGCTCTTGAGCTGTTACTACCGATTTGCTCGACTAGACCGCTTGCTAGACTTGTTTTTGTCTGCATTTCAAAAAGTTGAAATTTTATCGAGCTGCTACCTGAGTTTAAAACTAAAATTCTCATATCACTCTCCTGCTTGTATCGCGCTTATTAAGATGGTATTGACCACGTCTTCAACGAGGCAGCCGCGGCTTAGGTCATTTACTGGCTTTTTTAGCCCTTGAAGGATCGGGCCAACTGCTAGGGCATTTGCACTTCGCTGAACTGCCTTATAGCAGATGTTTCCGCAGTTTAAATTTGGAAATATAAAGACATTTGCCTGCCCAGCGACATCGGAATTTGGCATCTTTTTGCTAGCCACGCTTAGATCAACTGCCGCGTCAAACTGAATTGGCGCTGCAATCTTTAAATTCGCATCAAGCTCGCTCGCCTTTTTGGCAGCCTCTTTTACAAACTCCACGTCAGCCCCGCTGCCACTATCAGCAGTTGAGTAGCTTAGCATGGCGATTTTTGGGCTAAGTCCAAAGGCACTTGCTGTTTGAGCGCTACTTAGTGTGATGCTAGCTAGCTCGTCTGCGCTTGGATTTGGCGTGACGGCGCAGTCTGCAAAGAGTAAAATTTCTTCTTCAAGTGCCATGAAAAATGCCCCGCTTACCACGCTTACATTTGGCTTTGTTTTTATGATCTGAAGAGCAGGCCTTATCGTATCAGCCGTGCTCATCGTAGCGCCACTTACCAAAGCATCTGCTATGCCTTCATGTATTAGCATCGTGGCAAAGTAAATTTTATCTTTTGCAAGTGCGTTTGCCTTGGCTTCGTCCACGCCTTTATGCTTTCTTAGCTCATAAATTTTCTTTGCAAATTTATCCGTTAGCTCATTTTGTGCTGGGTTTAGAACCTTTGCTTTGCTTAAATTTAGCCCCAAAGTGGCTGCTTTTTTTGAAATTTCACTCTCAAGGCCTAGTAAGATGATATTTGCCGCACCTTTTTCTAGCACGATGTGAGCTGCTTTTAAAATTCTCTCATCATCACTTTCAGGCAAAACGACGGTTTTGTTTGCCGCTTTGGCTCTTTTTAGAAGCAAGCTTTGAAATTTAAATGGTGTGATGATCTCGTGCTTGTAGCTTAAAATTTCATCAAATTTATCAGTTATTAGAAGCTTTGAGTTTAAATTTAGTGCCCTTAGCTCGCTTGCGTTTTTATCAAAGACTGGAGCGTTTAAATTTCTAGCTAGCTTTAAATTTAGCTCGCTCTTGCCAAAGACGCTAAAGCCCTCACAGCCAACGACTATGATAAAGTCGCTTCTCTCCTTTAGCTCTTCAAATTTATCTATAAATTTTAAAAAAAACTCCTTTTCATTTAAATTTATTAGATTTTTTTTGTCATTTTCGTCTGGAGTTATCTTAAAGATCTCAACTTTTTTGAATTTTGTAGCTATAATTTCCTGCAAACATGCTAGATTTTTGTCTGAAAAAATGTAACAACTTTTCATTTGTGACCTTTTTGGGAACTTAAATTGCTTAATCTTAGCACAAAGATACTTATTTTAAGGCATTTTATGAACTATAAAAAGATTTGGCTCGTCACATTTGCGGGCATTTTTTACACAGGTTGCACCCCAAGTGCAGATCCTCATATCAATATGAAACCTCCAGTTTATGTCGAGCAACTCCCTTCAAAAGATAGTGGCAGCGGTCAAAGCAACGCCGGCAGCCTCTTTGGCAAGGGCGAAAATCCGCTATTTTCAGATAGAAAGGCGATGAATGTAAATGACATCGTAACCATCGTCATCTCAGAAAATGCAAGTCAAATTTCAAGCGGCAGCAAAAGCACCAACAAAGATAGCACCGTCTCACTTGGCGGCGGCGTTTTCACGGCTGGAGCCGCACCGCTCTCAACTGTGGCTGATAATCTAAACAAATACGGCGACATCGGCTTTAAAGCAGGTGGTGGTAATAAATTTACAGGTAGTGGCACGAGCAACAGAAGCGAGAAATTTACCGCAACCATCTCAGCTAGGATTATCAAGATTCTAAATAACGGCAACTACTTTATCGAGGGCAGCCGCGAGCTACTTATAAACGGCGAAAAACAGATCATGCAAGTAAGTGGCGTCATCAGACCTTACGACATCTCGCAAAACAACGAAATCGACTCAAAATACATAGCCGACGCCAAAATTTTGTATAAAACCGAGGGCGAGCTAGACAAATCAACCAAAAAACCTTGGGGCACAAGGCTTATGGAGGCTATCTGGCCATTTTAATGCAAATTTAAAAGCCTAAATTTAACCCATTTAGGCTTTTAAAAATTTATACTTCAAATCCCTTTTTTCTTAAAAACACTAAATTATATTTTTTAAAAATTATTAAAATTTAATTGATATTTACTTTCAGAAAAATAAAATTTTTGCCATATCATTTCTCAAAAATAGGATAAAATCTCGCTAAATATTATTTTATAGCATATTTTAAAGATATTGATAAAAGGCATTTAAAATTTTATTATTAAAATTTATTTAAATATAACTACTAATATTATAAAATAATTTTACTCTTTTTAAAACAAAGATACTATACATATAAAACAAATTTCTAACGAAGGAGCTTATATGAATAATGACTTGCGTCAAAAGATAAATAGACGCTTAAGCGAACTTAGTGCATTGCCTAAGATGAAAAATGACACTAGTATTGCGCAGCTTTTAAAAGATAAGGGCTTTACTAGGCGTGATTTTATGAAGTGGGCTGGTGCGATGACAGCTTTTATGGCATTGCCAAGCGCGATGACACCGATGGTTGCTCGTGCTGCTGAGCTAAGCGATAGGCTCCCTGTGATATGGCTTCACATGGCAGAATGCACTGGCTGTAGCGAGGGCTTGCTAAGAACTGACGCTCCAAGCATAGATAGCCTTATATTTGACTACATAAGCCTTGAATACCACGAAACTATCATGGCAGCTGCTGGCTGGCAAGCTGAAGAAAATTTAGAACATGCGATAGAAAAATATAAAGGCAGATACATCTTGCTAGTTGAGGGTGGCGTGCCAACAGGAGCTACTGAGCACTTTTTAACAGTCGGACCTCATGGCACAAGCGGCAAAACTCATGCTGTAAATGCCTCTGCTAACGCTGCTGCTATCTTTGCCATTGGCACCTGTTCTAGCTTTGGCGGTATCCAAGCAGCTAAGCCAAATCCAACAAATTCAGTCGGTCTTTCAAAGGTGACTGATAAGCCAGTCATAAACGTGCCAGGCTGTCCTCCAAGCGAGAAAAACATCGTTGGCAACGTGCTTCACTACTTGCTATTTGGCACCTTGCCTGCACTTGATGTTTATAACAGACCAAAATGGGCTTATGGCTTAAGAATTCACGATCTTTGCGAGAGACGCGGACACTTTGATGCAGGCGAATTTGTCCAAAGCTTTGGCGACGAGGGCGCAAAAAATGGCTACTGCTTATATAAAGTAGGCTGTAAAGGTCCATATACATTTAATAACTGCTCACGCGAGAGATTTAACCAGCACACATCATGGCCAGTTCAAGCAGGACACGGCTGTATAGGCTGCTCAGAGCCAGACTTCTGGGATACGATGGGGCCGTTTGAAGAGCCGATGGCTGATAGGCTATTTGACACTGTTTTAGGGCTTGGCGCTGATAATGTAAGTGATAAAATAGGCATTGGAATTTTAGCTCTAGCAGGTATCGGCATAGCGGCTCACGCTGCACTAGCTTGTATGAGTAAAGATAAAGAATAAGGCGAAAAAATGAGTGAAAAAAGAATAGTAATAGACCCTATAACACGTATCGAAGGGCACTTAAGAATAGAAGTCGTAGTCGATGAAAACAACGTTGTCAAAGAGGCTTACTCTGGCTCAACTCTTTGGAGGGGCTTAGAGCAGATCGTAAAAAACAGAGACCCAAGAGATGCTGGCTTTTTCATGCAAAGAATTTGTGGTGTTTGCACATACTCACACTACCGAGCAGGCATAGTCGCAGTTGAGAACGCCCTTGGCATCAAGCCTCCGCTAAATGCCGAGCTAACTAGAACGCTCATGAACGCAGCTTTATATCTTCACGATCATATCGTGCATTTTTATCAGCTCCACGGCATGGACTGGGCGGACGTCGTCTCTGCACTAAGCGCTGACGTGCATAAAGCTAGCGAGGAGGCGTTTAAATACACAAGCACGCCATTTGCAACAGGCGCAGACAAGCTAAAAGAGGTAAAAGAGAGGGTTGAAGCCTTTGTTAAAAAGGGCAACCTTGGACCATTTGCCAACGCATACTGGGGACATAGCACATATAAATTTACTCCAGAGCAAAATTTGATCGTCCTCTCTCACTATCTTGAGTGTCTTAGTATCCAAAGAACAGCAGCTCAGATGATGGCTATCTTTGGCGCGAAAAACCCACACCCACAAAGCCTAACAGTTGGTGGCGTGACCTGTGTGATGGACCTTATGGATCCAGCTAGAATGGGCGAATATATGAGTAAATTTGCTGAGATCAAAGAATTTGTTGATAGAGCTTACTACCCAGACATTTTGATGGCGGCTAAGGCTTATGCAAATGAGCCAAGCGTTCTAAACGATGTTGGCGTATCAAATTTATTCTGCTACGATGAGTTTTTGATCGGCAAAAATGATCATCTATTTAAAGGCGGTATCATCTTAAATGGCGATCTTAGCAAGGTTTATGACATAGACGAAGACAAGATCACAGAAGAGGCGACAAGGGCTTGGTATAAAAATGACAAAGCGCTTCATCCATATGATGGTGAGACTGAGGCAAACTATACTGGCCTTGTCGATGGCGAGAGCATAGACGGCGAAGGCAAGCTAGCTCACAGCAAGCTTTTTGACACAAAGGGCAAATATAGCTGGATCAAAGCGCCAAGATATGACGGCATGCCTATGCAAGTAGGACCGATCGCAAGCATCGTCATAAACTACGCTAAAGGCAACGAGAGAGTTAAAAAGGTAGTTGATGAGTTTTTGGCAAAGAGTGGCTTGCCACTAAGCGCGGTCTTTTCAACTCTAGGCAGAACCGCTGCTCGTATGCTTGAAGCAAAAGTTGTCGCAGAGCACACGATGGACGCATTTAATGCCCTGATCGAAAATTTAAAGACAGATCAAGAGACCTGCACAAAATATGTAATCGATAACAAAAAAGAATATAAAGGAAATTTTCAAGGCAACGCTCCACGAGGCGCGCTAAGCCACTGGTGCCGCATAAAAGATGGCGTCATCTCAAACTGGCAAGCAGTCGTGCCAAGCACTTGGAATGCCTCTCCAAAAGATGCCAAAGGTCAAATGGGCAGCTACGAGGCGTGCTTAGTTGGTATGAAGATCGCTGATCTTTCAAAACCACTTGAGATAATACGAAAAATTCACTCTTACGACCCTTGCATCGCGTGTGCCGTGCATGTTATGGATACGAAGGGAAATGATTTGAGTACTTATAAGATAAATCCAAATTTGTAAGGAGAAAAGATGTCACATAAAAATCCTGACAGGATCAGCGAATACGAATTCTCCATCGGCGTTAGGCTGACACACTGGATTAGATTTATAGCTATCACGCTTTTGATTGTGAGCGGCTACTACATCTCTTATGTCTTTATGAGTCCAGAGATCACGAGCGAGCCTACAAATTTCATGCAAGCAAAGTGGCGTTTGGCGCACCAGGTCGCTGGCTTTGTGCTAATAGCGGTATTTATCTTTAAATTCTATCTATTTGTCTTTGATAAACACAGCAAAAAAGAGTGGATGAGCGTGCTTGACTTTTTAAGTCCAAAAGTTTGGATAGCGCAGATCAAGTACTACATCTTTATGGGCCCACACCCGCATTTAAGGGGCGTTTATAACCCATTGCAGTTTGCCTCATACTTTTTCTTTTACGTGATCTTGGCGCTCATTTGCCTAACTGGCCTAGTGCTTTACGCTCACGTTTATCACAATGGGCTTGGCGGAGCGATCTACGAGCCAGCGAGATACTTTGAAGAGCTTATGGGCGGGCTAGCAAATGTTAGAACGATACATAGAATTTGCATGTGGATCATCATGATATTTGTGCCAATTCATGTTTATATGGCGATATTTAACGCCGTTAAAGGTAAAAATGGAGCGATGGACGCCATCGTTAGTGGCTATAAATTTGTAAAAGAACACTGATGAGAGTGCTTGTTCTTGGCATTGGCAACGTGATGTTTGCTGATGAGGGCATAGGTGTTCATTTTGTAAATTTGATGGCTAAAAACTATAAATTTACAAGTTCTAAAAACGAGCTTACATTAATGGACGGGGGCACTTTAGCCCTCGCTCTAACTCACATAATAAGCGAATTTGACTATCTTATCGTCGTTGATTGCATTAGCGCAAATGGCGCAAGCGTGGGTGATGTTTATTTTTTTGACTTTCTAAACGTGCCAAATTTTATCAGCTGGGACGGCTCGGCTCACGAGATCGAGATGCTTCAAACCCTTCATCTAATGGAGCTTGCGGGTGATAGGCCGACAACCAAAATCCTAGGCATCGTGCCTAGCCGCATAGAGTCATCAAATTTTAGCCTCTCAGATGAAGTGATAAAAGCTTCTAATATCCTAGAAAAAACGCTACTTGATCACTTAAAAGAGCTTGATTTTAAGTGCGAGAAGGTAGCAAATTTCACCTTAAACGACACCCTCGATGACTACGCCAAAAAAGGTTTAAAATGATACTTGCTTTTAAATTTGACTGCTTTAAAGAGCCAGCATTTTTGGCGCCATTTTTACGCTCATTAGCTGGGGAGCTTAAGCACTCTATAAGCTGTAAAAATGATCAAATTTGCCTAAAAGTAAGTGGCTCAAATGGGGAGCTTAGCGCCCTAGCAGACAGAGCAAGCGCCATTTTGCCTTATAGCCTTTTTATAAAGCATAGCGAGGTCGATGTGGCAGATGAGCTTGACGTGGCAGATGAGATTAAAAAGATAAAATTTGGCACGCTTAGCCCATCTCAAGCGGCGGCATTTTTGGCTAATGGCAAGGCTATTTTAAATGAAAGTGGCACGCTTGCTTGGAGTAAATTTGATGGCGAGATAACGCTTGATAATTTTAATGAAAAGCTAAAAGCCTGCCTAAATTTATTAAAAAACGGCAAGGGCATTTGCGTAGAGCAAGATGAAAATTTATATGAAATTTCTCTTGGGGTGAAATTTGATGCAAATTTCTTGATGCCTGTAAATTTAAAACAGCTACCTAAAATTTTCATCGCCGATGATAGGGCGCAGATCGCGCTTGCTAGCTTTGAAAAGCCACTTTTGGCACTAAAAACGACAGCCATTTACAGGCAAAACCACGAGGACGCACCGCTATTTTTTGACGTGATGGCGCCAAATGACCTTTTTCTTTACGCCCTTTGCG
Organism: Campylobacter concisus UNSWCS; assembly: GCF_000466685.1. GTDB lineage: Bacteria > Campylobacterota > Campylobacteria > Campylobacterales > Campylobacteraceae > Campylobacter_A > Campylobacter_A concisus_A. The sequence continues at coordinate 29,030 of NZ_ANNG01000017.1, forward strand.
AGCAGCTAAATCAAGATGGCTTTAGCTTTTTAAGCGTTACTGTAAAGGAGCAAAAAAACGCCCTTTTAAGGCTAATTTTGCTTGAAAATAGCGCTCTTTTAAGCCCATTTTTTTACACAAAAGATGAGGAATTTGAGCTTGAGAGTTTTGGCGAAGTGGCTTTGGGGCTTAAATTTAGCAAATTTGGCGATGATGAAATTTGCCTGCTTTCAAAATCAAGCAAAACGCAGCTTCTATTTTTACCAAAATTTAGCAGCTTTGAAGAAATTTATGAGCTCATAAGGGCTGAGGATGGCGGCAAAAGGCTACTTGAAAACTTTAGTAAAGAGCACGCCCTGCCAAGCGGTAAATTTAGCTCAAATGCTAGCTTTTTCTCGCTATTTTGCATAGCTGGACGTTTGCTTGGCTTAAGTGATGAGTTTAAAAGAGCAGGGGAGAATTTGCTTCTAATGGCAAGCGATTTTAGCGGTCAAAAGGGCGTTAGGATAGATTATAAGATGAAAGATGACTTTGGTTTAGACGGGGTTAAGTTTGTAAAAAGTATCATTTCATTTATCCTTGCTGGTGCTGGAGAGAAGAATATCAGCTTTGGTTGCACCGAGTCTTTAGCGCATTTTTTGAGCGATTTTAGCTATGAAAAACGAGATAAATTTAACATTAAAAATGTTACTTTAAGCGGGGATTTATTTTATAATAAGGTAGTTAGCAACTTGATAAAAAAGCACCTAAACCCAAATATAAAAACAAATTTTGACCCCGGATTTGGCGTTGAGATCAAGCTTTAGATATGAGATCAAAGGCTTAGTTCAAGGCGTTGGTTTTAGACCTTTTGTCTATACTTTGGCGGACAAATTTAAGCTTATTGGCGAAATTTACAACGATGATGAGGGCGTGAAGCTAAATTTTAGCGGCGAAGAGGCTAGCTTTTTGGCTTTTGAAAAAGAGCTTTATGAGAAGCTACCAGCCCTTGCTAGGATCGATGAACTGCATAAATTTAAGATAGATAAAATTTATGAAAAGCTTGAGATCATCGCCTCAAAGGCAGCGACCAAACAAGCGCCCATTTTGCCTGATTACGCACTTTGTGACGACTGCTTGCGCGAGTTTTATGACCCCACAAATCCACGCTACAAATACCCATTTATAAACTGCACCAACTGCGGACCGAGATTTTCCATCATTAAAGCATTGCCCTATGACAGGGTAAATACGATGATGAGCGAGTTTAAGATGTGCGAATTTTGCGAGAGCGAGTACAAAGACCCGCTTAATCGCCGCTACCACGCAGAGCCGATCTCTTGCCCAAACTGCGGACCAAAGCTCTATCTAAAAGATAAATTTGGCAAAGTGCTTGCCAGTAAAAACGAAGCAGCCAAAGAGGCGGCTAGGCTCATAAACGAGGGCAAAATTTTAGCCATTAAAGGGCTTGGTGGCTTTCATCTAGTATGCGACGCAACAAATGAAGCTGCAGTTTGCGAGCTAAGAGCCAGAAAGCACCGCCCAAGCAAGCCCTTTGCTCTGATGAGTAAAAATTTACAAAACGCTAGAGAGATAGCGCAAATTTCAGAGGCGGAGGCGAAGCTTCTTAGCTCAAATTTAAAGCCGATCGTCTTGCTTGAAGCAAAAAACGGCTCAAATATCGCAAAAAGCGTCGCTCCAAATTTAAACAAGCTTGGCGTCATGCTCGCATTTAGTGGCATACATCTTTTGCTTTTTGACCACTTAGAACACGACATCATCGCAACTAGCGCAAACATCTCAGGCGAGGTTGTGATAAAGGACGAGAGCGAGCTAAGAGAAAAACTAGGTGAGGTTATAGACTTTTACCTTGATCACGACCGAGAAATTTACTCGCCAAGTGACGATAGTATCGCATTTTGCGTTGGAGATGAAGTGATTTTTACAAGAACAAGCCGCGGGCTAAATCCAAATTTCATCCATACAAATTTCAAGCAAAAAGGGACGTTTTTAGCCCTTGGAGCGGAGCTAAAAAGCTCATTTTGCATCTACAAAGACGGCCTTTTGATGGTTAGTCCATATATCGGCGATCTAAAAAACGTGGCGACTTTTGATAGGTTTAAGGACATTTTCACCCTTTTTGAAACGACTTATGATCTAAAAATAGACAAGGTCATAGCCGATCTGCATCCAAATTTTTTAAATACAAAATGGGCAAAGGATCAGGGCTTTGAGCTAGTTCATTTGCAGCACCACTACGCCCATCTACTAAGCGTAATATTTGAAAACGATCTAGCAGATAAAAAGTACCTTGGATTTTGTTTTGACGGCACTGGATACGGGGAGGACGGCAAAATTTGGGGTGGCGAGGTCTTTAGGCTTGATAAAAATAGTTACGAGAGAGTTTATCACTTTGATGAATTTAGCTTATTTGGCGGCGAAAATAGCATAAAAAATATCTATCTCATCGCTTATTCTATTATTTTGAAGTATGAGCTTGAAGACGAGGGGCGTAAATTTTTAGTAAATTTTGATGAAAAGGTGCTTCGAAATTTCAAAATGATGGAGCAAAAGGGGTTAAATTTAGTAAAAACTAGCTCTGTTGGTAGGATATTTGACGCATTTGGTGCGATAATATGTGGCATTTTTAGCTCAAGCTACGAGGGAGAGAGTGGCATGAGGCTTGAGGCACTTTATGATAAAAATTTAGATGCGTGTTACAGATTTAGCCTAAATGACGGAGTTATAGACTTTAAAGACGCCTTTAAAAGTGCTCTAAAAGATGAGCCAAGAGTGGCTGCAACGGCATTTATAAATGGCATGGCTGATATTATTTTTGAAATTTCTAAAAATGAAAAAAAAGAGATTTTACTAAGTGGTGGAGTTTTTCAAAATAAGACTTTGCTTGAGCTTATTTACAAAAAATTTACTGAAGCAAATTTGAAATTTTATATCAATAAAAAATTCTGCAGTAACGATTCTAACGTAAATTTAGGGCAAATTTATTATTATTTATCCACATTTTCTAATAAGTGATGTATAATGATTATAAACGGTAATCAAACGAGAAAGGAGCAAAAAATGGATAGTGTTATACGTTTTAGTGTCTCTTTGCCTAGTCAATTACTAGACGAACTAGATAGAAAAGTTAGCGAACAAGGCTACGCTTCTAGGAGTGAATTTACAAGGGATTTGATCCGTGAAAAGATCGTAAACGATAGCTGGAAGGACGCTAACGAGGAGTTGATTGGGGTTTTGACGCTCATTTATGTGCATCATCACAACGATTTGGTGAATAAAAAAATGGATATCGAGCATGACTCTGATGTGAAGATCATCTGCACAAATCACGTTCATGTCGATCACCACAACTGCTTAGAAACGATCTCGATAAGAGGTGAGGCTAGCAAGATTGAGCGCTTTGCTGACAGGATTGCTGGCTTAAAGGGTGTTAAGTTTTCTAAACTTACAAAGGCCGCTGTGCCTAAATTTTAAGCTAAAAGCTTTTTTGGCTCTTAAATTTAGGTTTTTTGCAAAATAGCTAGCAGCGTTTACTTGGCTGCAGAGCTTGTCTTATTTTGTCTTTTTGGTAGTTTTTAGCAGTTTTTGTGATCCATTTTTGCAAATTGATAGCGGGTTTTGCTATTTTTTGCTTGCCTGATATCTTTTTTGTGGCGAAAGTTTGATGACCGTTTGTTTTTTTACTTGGGCTTTGGCTAAAGCTAAATTTGCAAAAGCCCGCCCAAGTTTTTTGGCTTTTTAAATTTCTCCCTTTTTTGCTTTATTTTTGTTCTGGCATTTTTGGCGCTTGTATGCTATCATTAGCCACAAAAAAATGTCATTTAAAGAGAATGAAAGATGAATTTTTACAATAGAAATTTTCTAGCCAAAGAGCTAGATCGCTGGCAAAAAGAGGATGTGGTCGATAAGGCCACCGCTTTAAAAATAGCAAATTTATATGATATAGATCTAAACGCTCATAGCGAAAGGACTAGTTTTATCTTAAAGTTGGTTGCTTATCTCTTTTTCGCGCTGGCATTTTTTACCCTTGTTGGAGCTTACTGGGAGGAGATACCAAGGATGGGGCGCCTTGTCATCATCTTTGGCGTGCTTGCTCTTTTAAATTTTGGCGGAGTTTATTATCTCAAAAAGGGCAAAGATAAGCTTGGCACGGCTACGCTCTTTTTGGGAAATTTCTGCTACGGAGCAGCCATAGCGCTTATCGCTCAAATTTATAATATTAGCGACGAGCCAAGTGGCGGAGTTTTGCTCTGGAGCGTTGGAGCGATGGCGCTCTCTTTTGCTAGCAAAAAGCCCTTGCTGGTGGCTCAAAGCCTTGTTTTTGCGACGATCTGGTTTGTTTTAAAGGGCATGGGTGGCGAGTTTGCTTATGAATTTGTCGTCTTTATAGCCCTTGGCGCCTACACGCTTTACAAAAGTGACTCTATTTTTCTTGCCATTGTGCTTTTAGCGGATATATTTTTCTACATCGTTTCACTTTGCGCTAAGATCAGCGGGTTTAATGAATTTTATGACTATGATCTTATGTTTAGAGCGCCGATGGCTGCTACTTTATCGCTCTCATACGCGCTTTTACTTGTCGCGCTCTTTGGCACGTTAGCTGGCTTTAGAGATAGGCTAGCACACCTTGTAAGGGGCTTTGGCAAGTATCTTGGCATCATTATCTTGATCGTTTGTCTGATAGCTTATGCAAATGGCGATATCTACGAGCTAGAAGAAGATAAATTTTGGTTTGCAAAAGCATTTTTTTATAGCAGTTTTGGCAAGGTTTTTGCCGTATTTAGCATCGCTAGCATTGCGCTATTTTTCAAAGAGAAAAACAAAAGTGGCCTGCTTCTTGGCTTGATACTCTTTGCTTTGCCATTTGTCTTTAGCTTAGGCGTTGGATATGCAAATATCTTCTTCTCACTAGCAAACATCATCGTTGCAGCCGTGCTTATCAAAAATGGCGAGCTAACGCTTGGACTATGCATGATATTCTTAGTTGCGGTGGTTAGATACTTTGAACTAATAGGCGATTATTTGGGGGCTACGGCGCTATTTATCGTCTTTGCCTTCGTCGTGCTCGCAGTTGCTGCCAAAAAAGGAGGCAAAAAATGAAGATAAGATCACTGATACTAGCTATAATCTTTCAAATTTTACTAATAATTGCGATGCTTGCATACGCGCTCATGCCACTTTACCTTGGAAAAGAGGTAAAAGTGAGGGTAAATCTCTACGATCCAAGGGATCTCTTTCGCGGAAACTACGTGAGCTTGAGCTATGATTTTTCAGATTTTTCAAATCTGCAGCAGTCTAAATTTGATGAAAAAACTGGCGTTGAGATATATATATATGATAGAAATATCTCAAAAAATGATGAAATTTACGCCATTTTAAAGCAAGATGCTAATGCCACTTACGCTTTTGATAAATTTAGCTTTACTAAGCCAAAAGACGTTCTTTTCTTAGCTGGCAAATTTGATGGATATTTATTTGTAAAATATGGCATCGAAGAGTTTTACATGCCAACTAAAAAGGCAAAGCAAACTGAGCGAGAGATGATGGATCAAGATGTGGATACTGTTGCTGTTTTGATGGTGATGGATGATGGTAGGGCAAGGCTAAAAGATCTCATCATCACGCCAAATGGTAAAAAAAGAAGCAATGATGAAAATTTTGACGAAAATGGCTACACAGATGATAACGAGAGCTTTGAAGAGCCAGTTCGCTTGCAAGATCAAAGGTAAATTTAAAGGATGATTAAAAAACGGGTTAATTTATCTCATTTGCATAAAATGCCCTTAAATTTTAATTTTATTTTTAAATTTAAGCGTTAAAATCTCTGAAAATTAATAAAAAAGGATAATAAAATGTGTAAAGACTGCGGTTGTTCAATGGGTAATCACGCCCACACTCACACTCACGCTGATGGTACCACTCACTCACACCCACACACTCACGATGGGCATACAGATCACGCTCATGACGCACACGAGCATAGCCACGAGGCTCATGCACACCCTGTGCTAAACGAGAGCAAAACCATAGACGTGATAGAGAAAATTCTCTCTGAAAACGACAAAGAGGCCGCTCATAACAGAGCGCATCTTGATGAGAAAAAGATACTTTGTGTAAATTTGATGAGTAGCCCAGGCGCTGGCAAAACTACGCTTTTAGAGGCTACGATAAAGGCTAGTAAATTTAAAATAGGCGTTGTCGAGGGTGATTTAGAAACAAATCAAGATGCCGACCGCATAGTAAAAGCTGGCGCAAAAGCTCATCAGATAAGCACAGGCCAGACCTGCCACTTGGACGCTTTTATGGTGCATGAGGGGCTTCATCATCTGCCACTAAACGAGCTTGATCTAGTCTTTATAGAAAATGTTGGAAATTTAGTCTGTCCTGCAAGCTACGACGTTGGCTCGCACTTTAACGCTGTGCTTCTTTCAGTGCCAGAGGGCGATGATAAGGTTAGCAAATATCCAGTGATGTTTAGGGCTGCTGACGTGCTTTTGATCACTAAAGCTTCGCTCGCACCGCACTTCGACTTTGATATCGAGAGAGTGAAAAACGACGCTAGAAAACTAAATCCAAAGGTCGATATCTTTGTAGTAGATAGCAAAACAGGCGAGGGCATCGATAAATGGATAAGTTATTTGGAATTTAAAAAAGAGCTAAGATAATGTGCCTCTCGATCCCTTCAAAAGTAATAGAAATAGACGAAAACAACGTCGCTACCGTCGAGACTCTGGGCGTTACTAGAAAGGTAAGCCTAGATCTCATATCTGAAGAGGTAAAAGTTGGCGAATACGTGCTAATCCACGTTGGATACGCCATGCAAAAGATCGACACGCAGTTTGCGCTTGAGAGCTTGGAGGTCTATCAAAAGATCGCTGAGGATATGGACGCGGGGAAAATTTGATGGATCTTATCAATGACTTTCGCGATAAAAATTTAATCCTAGCCCTTTCAAAACTGATACAAAAAGAGAGCGTAAAACCGCTAAATATCATGGAAATTTGCGGCGGCCATACGCATAGCATTATGAAATTTGCACTGCCAAGCTTGGTTGGAGAGCATATAAATTTCGTCCATGGCCCAGGCTGTCCAGTCTGCGTGATGCCAAAGAGCCGCATAGACGAGGCCTGTAAGCTAGCCAGCATGGATAACGTTATCTTTTGCACGCTAGCTGACATGCTAAGAGTGCCTGGCTCAAAGACAAGCTTGCAAAAGCTTCGCGGCGAAGGACACGACATAAGGGCACTTTACACGCCACTTGATGCACTAAATATCGCTAAGCAAAATCCAGACAAAAAGGTTATATTTTTTGCCATTGGCTTTGAGACAACGACGCCGATGAGCGCAAATTTGGTTGAAAAAGTGGTGCAAGAGGGCATTAAAAATTTATACTTTCATATAAATCACGTGACCGTCCCAGCGCCAGTTAGAGCTATAATGAGCGATGAAAACGTAAGGATAGACGCATTTTTGGGACCAAGTCACGTGAGCGTCATCACGGGCAGTAAAATTTACAAAGAATTAGCGAGTGAATTTAAAAGGCCCATCGCCATTAGCGGTTTTGAGCCGCTTGACATCATGGCAAGTGTGCTAAATTTAGTCCGTCAGCAAAACGCAGGCACCTATGAAGTCTATAACGAGTACGCAAGAGCGGTCAAAGAAGAGGGCAACGTCAAGGCAAAAGAGCTCATAGCTAAGTACTTTGAGCCGTGCGACTTTGTCTGGAGAGGCCTTGGCGAGATAGCGCAAAGCGGCATGAAGCTAAAAGATGAGTTTGCCTATCTTGACGCTAGAGTGCAGTTTGACTGCAGTGTAGAGAGCGCTGGCGAGAGCAAGGCTTGCATTTGTGGGCAAATTTTAAGGGGGCTGGCAAAGCCGACTGATTGCAAGGTCTTTGGCAAGGTTTGCAACCCACAAAATCCGATAGGATCGTGCATGGTCTCAAGTGAGGGCGCTTGTGCGGCATATTTTAAATACGCAAGAGTTGGTTAAGGAATTTAATGAAAAAGATAATGCTAAGCCACGGCGGCGGCGGCGAGGAGATGAACTCGCTTATAAACGAGACGATATTTAAAATTTTTGATAATGAAATTTTAAGGCAGAGCAACGACTCAGCGATACTAAATTTAAACGGTAAGATCGCATTTAGCTCCGATAGCTTTGTGGTAACTCCCATTTTTTTTAATGGCGGCGACATCGGCAAGATCGCAGCTTGCGGCACTATAAACGACCTAGCGATGGTTGGAGCAAGCGCAAAATACCTAAGCTGCTCGCTCATCATCGAAGAAGGGCTTAGCATAGAAGAGCTTGAAAAGGTGCTTGGCTCGCTTGCAAAAACTTGCAAAGAGAGCGGTGTGAGCGTGGTTTGTGGCGATACGAAGGTCGTGCCAAAGGGCAAATGCGATAAGATTTTTATAAACACAGCAGGCATCGGCGAGATAGTTTGCGAAGGCGTGGAGCTTAAAAATTTAAAAGCAGGGGCTAAAATTTTAATCTCTGGAGATGTTGGCAGACACGGCGGCGTGGTGTTAGCAGCAAGAGAAGAATTTGAGCTTGGGCTTGATCTAAAAAGTGACTGTAAGAGCCTAAAAGAGGTTGTCTTAAAGCTATTTAGCGCTGGCATAAAACCACAAACTATGCGCGATGCGACTAGAGGCGGACTAAGTGCGGTGCTAAACGAGTGGGCTAAATTTAGTAAATTTGACATCTTAGTTTTTGAAGAAAATATCAAGGTTGCAGACGAAGTGATGGGCGTTTGTGAGCTATTTGGTTTTGAGCCTTATGAGCTCGCAAATGAGGGCACTTTTGTTATGGCTGTTGATGAGAGCCAGGCTGAGGACGCACTTGGGATTTTGCGAGAATTTGATAAAAATGCGATGATAATAGGCGAAGTAATGGAAGCTAAAAACGAGCGTGTTATCATCGAAAACGCCTATAAATCAAGAAGATTTCTCGAGCCGCCAAAGGGCGAGCTACTACCAAGGATCTGCTAATGCACGAGCTTAGTATCGTTCAAAATTTAGTTAGTCTTTGCGAGAAAAATGCCGCCAAAGAAAACGCAAAAGAGATAAGCAAGATCGAGATAAAGGTTGGTCGCTTAAGCGGAGTGGAGCCACACTATCTGGAGAGTGCATTTGATGTTTATAAGACTGGCACGATCTGCGAAAACGCCGAGCTTGTCATAAATTTACAAGGCATTGTTGTAGAGTGTTTGGACTGTGGATTTGGCGGGGAGCTTAGCGAAAATGACTTCACCTGTCCAAAGTGTAAAAGCCAAAATTTAAAGGTGACTGACGGCGAGGATATGTATCTCATGCGCCTTGAGATGAAGTAAAATTTTACGTATTATAATGCGTAAAATTTTATGAATTTATTGATTTTTTATGGATAGTGTTAAATTTTTCTCAATCAAATGCCTAAAGAGCTATAAAAACGAGCAAGAGCATAAAAAGAACTTTTTGCTAGTGCAGGCTGGCTTAAAAGCTTGGTATTTTAGAAATTGCCACTAGAAATTTAGCTTTTAAGGCTTTGGTGGATAATAATAAGGTAGATATTTTAAGCTCTTTTGGCGGCTACTTTGAGCTAGATGATCTCTTTGTCTCAAAGCAAACTTTTGGATTTTGGGCAAAAATCATCGATGAAGCCAAAATCCACAATGATATCGTCAATCTTGATAAGCTTGATTTTAAAAAGTATTCTAAATTTAACCGCAAAAATAAACTTTTAAATTATCAAAAAGTAAAGATTTTATATGACCTTGCTGTTAAAATTCGAAACCAAGCATTTTCATTTTGAAAATCTTTATAAGCTAAATGACGATCAAACGCCGAGAATTTCAACTCGTGTTGGTAAAACTTTAGTAGGCATTGATCCGCAAATGTTAGAAGATTTTATTAATGATGCGTTGTTTTGTTTTGATGAGGATCTGGCAAGATACTTAGAATGAGTGGCGGATAATAAGCTCCGCCGTGAACTTCGCCGAAATTATACTAAACAATAATTATTTTTTGCTTAACGCTTTTTACTCAAATATCAAAAACGGAGCCTGCAGAACGTTTCTTATGATCTTTAGTGGCGAGAGTAGAGCATCTTGCAAGATCTGCGTCGAGTATTCTGGCTTTTCAGTTGTGCCACGTATGGCGATGACGGTTGAGAGCGAGCGGTCTTTGCCAAGGATGATTTGGTTGATAAGTGGGATCTTGTCGATGATACCGCTTGCGTCTTTTAGTATCTTTAGCTCAAGATCGATGTTTATCTTTTTGCTCTTTAGATCGATCGTGCCACGTCCGCCGATATCTGCGCTCGTGCCTATCATCTCAATCGCTAAAAACTCGATCACGTCGCCCTTTCTAGTAAGTAAAATTTTACCGTTTTTAACAGTAAAACCCTTGTCGTTAAAGTCAGGCGTTTTAAAGCTAAGAAGCGATGGCACCGAGTTTAAAAAGCTTAAGAGTCTTTGATAAAAGATGTAGTCTTTTAGATACGTGCCAAAAAATCTGACCTCAGCCTTGAAATTTTTAGAGTTTTCTCCAAGCATTTTTAGGCGAAATTTACCGCCCTCAAAGCTCTTGGTGCCTAAAAGACCATTGATAAACTCACCGCTTATATCAGTTGCGTCTAAATTTATGCTTTTCTCATCGCTAAAATATCCAACTCTGCCTTGCTTTGCTAGCCCATTTAGCGAGGTGCTTTTGCCTTTTTTCTCGGCGCTAAAGCTGGTAAATGGCAAGGTTTTGTTTAGATCTTGCAAGATAATGTCGCCATTTTTTGCAAAGAGCTCAAGTGGCGTGCTTTGCGCTTTTGTGCTGTTGTCATCAAGCACAAGCAAATCTAGGTCGTTGCTCTTAGCTTCTATGCCTTTTTCAGCGATATTTAAAGAGAGTTTTTTGCTCGCACTTTGCACTTTTACGCCAGCCTTTGAGACCGTGATCAAAAAGTCGTCACTATCATATTTTGAGCCATTTTTATCCAAAAACGGCATGTCAAATTTAAGCCCTTTTGCCAAAATTTCAAGATTAACAAAGTCCTTGCTTTTTATGCTCACATTTTCAAAGCCAAGCACGCCATTTTGCTTTAAAACTGGGGAGTTTTGCATGATGAAGTTGCTATTTTTTGTAGCTATCACGCTCTCATCGCCAAAGCTTAAATTTAGTCCAAAAGGCTCAATGCTAAGCGTGGTCTCACTTGGCTTACTAAAGTCAAGAAGTGCGGTAAATGGCTCATTTTTAAAGGCTAAAATTTCATCATTTTTCTCTTTTAAATCAAAGCTTTCTATGACGCCTTTTATCTCGCCGGTGCTTTTTTGTAAATTTATATCTGCTTTTGCATTTGCTCTGAAAAAATCAAGCCCAAAGCCGCTTGCATCGATGTTTAGCGTAGAAGTATTTACAAGCTTTACAAGGGCACTTTTAGCGTTAAATTTACTCCCAGCGATATCTAAAACCGCATCACTTATCTTAAAATCGCCATTTGCGATGACGCTTTTTTCATCAAAATTTTCTAAGCTCTTTTCATCAAGCTTTATCAAAATTTTTAAGCCAGCGTCCATTTTGCCGCTTAGCTGCCTAACTGGCACGTTGATCTTATAAGCTCTTAATATCTCATTTATCGCCTCATCGTAAATAGAATTTGTCTTTATAAAAAGCTCTAAATTTGCACTTTTTTCATCAAAGATGTTGTTTATAGCAACATTTGAGCCATCAAGCTTTTTGCCTTTATAAACTGGAGCTGTAAGGTCAAATTTAAGCTTTGAGTTATTAAGCGTGATGTTTGCCTCAGCGACATTTACGGCTGGCAAGCCTTTATCAAATTTAACAAGTAAATTTTTGGCATTTGCAGTCGCATTTAGCTCGTTTAAGAAAAGATCATTTTTTTTAAGGTCAGCCTTGCCATTTATCTCATTTAGGTGATAGTCATCAGCCACGATGTAGCCATATATCCAGTTTTTAACCTCGCTGTTTAGATGTATGCGACTATCAAGCTCAGCGATGAAGTCCTTTATGCTGCCAGCATTTACGTCATAGGCTTTGTAGGTTAAAAGCGTATCTTTTAAGGCAAAGCTAAGCTTGCCATTTAGCTCGTGCGAGGTGAAATTTCCATCAAATTTATAGTCATCCTTGTCAAAATTTGCACTGCCCTCGCCGCTGATGCTTACGTTAAAATCTTTAAGGCTTAAATTTCTTACTATAAAGCGATCGACGCCATCTTGCTGCTCGTTTTGAAATTTGATATCGATGTTTAGATAAGGGCTATCAACGAAAAATATATCATCTAAAAATAAAATTTTGATCTTAAAATCATCGCCGATTTGCACGCTCTCAAGTGAAATTTCTTGAAAAAAGGTCTCAAGATAATCAACGCCTTGACTAAGGTTTAAAAGTCTCTCATCGCTACTTTTTTGCGCCACGTCTTTTTTAAAGCTTGGTAGCTTAATCTGCTTTGCTCTTACAATTAATTTTTTATCTAACTTTATATATAATTGCTCCAACTTTACGCCGTAAAACTCGAAATCGTTAATTTTTATGCCGTATTTTAAAAGCAAAAGAAGCGAAAGAATTAAAATGATAAAAAATTTTATAAAAAAGCCATACCTAGATATTTTCTTTGATATCGTACTCATCGTCGTCCTAAGTGTATTTGTCTATTTGGCACGCCCCATAAACACGAGCAAAGTCGTCTTTGTGCCAAAGGGAAGTGTGGGCGAGATTATATCTTATTTAGCTAATCGCAACTTTAACTTAAGCACGATCGACAAGTATGCCATGCGCTTCATCGGCTCGCCTCAGTCTGGCTGGATCGAGATAGGCAAAGATAAAATTTCAAGGGTTGATTTTTTAAAAAAATTAGCCAAGGCAAAGGCAGCGATGACCGAGATCACGCTAATACCTGGTGAGACTACGATCGTTTTTTTAAACCAGATAGCAGCCCAGCTTGGGCTTGACGGAGCTAAACTAAATAGCGAGTATAACGCCCTTGCGCCAGTCGCTGATGGCTTTTTGATGCCAAATACTTATAAGATCCCAGTTGGCATCAGCGAGAGGCATCTAGCATATTACCTCGTAAATTCATCCAAAAAGGCGCAAAGCGAGATCAGCAGAAAAATTTTTGGCGAATACAACGAGAAAAAGTGGTTTAAAATTTTAACCATCGCTTCAATCATCCAAAAAGAGGCTGCAAATGACGCCGAGATGCCACTTGTCGCCTCAGTCATCTACAACCGCCTAGATAAGGGCATGAGGCTGCAGATGGATGGCACGCTAAATTATGGCATCTACTCGCACGATGTGATCACGGCTGAGCGCATAAGAAGCGATATGAGCGAGTTTAACACCTATCTAAACGACGGCATACCGCCAAGCCCAGTCTGCTCGGTCTCGATAAATGCGATAAAAGCGGCGATAAACCCTGCAAAGAGCGATTATCTATACTTTGTGCTTGATAAAAAGGCGAAAAAACACATTTTTTCAAAAACCTTAAGCGAGCACAATCAAAATATCGCAAAATAGGGCTAAAATACAACTAGCTTTAATAAAAAACGTGATAAATTTCAAAAAATCAAAAGGGCTAAAATGAGTGACATTATCTGGACTAAAACCGACGAAGCACCGCTATTTGCAAGCTACTCTCTCTTTCCTATCGTTAAGAGCTTTTTATCACGCGCTGGCATTAGCATAACTAGGGCTGACATAAGCCTTGCTGGGCGAATTTTATCTCTTTTTAGCAAAGAGCTTGGGCTAAACAAGGCCGACGAGCTAGAGCTTTTGGGTGAGCTAACCGCGCACAAAGAGGCAAATATCATAAAACTGCCAAACATCTCAGCCACGCTCGTTCAGCTAAAAGCGGCCATTGATGAGCTTAGAAGCAAGGGCATAAACGTGCCATTTTATCCAGACGAGATCATCACAGACTACGACGAAGAGGTCGCTAAAAAATATGCAAAAGTGCTTGGAAGTGCGGTAAATCCAGTGCTAAGACAAGGAAACTCAGACAGAAGAGTCTTGCCTCCGGTTAAAGAATTTGCCAAAAAGCATCCACATAGTAATGGCAACTGGGACAAGGCGAATAAAACTAAAATTTGCTACATGCAAAAGGGCGATTTTTATGAAAATGAGCGCTCAATCATCGCAGAAAAAGATGAGAAATTTTATATAAATTTCATAAGTTTAGATGGCAAAAAAGAGCTTTTAAAAGAGCTTGCCGTTCAAAGTGGCGAGGTCGTAGACGCTACCTTTTTAAGCGTAGATGAGCTAGATAAATTTTATGAAAGCTGCTTTGACGAGGCAAAAAAAGAAAATTTAACCCTTAGCCTTCATCTAAAATGCACGATGATGAAGGTTAGTGACCCAGTCATCTTTGCTCACGCGATAAAGAGCTATTTTAAAGAGGTTTTTGAGCTATTTGATGAGGAGTTTAAAACCCACGGCGTTGAGGCGAAAAACGGCTTAAAAGATATGTTTGCTAAAATTTCTCAGCTTAAAAATAAAGATAAAATTTTGGCTAAATTTGATGAAATTTTGAGCAAAAAGGCAAAAATTTGGGCACTAAATGAAAGTGCCAGCAACTTTGACGTGCCAAATGACGTCATCATCGATGCCTCAGTGCCTGCGCTCATTAGAAACTCTGGCAAGGTAAAAGATAGAAGTGGCGAGCTAAATTTCTCGCTTTGTATGATCCCAGATAGGACCTACGCTAGAGTTTATGAGGCCTGCGTGGCGGACTTTAAGGAGCATGGCGCGCTTGATGTAAGCAAGATCGGCAGCGTGGCAAACGTGGGGCTTATGGCTAAAAAGGCCGAAGAATATGGCAGCCACGATAAGACTTTCATCGCAAAAGAGGACGGAGAATTTGTTGTTTGTAACGAAGCTGGCGAGAGTGTCTTTAAATTTAGCGTTAAAAGTGGCGACATTTTTCGGATGACGCAGGCCAAAGAAGACGCGATAAATGCGTGGTTTGAGCTTGCTTTAAAAAGAGGCGAAATTTCAAAAGATGAGCTTATATTTTGGCTAGATAGCAGCCGCGCTCACGATAGAAATTTGATAGCTAAATTTGAAAAATTTAGAGATAATTTTACTAGTGCTGGCGTGAAATTTGAAATTTTAAACTACGAGCAAGCGACTATAAGATCGCTTGAAGCAATAAGAGCTGGCAAAGACGTCATAGGCGTCACTGGCAACGTTTTAAGAGACTATCTAACCGATCTTTTCCCGATATTTGAGCTAGGTGGCAGCTCAAAAATGCTCTCAGTTGTGCCACTACTCGCTGGTGGAGCGATGTTTGAGACAGGAGCTGGCGGAACGGCTCCGACGCTTGTAAAAGAGCTAAAAGAGAGAAATCACCTGCTTTGGGATAGCTTAGGCGAGTTTTTGGCGCTTAGTGCTTCGCTTGAACATTTAGCGTTTTTTAGGCAAAAAAAAGAGGCAAAAGAGCTAAGTGACGCGCTAAATAGAGCTGTTGCTAGCTATTTGGACGAAAATAAAACTCCAAATGCCACTCTTGATACTAGAGAGTCGCACTTTTATTTGGCACTTTTTTGGGCAAGAGAGATGGCAAAAAGTGGCGGGATTTTAAGTAAAATTTTTGAAAATTTAGCAGACGAGCTAGAGAAAAATGAGAGCGAAATTCTAAAGCAGATCAGAGAAAAAGATGGTGCAAGCGTGGAATTTGGTGGATATTACCTGCTAGATGAAGCAAGAGCAAATGAGGTCATGAGACCAAGTGAAATTTTAAATCAAATAATAGGATAAGATATGAAAATAAGTGTAGTTGGAGCTGGAAACGTCGGTGCTAGCATAGCTTATGCGCTTTGCATGAGAGAGCTTTGCGATGAGATCGCGCTTGTAGATATCTTTGGCGACGTGGCGCGCGCAAAAGCGATCGATCTAGCGCAGTCAAGCTGCGTCTTTAACGCTAAAACTAGCGTTTGTGGTGGCGATGATTTTGTGCTAATTGAGGGCAGTGACATCGTCATAGTCACAGCTGGAAGCCCAAGAAAAGAGGGCCAAACTAGAGAAGATCTGCTACTTAAAAACGCCGTTGTCGTAAAGCAAACAGCGCAAAAGATAGCTGAGTTTGCCAAAAACGCAGTGATAATAGTCGTCACAAATCCGCTTGATGTGATGGTCTGGACGGCACATAAATTTAGCGGTTTTAGCAAAAACAAAGTGATCGGCATGGCTGGCGAGCTAGATAGCGCAAGGTGCAGATATGAGCTAGCGCTTTTAAAAGATAAGGACCCTAGCAAGCTAAGAGCAAAGATCGTCGGCGCTCACAATGACAAGATGATCGTATCAGCTAGCAACATAAGCGAAAATTTAAATGAAAATGAGCTAAAAGTGCTCAAAAAAGAGACAAGCACTGGCGGTGCAAAGATAGTTAAGCTTCTTGGCACTTCGGCTTACTACGCGCCAGCGGCTGCAGCTGTGAAGATGTGCGAGATGATCGTTGGCAAGAGCGATGAGATAATAAGCGCTAGCGTGCTAATAGACGATGAGTTAAGTTGCGGCAGGCTAGTAAGGCTTGGACGTGATGGTTTAAAAGAAATTTTAGAGCTAAATTTAGACGAAGACGAGCAAGAGCAACTAAACAAAAGTGAAGCTGAGATTAGAAAAAATATCAAATTTTTAAAAGAAAACTTAGAGTAGGAAGATATATGATCTTAAAAGAAAATGTCCCAGTTTGGGTTGATGAGAGCAGGTGTAAGGCCTGTGATGTCTGCGTGAGCTACTGCCCAGCAGGCGTGCTAGGTATGAGGCTTGAGCCAAAGGCGGTGCTTGGCAAGATGATAGAGGTGGTCTATGCTGACTCATGCATAGGATGCCGTGACTGTGAGCTTCACTGTCCTGATTTTGCCATTTATGTGGCTGATAAAGGCTTTAAATTTGCAAAGCTAACGCCTGAAAGCAAAGAGCGAGCTGCAGCCGTAAAGGCAAATAAATTTGCAAAACTTGGAGAGAGCGCATGAGAGAGGTAGTATCAACTGGAAATGCCCTAGTAGCAAGGGCTGCGGTCGAGTGCGGCTGTAACTTCTTTGGCGGATATCCCATCACTCCAAGTAGTGAGATCGCACACGAGCTAAGCGTGCTTTTGCCAAAACATGGCGGCACATTTATACAGATGGAAGATGAGATAGCTGGAATTTCAGTAGCTCTTGGCGCAAGTGCGAGCGGTGCTAAGGCGATGACTGCAAGTTCTGGTCCTGGAATTTCACTAAAGGCTGAGCAAATAGGCCTTGGCTTTATCGCTGAGATACCGCTTGTCATCGTAAATGTCATGCGCGGTGGCCCTTCAACTGGCCTACCAACCCGCGTCGCGCAAGGCGATATCTTGCAGGCTAAAAACCCAACTCATGGCGATGTAAATATGATAGTGCTAGCCCCTAGTAGCCTAGAGGAGTGCTATACGCAGACGGTTCGCGCCTTTAATCTCGCAGCTAGGTTTATGACACCAGTTATGTTATTGCTTGATGAGACGATAGGTCACATGCAAGCAAGGGTTAGTTTGCCTGAAATCAGCGAGCTAGAAATTTATAAAAGAAGAGAATTTAATGGCGAGCCAAAAGAGTATAAACCCTACGAGGCAGCACCAGACGCGCCAGCTACGCTAAATCCTTTCTTTAAAGGCTATCACTACCATATAACTGGGCTTCATCACGGCGCTACTGGCTTTCCAACAGAAGATGGCAAGATCGTTGAATACTCAATGAATAGGCTGTTTAACAAGATAAATTTACACACTGATGAGTGCGAGAAATTTGAAGAGTTTATGCTAAATGACGCTGAAATTTGTATCATAGCCTTTGGTAGCGTGGCGCTTTCAGCTAAGCAAGCGATACTAAATTTACGTGAAAAAGGGCTAAAAGTAGGGCTGTTTAAGCCACTCACACTTTTTCCAGCTCCAGCTAAAAAGCTAAAAGAGATATCAGATAAATTTAAGAAAATTTTGGTCTGCGAGCTAAATTTAGGTCAATATAGTGGCGAAATTTCAAAGATCATCTTAAGAGATGACTTTGCAAAACTGCTAAAAGCAAATGGCAGACCGATAAGCCCAAGCGAGATCGAGGCGAAGATAGGAGAAATTTATGGCTTTTAATTATGATAAATATTTACGAACAGATAAAATGCCTACTCTTTGGTGCTGGGGCTGTGGCGACGGCGTCATACTAAAGGCGCTCATCCGCGCTATCGATACCATGGGTTGGGACATGAACGACGTTTGCGTGGTCTCAGGCATAGGCTGCTCTGGTCGCTTTAGCGGATATCTTGACTGCAACACCATCCACACAACTCACGGCAGAGCCGTAGCCTACGCGACTGGTGTAAAGATGGCAAACCCAGACAAGCACGTCATCGTAGTAACTGGCGATGGCGACGGACTAGCGATTGGAGGCAACCACACGATACATGGATGCCGCCGAAATATCGGGCTAAATCACATCTTAATCAACAACTTTATCTACGCGCTAACCAACTCGCAAACCAGCCCAACCACGCCAAAGGGCATGTGGACGGTCACAGCGCAATACGGCAACATCGATCCTAGCTTTGACGCCTGTAAGCTCGCAACTGCCGCAGGTGCTAGCTTTGTCGCACGTGGTAGCGTCATCGAGCCAGAGAAGCTTACAAAGCTCTTTGTAGAGGGCTTTAGCCACGATGGATACAGCTTTTTTGATGTATTTTCAAACTGCCATATAAATTTAGGCCGCAAGAACAAAATGGGCGAGGCGGTGAAAAATTTAGAGTGGATAAAGGGCCGCACGACGAGCAAGGTCAAATTTGACATGCTGAGTGACGAAGAGAAAAAGGGCATTTTCCCACTTGGCGTGCTTCACAAAGATGAAGAAAAGATCGAATACACCAAAGCTTACGACAAGGTAAGAAAGGCTGCTATGAGCAATGAAGCGATAAATTTTGAGGAGCTAGCATGAAGTCACAATTAAGATTTGTCGGCGTTGGCGGACAGGGCGTCATACTAGCAGGCGAGATCCTCTCAGCCGCCAAGATAAAAGCAGGTGGATATGGCGTCAAGGCCTCTACCTACACATCTCAGGTGCGTGGCGGTCCAACGAAGGTCGATATCATACTTGATGAGAAAGAAATTTTATACCCTTACGCAAACGAGGGCGAGATAGACTTCATGCTTGCCACTGCGCAGATAAGCTACAACGCCTTTAAAAGCGGCGTGAAAGAGGGCGGTGCGATCGTTGTCGAGCCAAATTTGGTAAAAGTGAGCGATGAGGACAAAAAGCGCTGGAAAATTTATGAAATTCCTATCATCTCTATCGCAAAAGACGAGGTTGGTAACGTCATCACTCAAAGCGTCGTGGCTCTTGGTGTGGCTGTGGCGATGAGTAGGTGCATGGATGAAAATTTAGTGCGTGAAGAGATGCTAGCAAGCGTGCCAGCTAAGGTCAAAGAGGCAAATGCTAAAGCTTACGAGCTAGGCCTAAAATACGCAAAAGAGCTTTTAAAATAAATTTTTGGCTAAATTTAAATTTAGCCAAAACCTCACAAAATGGATCAGATAAAACTAGAAAATTTCCGCAAAGAATATGGCTTTGAGATGCCGATAGTTAGGAGCTTGCCATATGATGAGTGCTTAAAGATAAGAGAAAATTTACTTCATAAATTTAGCCTAGATAATATAGATGAGTTTTTTAAGATAGATAAATTTAGCAAGCTTGATGGCTTTAATGCGGACGAAGAAAATTTTAATCTCAAGACCGCTTTTAGCAAGCTTGGCATCGCCAAGCCAAATGAAATTTGCATAAATTTTAATAAATTTGAGAGTATTGATATTTTACGCTTTGATGATCTCTTTAAATTTTTTAGCGATATCTGGTATCCGTCACTTGATGACATTGAGATATTTGATATAAATTTAAGCTTCATTTTCTCAGTCAGACACTATGGGGCTATCTATTATTTTACTCTCTAGCTATCAAAAATTTACAAATTTATATGATTTTTGATAATCATACGATTTTTATCCCATTTAAATTTATTAGTTTTAATTATTTATTTAATTTTAAGTAATATCCTCAAAGATGCGTAAAATTGGCTATTTTATAACATCTTATCTATTTTTATTAATATATTGCGAGATAATATTATTTTTATCTTTATCGAAATAATAAATTTATAAGTAGTAGCTACAAATACGATAAAATGGTTTTTTACTAAATGATTTTAGCTATTAAATCTCACTATATAACCTAAAATAAATCTTTATGTTTCTTTTAAGTAAATTTTATGTAAAGTTTCATTATTAATTTTTTTATTAATATAGTTGTTTTAAAAAATATTAAGAAATGAACTGGCGGTGCGTTTTTTGACGCTAATAAACTTATTAAAATAGGAAGTTATCAATGAGTGAAAAATTTACCAGAAGAGAATTTCTACAAAGCGCCTGTATCAGTGTAGGTGCATTAGCTACAACAGCTGGTGCGACCAATGTTTTTGCTGGTGAGTTGCCAAAGGGCAATGAAAATGGCTTGCCATCTGTTGATGTGCTAATAATCGGCTCTGGCGGTGCTGGACTTCGTGCAGCAACAGCCGTTCGCAAGCAATATCCAAACTCAACCGTCGTTGTCGCTACAAAGATGATGCCATCACGTAATGCGACCTGTATGGCAGAGGGTGGCATAAACGGCGTTACTGACTTTAGCAACGGCGACAGCTTCAAGCTTCACGCTTATGACACCGTAAAAGGTGCAGCATATCTTGCTGATCAAGATGCAGTTGTGAAATTTTGCGAGGCAGCAGGCGCAGTCATCCACGAGCTAGACTACAACGGCATGCTCTTTTCTCGTAAAGATAATGGCGACGTGGCATTTCGTTTTATGGGTGGCGCTAGTAAAAAACGCTGTAACTATGCAGCTGATAAAACCGGTCACGTTTTGATGCACGCCTGTCTTGACGACGCTATCACAGCTGGAGTTAAATTTCTAATGGACCATGAGCTACTTGAGATCGGTCTTGAGGACGGCAAAGTTGAAGGCGTCGTTCTTCGCAACATCCAAGATGGTCAAATTTACCCAGTTCTTTGCAAATCTCTAGTCATTGCAACTGGCGGATACACTAGAATTTTCTATAACCGCACATCAGTTCCATTTATAGCAACAGGCGATGGCATAGCTGCTGCGCTTAAAGTAGGTCTTGGTTTTGAAGACCCTGAGATGCTTCAGTTTCACCCAACTGGCGTTCAAAATGGCGGTACGCTTATCACAGAAGCTGCTCGTGGCGAGGGTGGTTACTTGCTAAACAACAAGGGCGAGCGCTTTATGAAAAACTATCACGAAAAGATGGAGCTAGCTCCTCGTGACGTCGTCGCTCGTGCTATCGAGACAGAAATTCGCGAGGGTAGAGGCTTTGGCGAGGGTATGAGTGCTTATGTGCTTTGCGATGTTCGTCATCTTGGCAAAGATACTATCATGAAAAAGCTTCCAAAAATTCGCCACACTGCTATGCTTTTCCAAGACATCGACCTTATCGAGCAACCAGTGCCTATCCGCCCAACAGCTCACTACTCAATGGGTGGTATAGAGGTAGCTAAATTTGATGATATGAGCACAAAAATCCCTGGAATTTATGTAGGTGGCGAGGCTTCATGCGTATCTATCCACGGTGCAAACCGCCTTGGTGGTAACAGCCTAACTGACGCAGTTGTAACTGGCGATCTAGCTGGCAAAGGTGCTGGTGCTTACGCTCAAAATGCAAAATTTGCAAGCGGTAAGAAAACTTCTGAGCTAGCAAAAATGTGGCAAGATAAATTTAAATCTATCGCAACAGGCGAGGGTGGCGTAAATGATATGTACGCACTTCGTGAAGAGCTTGGTAAAAATAACTGGGATCTAATGGGTATCTTTAGAACTGGTGCTAAACTTGATCAGCTCTCTAAAAACCTAGAAGCTATCCAAGCAAAATATGACACCATCAAAGTGCCAAATCAAAACCCAGTTATGAACACAGCATTTACCGACTATGTCGAGCTTGGCAACCTTATACTTCTTTCTCGTGCAGCATGTCTTGCAGCGCAAAATCGTCTTGAGAGCCGTGGTGCTCACACAAGAGAGGACTATCCAAAAAGAGATGATGTAAATTTCTTAAAACACAGCATAGTCACACTAAAAGACGGCAAGCTTGAACTTAGCTACAAAGACGTTGTGACAGGCATATTTTCACTTGACGGCAAGAAGCCAGAGTAAGGAGCTAGGATGAAAATTATTATCGACCGTTTTGACGGAACTAAAAAATATGAATCAACTTATGAGCTAACAAATGAAGAGATCAAAGGCAAAACTCTTTTAACGGTGCTTTTTAACATCAAACAAAAAAAGGATGCGACGTTAAATTTCACAGCATCTTGCCGCTCAGCGATATGCGGTGCGTGCGCTGTTAGAGTAAATGGTCACTCATATCTAGCTTGCGATACAAAGATGAACGAGCTTTTGGCTGAGTATGGCAATCCAGATACTATTAGAATTTCACCACTTGGAAATTTTAAGGTTATTTCAGATCTTATGGTGGATTGGGAGCCAAGTATCGAAAATTTACGCAAGATCAAACCAAGCATCACTGCTAAGCCAGAATTTAGCGCTGCAAAAGGCTGTAAGCAAAGCCAAAAAGAGTACGACAAAGTCGCACTTGAATGGGACTGCATACTTTGCGGTGCATGCGCTAGCGAGTGTAATAAACTTGAAGCAGACGCGAGTGATTATATGCAGCCATTTGTCTTTGTGCATGCTTATAGAGCTGCCTTTGACTCACGTAGCAAAGATCCTATGCCACACCTAAAACCAGCTATCGATAATGGCCTTTGGATGTGTGTAAAATGCCAAGAGTGTGCTGATCGCTGTCCAAAAGGCATAAGTGCATGCGGCGACATAACTGATCTTCGTATCATGGCTATACAAAAAGGCTTTAATGAGGGCATGGGACCAGATCACGCTGAGGCGTTCTTAACCGATCTAGTTGATGGCTCAGGCAGACTAAATGAGGTTAGACTTGCGCTTCGTTCAGAAGGCGTTATCAAAAATATGGGCAAACTAGACATCGCTGCAAACTTAATGCTTGCTGGCAAGATGAATCCGCTTCATGTATTTGGCGAAGAAGACATAGAGGGTCATGATGATCTAGTAAAAATGATAAATGCGGCTCGCAAAGCTGCTAGTAAGGAGTAATTATGCAAAATGAATTCGCTTTTTTCCCAGGATGCGTACTCACTCAAGCAGCTAAAGAGGCTAAGATGTCGCTTGAGGCCATCGCTCCAGTACTTGGCTGGAAGCTTCACGAGATAAAGGGCTGGAGCTGCTGTGGTGCTCAACAAGCACAAGACGTAGATCCTATGGCTGCACTTGTAGCAAATGCTAGAAACATAGCGCTTGCAGAGCAGATGAATATGCCGATGCTTACGACATGCTCAACCTGTATGCTAACTCTAACAAGAGCTAAAAGCACGCTTGATAAGGGTGCAAAAGATCGTATAAATACATTTCTAGCTGAAGGCAATATGAAATATAATGGTACATCTGAGGTAACAAGCCTTCTTTGGGAGCTTTACCAAAATGTCGATACGCTAAGAGCAAAGGTTGTTAAACCACTTAGCGGACTAAAAGTAGCGCTATTTTACGGCTGCCACAGCCTAAGACCTGAAAAAGATCTACATAACAGAGAAAGCTCAGTCAATCCAAAGAGCTTTGAAACTGTTGTAAGCGCACTTGGTGCTACTATCGTGCCATTTGAGAAAAGACTTGACTGCTGCGGCTTCCACGCTAGCTATCCAGCTGGAAAATCAGTAAGAAAAATGTCAAGCCAGATCGTAAATAACGCTGATCAAAATGGCGCAGACGTAGTTGTCACTCCGTGCCCACTTTGCCAAATGCAACTTGACATCTATCAAGAGAGATATCAAGATGAGAACCACTCAGATGTTAGAAAACCTATCATCCACCTCTCTCAGCTTGTAGGCCTTGCACTTGGCCTATCTGTCGAAGAGCTAGGTCTTGATCTAAACATCATCGACGCTAGCAAGATAGCGTAAATTTAAATTTGTGTGAGCTTTGGCTCACACTCTACTTTAACGCCAAAATCAAATTTACTTATTTTTAAAATTTCTACTATAATTTGTAAAATTAATACCAAGGATAAAAATGGCTATACCAAAATTTGGCAATAATATTGCTGCAATGATCAGTAAATTTCAAGATGATGCAATGGCATATGCAAGAAAAGGTGATCTAAAAAAGGCAGTTGCAACTGCACAAAAAGCTTACAATATCGCACCACAAAATATAAAAACTCTTGAAATTTTAAATGCTGCACTTATAAGGTTATTTGACTTTGACAAAGCCATAGAATTTGGACTAAAAACCATCAAGTTAAACCCAAATAATTTAAATGCATGTGATACTTTGGCTCATGCATATGGATATAAAGGTGATTGGCAAAAATGTGGAGAATTTGGAAAGCGTGCCCTTGAGATAAGAGATGCAATGGTAATGACCTCACTAGGAGGCAAATTGCCTGCATTGCCGCAAGTAAAAGATGAGTCAAATCGCACAAAAAATATCATTTCTTTTACGCTTTTTGGCTCAAGTTCATATTACTGCGAAACAGCCATCTTGAATGCACAATTAGTAAGAGAAATTTATCCAGAAAATTGGATTTGTCGTTTTTACATTGATGAAAGTGTGCCAGAAACGATAGTTAAAAGATTAAAAGAGCAGGGTAGCGAGATAGTTATAGCTGATGATGAGATGAAGAAATTTCCAAAAATATTGTGGAGATTTTTAGCAGCAGATGATGAAAATGCTAAATTTGTAGTCTTTCGCGATGCTGATAGCGTGATATCTGAGCGCGAAGCATGGTGTGTAAATGAGTGGCAGCAAAGCGATAAGTTATTTCACATAATTCGTGACGGCTCATCTCATACCGAACTTATCCTTGCTGGCACATGGGGCATGAGAGCTGGTTTGTTTAATATGAAAGATTTAATGACTGATTATTTTAAATATGCAAAAATAGATGGCAGATATGATGATCAATTTTTTCTTAGAGGCAAAATTTGGCCTTATGCAAGACAAAGCGTGCTAATGCACGATAGAATTTTTGGTTTTATGGATGCTAAAAAGATAGCGCCACATCTTTTTTTTGATTATGCTATTACACATATAGGATGCTGTGAAGGAAACGCCACTATAAATGTAAATGCACCTACAGGTGTTAAGGATGCAAGCCGTGTCAAATGGCAGTTATTTAGTAGAATTTCTCCAAAATTAGATAAAAATTTAAATATAGTTGATAGCGGTAATGAACGTTTTATTTGCGAGTATGAAGCCGTTGTGAAGAACGCTAAGATAGAAATTTTCTTACCAAGACGCTATGCGTATGGCTTTTCAAATGGATTAAGTCGCATTAATATTGATGTGCTTTAAATTTAAAAATATAAAAGCTAAGTAAAGCCCAAATTTCTTTGGGCTTACAAATTTTATATAGCTTTTATCATCACTTTTGTTAGAAGTTCTGAAAATTTAGCTGGATTTTCTAGGCTCATGCCCTCATTTAGCCTTGCCATATCAAGAAGCAAAGGTGCTATGTCATAAACCATCGCCTCGTTTTTCTCAAGTTTGGCAAAAATTTCATGATCAGCATTTATCTCCAAGATCGGCTTAACTTTTGGAGCATTTGCGCCTTGTCCCATCTGTTTTAACATCTCTTGCATAGCGTAATCAGGGTCGTTTTTATCATATATTAGCACCGCAGCCGAGCTTGAGAGCCTTGAGCTTAGCCTAACGTCTTTAACTTCGTCTTTTAATATCTCTTTCATCTTAATAAGCGTGTTTGCGACCTTGCTCTCATCGACCTTCTCATCGTTTTTGATCTCGTCGTTTATATCAGCGTGTGAGACTGATTTTAGAGGTGTTTTGTCAAATTCATTGACCATTGGTATGACGATCGTGTCGATCTCTTCGTCCATTATTAACACTTCTATGTCGTTTTTCTTAAAGCTCTCAAGAAGCGGTGAATTTCTTAGCATATTTTCGTTGTTGCCGCTGATATAGTAAATCGACTTTTGATCCTCTTTCATCACCTCTTTGTACTCTTTTAGGCTGATAAGCCCATCTCTTTTTGAGCTTTTAAATAGGCAAAGATCCAAAATTTGCTCTTTTTCAGCGTTAAAACCGTAAAGTCCCTCTTTTAAAACCTTGCCAAATAGTTTGTAAAATTTTATGTATTTTTCGCGGTCATTATCTTTTACTTTTGCAAGTTCGCTTAAAATTTTCTTCACACTCTGCTCTTTAACGGTTCGCATGATCGCATTTTCTTGTAAAATTTCACGGCTAACGTTTAGCGGTAGGTCTTCAACGTCGATCACACCTTTGATAAATCTTAGATAAGGTGGCAAAAGCTCTTTTGCATCGTCAGTTATAAAAACCCTCTTCACATAGAGCTTCACGCCACTTTGATAATCAACCCTAAAGAGGTCAAACGGCTCAGTGCTTGGCACATAAAATAGCGTCGAGTACTCGATCTTGCCCTCAGCTTTTGTGTGGATATAAAGAAGCGGATCACTGCTGTCATGTGAAATTTGCTTATAAAAGTCGTTGTAGTCTTGCTCTTTTAAGCTGGCTTTATTTAGTCTCCAAAGCGCATTTGCCTTATTTATCTGCTCGTTTTTAGTCTCATAAGTGCCCTCTTTTTCGCCTTCTTTTGGTGCGACATAGCTCTCTTTATCCATAAATATAGGATAAGGGATGTGGTTTGAATACTTTTTAACTATCTCTTCGATGCGCCAAGAATTTGCAAATTCATCGTCATTTAAATGGAGGATTATATCCGTACCAAAGCCATCTTTTTTAGCATCTTCGATCTCGTAGCTTTTTGCATCAGATGTCCATTTATAGGCCTTCTCACTTAGTGCTCGTTTGCTTATGACTTCGATCTTGCTTGCCACCATAAATGCTGAGTAAAAGCCCACGCCAAACTGGCCGATCAGCGAGCTATCTTTTTTGGCATCGCCGCTTAAGCTTTGCATAAAGCCTTTTGTGCCACTTCTTGCAATGGTGCCTAAATTTGCGATAAGCTCGTCTTTATCCATGCCGATACCGTTGTCGCTGATGGTTAAAGTCTTAGCTTTTTCATCTACTTTGATGTCGATCCTTGGAGTGTAGCTTAAACTTTTATACTTTTCATCAGTCAAGCATAGGTAGTTTAGCTTGTCAAGCGCGTCGTTTGAGTTTGATATGAGCTCTCTTAAAAATATCTCTTTGTTTGAGTAAAGAGAGTGGATCATCAAATTTAAAAGGTCATTGACCTCAGTTTGAAATTCAAATTTATCTGCCATTTTATTTTCCTTGTTTTAAATTTTTGGCAGATTATAGCACAAAGTGATAAAAATATACTTAACCTTGATAGTATTACTATCAAGGTTTTTAACTTTATTTTTTAAAATTTGTGTTATAAAAGTAATAATTATAAATATAAAATTAATGTAAATTTAAAAAATATTATTAAATATGCGTTTTTCTACATTTTTTCATTTAAAATAGGAGTATAATTAAGATGAAAAATTAATAGCATGGAGGGATGAGATGAATTTACGTAGTATTTTGGTAAAAGTTTCAGCAACGATTGCTGTTGTTTTAGCGGTCTGTATGATATGCTTTGTTTTCTACACGTCACATATCTTAGAGCGTGAGATCAAGGAGGGAGTGGTAACTACAGTTAAACAAGACGTTGCACTTGCGATGGATACGGTTGAGCTGTTTGACAGAGATAATGAAAACAACGCTAAGTTATTTTTAAGTGTTTTAAAAGAGCTTGTAGGAAAAATTTCAACCAATCAGCATATGATTAAAACTGCT
The DNA here is from genome assembly GCF_000466685.1 of Campylobacter concisus UNSWCS. GTDB lineage: Bacteria > Campylobacterota > Campylobacteria > Campylobacterales > Campylobacteraceae > Campylobacter_A > Campylobacter_A concisus_A. The sequence continues at coordinate 56,868 of NZ_ANNG01000017.1, forward strand.
GGTCATGAAGCACTTGAGCTAATATCGTATAATAAAGGCACATTAAACAATAGCTATGAATTAGTTGATGCATTTGGCAAGGCTACAAATGGTGGAATTTCTACCATATTTGCTAAATCAGAAGGCGGTTTTTTAAGAATTAGTACATCTTTAAAAGATTCTAATGGAAAAAGAGCTGACGGTACATATCTTGATAAAAATAGTGAGGCCTATAAAAAGATAATAAATAAAGAGAGCTATATTGGCATAGCTAATCTTTTTGGACACAGTTACGTATGTAGCTACGAGCCAGTTATCGAAAAAGGCGAGGTTGTAGCAGTTTTATTTATAGGTTATGACTTTACTGAAGGTCTAGAAGACCTTGAAAAAACAATGTCACAAATGAAGTTAGGTGAGCATGGATACTTCTCTATCTTTAATACAAAAACTAACAAATTTGAGATCCACCCAACTCAAGCTGGCAAAGAGCTAAGTAGTGATGTTAAAGCTGCTATGGAAAAAATAGCGAAACAAAAAGAAGGTGTTGAATTTGCTAATACTGGTGGTGTTGAACGCATAGTTGCTTTTGAGCCATTTGACAAGCTAAACTGGATCGTGCTTGGCTCAGCTGTTACTGATGACTTTTTAACACCTCAAAAGGTTGTTAGTAAAAACTTCATCATAGCAAGCATTATAGTTACCTTGCTTCTTATCATAGTATCTATCTTCTTGCTTAAAAAGCTAGTTGCAAATCCTATCGATAGACTAGGAGCAAATTTAAATGCT
>NZ_ANNG01000018.1 GCF_000466685.1 Campylobacter concisus UNSWCS
ATTGACTACTAAAATTTGGCTTCGCTTACAGCTTAGCTCAAATTTTAGAGCCGAAATTACTCGTTCATGAAATTTTAAAATTTGCCTGACACTTGCCCGATGATAAAGCGCATGCAGCGCTTTAGCGCCATTGCATGCACCTTGAACGTGCGAGGGGTTTAGGGGAAGTAAAGGGGGATAAGGGGACGGCTTCGTAATTCAAGTCCCCTTGTCTCCCTTTTAGAAGAAAAGTTTTTAAATTTAAAGTCCATTTTTTCAAAAAAGAGAAACACGCTATTTTGCAAATTTTAAAATTTCATTCACTCGCAAGAATTGACTACTAAAATTTGGCTTCGCTTATCGCTTAGCTCAAATTTTAGAGCCGAAATTACTCGTTCATGAAATTTTAAAATTTACTAGAAATTTCCGCGTTATATTGTTTAAATTATTAATTGCTTCTATGCGCTATATGGTTTTTTGCTTGAATTTTAGGATCATCAAAATTTATAAATTTTTCTAGCCCCGAGTGAGACAAAATGGGGCTAGAATAAGGATTATTTTTTATCTACAAGAGCGTTTTTTAAGACGTCATCGATAGTATCTACGGCGATGATCTTCATATCAGCTTTTACTTCGGCTGGGATATCGACAAGGTCGCGATCATAGTTTTTACGAGGTATGAGAGCTGTTTTGATGCCAGCTTTGTGAGCGGCGATCAGCTTCTCTTTTAGTCCGCCGATAGGTAAAACTCTGCCAGTTAGCGTGATCTCGCCAGTCATTGCAATATCGTGCTTGACTTTTGTGTCAGTTAGTATCGATGCGATCGCAGTTGCCATCGTGATACCAGCGCTTGGACCATCTTTTGGCACAGCACCCTCTGGCACGTGTAAGTGAAGGTCGTAGCGTCTATAAACGTCGCTGGCTTCAAGCTTATGCTTGTCATCATCAAATTTTGGCACAATAGCCATCGGCACTTTTAGTTTTTTGTTATCTATCAGCACTTTTACGACGCTAAATGCTATCTGAGCGCTCTCTTTCATCACGTCACCTAGCTGACCGGTGATCTGCATATTGCCTTTACCTTGGATCCTGATAGCCTCGATCCTTAGCACGTCGCCACCGACACTCGTCCACGCGAGGCCATTTACCAAGCCGATCTGGTCTTTTTTATCCGCTGGCTCGATCTCATAGACCTTTTTTTCTAAAAACTCTTTTAAATTTTTAGCCGTGACGCTAATCTTACCTTCATTCTTTTTGGTGAGGATTTTTTTGGCGACTTTTCTTAGTATGTCAGCGATCCTGCGGCGTAAATTTCGCACGCCACTCTCTCTTGTGTAGTCGCTTATGATTAGCTCAAGTGCCTCTTTGCTGATGCTTACATCACTTGGTTTTAGACCGTGCTTTTTAAGCTCCTGAGGCAAGAGATATTTTTTAGCGATCTCAAATTTCTCTTGTGGGGTGTATGAGCTAAGCTCGATAAACTCCATCCTGTCGCGAAGTGCAGCTGGTATCATGCTCACGTCATTCGCTGTGGCGATGAAGATGATCTTACTAAGATCGATGTTGAAATTTAGGTAGTAGTCTCTAAATTTGTTGTTTTGCTCTGGGTCTAAAATTTCAAGTAAAACAGCGGTCGGATCGCCTCTGTAGCTTCTGCCGACCTTGTCGATCTCATCTAGTACAACCACTGGGTTCATTTGCTTGGCTTCTATGAGCCCTTGCACGATGCGGCCTGGCATAGCGCCTATATAGGTGCGGCGGTGGCCTCTTAGTTCGTTTACGTCCTCAAGTCCGCCAAGTGCGATCCTAACTAGCTCGCGCTTTAGCGCCTTTGCGATCGAGTTTGCAAGACTGGTTTTACCCACACCTGGAGGGCCTGCAAAGCATAAAATGGCGCCATTATTTACCTTTTCGCCAACGCCCCTAAGCTCCAAAAGCTCACGCAATGCAAAATACTCCTCTATGCGCTCTTTTGGCTTCTCTAAGCTGTAGTGATCGGCATTTAGGTGCTTGCTCACTTCGGTGATAGATGACTTTTTTTTAGCTACATTTTCAAATGGAATTTCAAGTACCCAGTCAAGGTAGCTTTGCAAGGTGTTTGCATCTGCTGAGTCTGGGTGCATGCGAGAGAGCTTGTCTATTTGTTTTTTGATCTCCTTATAGGCATCCTCAGCCATAAATTTCTTCTTCGCATCAAGCTTTTTATTATACTCTTCAAGCTCTTCTTCTCGGCTCGTGTCCGCTCCAAGCTCAGCTTGAATTTGCTTTAGCTGTTCTTTTAGAAAGTACTCTTTATTTGTCTTGTCGATCTTTGAATGGACTTTATTTTTGATCTCTTTTTGAAGTTTGTTTGCCTCGATCTCTTCGATGACATAATCTATGAGCTTTAGTAGGCGCTGCTCTAAATTTTCCTCGACAAAAAAGCTATAAGCGATCTGTTTTTTTAGACGAAGTGCGCTTGAGACTAGGTCGCAAACTCTGATAGCTTCAGCACTCTCTTCGATCGTTTTTAAAAGATCAGGTGGGAAAAAGTGGCTAAACTGCGAAAGCTCTCTTACTTTTTCTCTTAAAACTACGATTAGAGCGTCAGTTTTGACCTGTGATGGGCGCTTGACGTGGAGCATATCGACGATGCCGCGGAGCGGATTTATGCCTGATTGTTTTAAAATTCTGCCCTTGTCGATGCCCTGAAATAGCACTTTTACGCGTCCGTCAGGTAGAGGCACACGGCGCATTATCGTGCCGATAACGCCTGCGTCATAGATGCCGTCAAAGTCTCTAGCGCCGTCTTGCTGTGGCTTTGTAGGCACGACAAGGATCGGCGTTTCACCTTGTATGGCAAGTTCAAGCGCTTTTAAATTTTCTTCGTCGCTTAAAAAAAGCGGTGTTATCATAAATGGATATAAAAATAGCTCGTCCTCAACGATGATAGGGATCTCAGTTGGGAAGCTTTTGTTTTCGTTTATTTGCAAAATTTCTCCTATTCAAACAGTTTTCTATACCATGCCACGTCAGGTTTGATAAGGTCTGAGTTTTTAAACGGCGACTCTTCTAGCTTTTGCTCGTAAATTTTAGCCGAAACATCACGGCCAGTTCTCTTGTAAAGATCTGCTATTTGCATGTCTAGGAAGTAAAGCGCTAGTTTAAATTTGATAAGCATAGTCTCGATAAGTGGCTTATACTCAGTGTTTGGATACATATAAAGAAATTTTTCGATCTCAGTTACGCTATCTTCCATTAGCTTTTGGTTGCGGTTTGGCTGGGTAAATGAGTCAAAATTTGCTTTTATCTTTAGATACTGAGCAAATTCTGTTTTTGGGCCGTTGTCGCCGTATCTTTTGATGTATTCATCAAGATAGTGATTTGCCATGAGATACTCTTCGTCATTTGCGTGAGCTTGGGCAAGGATGAGTAAAATTTGCTCCAAAAGTGGGCTTGCAACGTGCTCGCTAGCCATTGAAACATAGTGTTTATCAGCTGACTCCAGATCGCCATCTTTGATGTCAGCGATGACCTGAGCGTACCACTCATCTGGAGTTAGATTGTAAAGTTCGGTGTATTTTTCAGCACAACCACTAAAAAGCCCTAAAAGAGCTACGACTGCTAGAAATTTAGAAAATTTTTTCATGCTTTTCCTTAAAAATTTTAAATTCGCTTATTTTACATTTTTTGGCATTATTTTTGTATAAATTTTTTAAAACTATGCTAAAATAAGGCAATTTTACAAAACAGGAGTTAGTATGATTTTTAGTGTTAAAAGCCCTATTTTAGGCTTCGAGCATATCAAGACGATGGAACTTATTGAGCTCGATAAATTTTTTGTTAAGCTAGCGAGCAAAGATGACGAAACATCTTTTACAATGATAAATCCTTTCGCGTTAAGAAGTTATGAATTTGACATCCCAAGCTACTATGAAGAGCTTATGGACATTAAGGAGAGTTCGCAACTTAGAATTTACAACATCATCGTAGTTGCGCTTCCGCTTGAAAAATCAACCGTGAATTTCGTAGCTCCTATCGTTTGCAATATGGACAATATGACTTTATCTCAAGTAGTGCTTGACGTTACAAAATATCCACAATACGGACAAGCTGAAATGATAGAAAATTTCATACAAAAGCAGTAAAACATCTATAAAATCAATGATTGATTTGTTATTGTTATAAGGAGGGCATTTTCTTGCGTAGGATAGTATATCTACTCTGTTTTGTTGTTACATTTAGTTTTTCTGCAGTTAGAGAGTGCACACCAAGTGAAAAAATTTCTTTCGGTTGCAACCTCCCTCCACGTGGAAATATAAGTTATAAATGTATGATAGATGACGAAAAAGATAACTCTGGCTCTTCTAAAAATATCCCACATTGTATAAAAAAATTTAATAGAACTTGGAGCATATATACGACAAGTTTTTCTGGTGGTGATGTCGATAATGGTGGCATGGCTAATAATGGCTACTATGTATATGTTCCAAGCAATAGTGCAAAAAGAGACTTGGTTGGAGCGGTAGATAATAATGCAAAAGATGGCTTAACCATAAGAAAAGTAAATGGTAAAAATATCACTAGAGTAAATGGAGATATGGCTGTTATTGGTGCTACCATTTTGTTACCAAACTCAGCTTATTATGGTGATGGGTATAAATTTACACCTTCGACAGGCTCACTTAGGTCTAGTATTGTAAAAAAATCTTTTATAAATAATGCAAATTTTCCTGCAAATAGCTCAAAAATTTGTCAAACTTCTTTTATATATGATCCAAATGATACTTCTTATTGTCAAAATTCAGAGGAATCCACTTTTGATTTTAGTGAAAAAAACACTTATATACAAAATAACCTAAAAGGTGAAAACATAGTCTATGCTAGGCTTTATTGGGCTGGGTCTATCACACAAAACTGGACTGTTCCTTACGATACAGCAAATAGTGGCATAAATTTTTATTCAAATGCTATGAAATTTTTAAAAGGCTACTCACAAATAGATTTTAAAGTCCCTGGTAAATCACAAGCGATAACTATAGATGCCAAGCCAGAAGATATAAAATGGCTTGGCTCTTTTAGTGAGTATCGTCCAAAATCTATGTCGTATTCTGTTTTTATGGCAGATTGGTCTGCTCCTCAGCAAATTGCTGTTAAAGCTGGCATAACTTATCTATATACAGCGAGTGCAGATGTGACGAAAGAGGTAAGAGAGAGTTTTGGAACTACTTCGCAAGATAGAACATTTGCAGCTGGAAATATAAGGGCTACCTCGGTTGATCCTAGACCTGATTTTATAAGTATAAATGATACTGAAGCGGTTATTAGAGGGGGGTATAATTTAAAAATATCAGATTATCCAGGTTTTTCGAGAACCGGTTCTTTGCTATATTTTCTAGGGAAAGATAGTAGTGGCTACTGGGATCAATACTCTCCTTCGCAATATGCTGGTTGGACTTTGCTTATCATATATAATTTTGATGATAAAACTGCTAAAGATGAAAATATAGATACAAAGCTAGTTACTATATATGATGGACTTAAGATGTTAGCACCTGAGCCTATAAAAGTAGATAGTCCTAGCAGTGCCAACTTTGATGATGTTGAGTTGAGATTCGATGATATATATACTCCAAAGAGTGGAGATATAGATGCAACATTTACTATGTTTGCTCTTGGCTCTAAACGTGAAGTAGATGGAGAAAAGATACAGATACAAAAAGCCTATGAACCTTTTCATGATAATGACAATAGTGATACGGTCTATAATGCAGAAAACCCAAGCAACAATCAATTTAACTCGTCTTTTACAAAATTTGGCGCTCATATGAATACAGATAGAGTTTATAATAACCAATTAGATTTAGATGTTTTTAACATATCGAATTTTGCTTATAATTCACAAGATTCACTTAAGATGAAGGTAACGGTTGCTGAGAGGAAATATACTGATTCCTCTGGCAATAATATAACAACAAGTGAAAATATAAATTTAGCACTTGTTGCTTTTTCTAACCGTGTATATAAACCACATGTATGTTATGTAGAAGATATTAGTTATAAAAAAAAGCCAGATGACCCGAATTTTATACCATTAGCAAAAAACTCTTTTATAAAGTTGCCAAAAGGTGCTATTTTAAAAACTATCTTAAAAGTAAAAAATCCCACAAATGAAGCTGTTACTAATTTTGCTCTTAGAGCAAAGATAAGTGAAGGACAAATTTATAAAGACGATACATCTGCTGCGATAAGAGTTGTCGCAGAACCATCATCCTTTTCTGAGAGTAATCCTTTGTATCAAAAATTTAATGACAATGATGGCTTACAAAAGTTAAGTGGGGATACACTGACATTTTTTTTAGGACATGGTGCTAAGCCAAATGTAGGTGGAAAGCTAGAGACAAATGGTGCAAATAGCGCTTATGCCGTTTTTGAGACTAAACTTGATACAAAATTTATAGAAAATAGCTATAAGGCTACGATAGCAAACAATAATTTAGATCTAACGCCATATGAAATAGATATGAAAAAGTGCGATCCCTACTCACATAATATAGAAATAGAAGAAGACGAACCAAATAATTTTTTACCAAGCACTAATCAAGACGATGGAAGCGGAAAAAATAAAAATAGGCTTCTTACTCAAATAATAGGAAAGCCTTTTAATGTATATATAACAAACTACGGAGAAGACGGTAGTAAAAAAGAGCCAAATTCTTTGGTAGGAGATGTAAAGGTAGAGCTAGTTAAGTCTTGTGATGATGATACAAGTTTATATGTAGGCGAAGATAAAAATCTATATAAAAAAGATGATGTAAAATTTAATGGAAAAAGCGAGGTCTTACTAGAGGGCATCAAGGTAGATAAGGCATATAAGAGTCTTAAATTTAGAATTTCACATACAAGAGCTTCGCAAGCCACTCCTGCGACACAGACCAAGATCGTAGCATGCGAAAATTTAGATGACTTTGCTGTTAGACCTAGTTATTTTGCTGTATATGACACAGATTTAAATGCTGTTGTAAGAAAAAATCTCGACCTTGTAGGTGGAAAATCATACACAAACTACAAGCTCGCTGCTTTAACAAGTGATGACGTAATAGCAAAAGGCTATATAAATACGATAGATGGCATAAGCAATTCAAATGAAGTTGCCGGTCTTCATCCTATGAATTTAGTCGGTTGTGATGCTTCAGGGTTATTGAGTGACAATAGACTAAAAGTTGTCTTTGACAAAGAGAATAAAGCCATCGGTAATATTTTTAGATTAAATTCTTCTGGGGCTGAAGAGCCATTTTCGTTTTCTGATATAGGTAATGCATACTTTGAGATAAAAGATACAAGCTATACTAGAAACGATAAACATGTAAGTCCAAGAGCAGACGACTGCGTGAGAGACTCGAGCGAGAATGACCCTAGTAAAGACCCAGACAACGAGGGTAGGGTTGGTTGTGATATGGCGATAAAACAAGGAAATAACATTTTATTTCAATTTAAGCCAGAAGATCTTGAGATAAGTAATCTAAAAATAATACCAAGCGATAGTGTTACCTATATCGATAGTAGCCATCATCAAAAGGTGAAAGTGACTTTTGATGTTGTAGCAAGACTATTTAACCGCGACACCGCAACTTTTTATAAAGACGGATGCTATGCTAATGTCACTAGTTTTGATATAGGGCTTGATCAAGTGCCATTAAACTACACAGATAATGACGGAAACGCTGGCACGCTCGAAAAAGCAAATGATGAAATTTTATTCTTTCAAATACCTTTTTCAAGGACAAAAAAGCGCATTGGACCAACTGCGACAAAAGGAATGTTCTATGTTGATAAGAGTGCGTTTAAAGATGGTAAAGCGACTGCTGAAGTCTATTTTAATTTTGCCAGAAAGGTAAATCTTGCAAAAAATCCTTTCACAGTCTCAAGTGATGACTTTGGGTTTAAAAGCATAAGCGATGGAAAATTAGGCAGTGCGCCATATACAAAACCAGGTCCTACCGAAAAAACATCTGCTAAACTTTACTATGGCAGGGTCTATGCACCGTATTATGAGGGTTCGTATCTAGGATTTATAGCGAAAATTTACTATGGAGCCTATTGCAACGGGTGTGACAAAAATGAATATATGAAAGACCAAACAACTGGAGAGACATGGCAAGAATTTCCATCGGCTCCTTTTTGGTTTGTTAATCCACACTATAGGGCATCGATGCTTGCATTTTCAGATTTTAGTTTTACAAATAAAATTAGTGAAACCATTTTAAGAAATGATGTAAGCGCTGTCCAAGACGGTGTTCAAACTATCTTTATAAGCAATCCAAAAGCAGTCACTGATGTGGTTAAAATGCATGCAAGAGAGTGGCAGATATATAATGAATTTGATAAAAATGCAGTAACAAGCGACTTTAATGTGAGATTTCTCGTGCCAAATGGCGACTGGGCTGGTAAGACCTTAAAAAGTGGCTCAGATAGAGGCGATGTAGGAAATGTTGTAGGTGGTGAAAATAACTTTAACGATCTAAGTGATAAGACAAATAGGAGAATTTCTTGGTAAAAAGAGGCTTTTCTCTTATAGAGCTTATCCTCTCTATCATCGTCGTGGCGATAATTAGCATCTCAATACCTCTGGTTTTAAAAACGACATCCGAGCTAAATCAAAAGGCTATTACACAAGAGAGCTTGATGAATGCTAAAACCTATATAGGACTTATCTTAAAAGCTCCTTTTAGTAATAGGATCATAAAAGCCTCAAACGTTAGTGCTAGCGCTGAGACAGCTTGTTTTTTTCCTATCATCTTAAAGCCAGGCGATAAAAGAAATGAATTTTATAAGATAAACAAAATAACAGGCGATGGGCATAGAGTTTTTGCCTATGAAAACTCACCAGACCTAGAGCCACCTGATGCATCGATAAGGTCGGTAGATTATTACAGTAAAAGAAATAAAAATTTAAATACGGCAAATCAAAACAGAGACTATATCGTCGGATCAGACTATAACGCCACAATAAAAAAGGGCAATGGAGACTTTAAGCCAAATTTACCACTAAAAGGCAGTGACGTAAAAGAGATAATAGTAACTGTTACCTCATATAAAAATGACACAAAACAAGAGACGACATCAGTGTTAAAAGCCTACGCTTTTAACCTAGGTGAGGGCGGCTCGCTAAATACGAAAGTATGGAAATGAAAAGAGCCTTTACTCTCCTTGAGCTTATAATCGTCATAGTCATCCTTGGCATCATCGCTATGATGAGCTTTAACGCTATAATGAACATCTACTCAAACTACTTTCAAACAAGGACAGTAAATGAGCTCGAGACGCAAACGGAGATCGCACTGGAGCAAATTTCAAAGAGGCTAGAGCACCGCATAAAGCCAAGCGTGATCGCTAGAAAACCTAGTGGAGGGTTTTTGCCACTAAACGATAGCAGGGTAAATTTAAATAGTGGCTATGAAATTTTAGAATTTATCCCTTATGCGTATGAAATTTTTAACGATGTGCCTTCTGGTAATAAAGCAGGCAGATATAGTGGCTACGCAGATCTTACTAAAAGCTCGCCAGCAACTGGTCTAATAAGTCCGGGAAGCAATTTTTCTACTGAAGTTGTTGAGACCATAAAAGACCTAACTTGCAAAGAAAATGCGAGTGGATGTGTTGATTTTAAAGACAAAGATGGTGGCGTTGTTGCGATATTTTCTGATGTTTATTATGATGTGCAAAACTCTTTTGGATATAAAGGTATTTTAAATTTAGACATAGCAAAAGTTGGTGTAAAAAGCATTGATGGTGACACTCTAGAAATTTCTGGTTTTGCAAACAAACAAATTTCAGAACAGTATCATCTAGCCTACACAGCAAATGCCATAGTGCCAGAGCAAAGCGCTGATCCAAAAGATACAGCAAATGGCGTCTTTGATCTAAATTTATACTACGACTATCGTCCATGGATGGGACAGGGCTATAAAAATGGCGAAAAAGCAACCCTTGCCAAAAATGTTACGAGATTTGTATTTATAGAAAAAAATGGTGTCATCGTGCTAAAGCTTTGCATGAGGGCAAAAAACTCAGAGATAACCATCTGCAAGTCAAAGGCGGTTTATTGATGAGGCGAGGATTTACGCTCATTGCAGCGATATTTTTTGTGGTGATCGCAAGCTCTATTTGTATGCTAGCTCTTTCGATCGCTAGCACTTCAGTTAAGCAAAATAGCGAAATTTATCTAAGAGAGCAAAGTGAGCTAGTAGCCCGTGCAGCGACAGAATACGCCATGCTAGCTATCATAAGCAATGACTTTAGCACCACTTGTCTAGGGAACCAAAGCGAAAATGCAAGTGAAGACAATCCGATAGCTGGCGAATTTGGTGATCTCTTTACCTTTAAAGTATATGTAAAATACTTTGGCGATATGGGCATTTGTTCTGGTGACGCAGTGGCTGCTACTGGAGCAAATCAAGGCACGATAATGCTCGATGTCTTTGTCAGTTCAAAACCAGGAAAAGCCTCAAATCCTATAAATTTTCACAAACGAACTCTTCAGAAACTTTAAAATTTTATAAAGATTTTACTTTAATTTGCTTTTAGTTTCGTCGTGTTATAATCATCTTACTTTCTATAAAGGAGATTGCGATGAACATAAGCATTGTAGGAAAACAATTTGAGCTAACAGAGCCCATCAAAAACTACATCCAAGACGCTTTTGACACCCTTGACAAGTACAACCTTGACATCATCTCAGCAAGATGCGTAGTAGGAGCAGATGAAAAGCAAGGTAAAAAGGGCTTTAATGCAGAATTTTCTCTAAATATGGCACATAAAGACACGATAGTCGTTCGCCAAAAAGATAAAGATCTCTATGCAGCGATCGATCTTGCTATTGAAAAGGCTTCAAAAGTTTTAAGAAGAGAGCACGATAAGAAATTTACCGTAAAAGGCAAGGCTGATGATAAAGAATTTCGCTCGAGAATAGGCGAAGAAAAGATCGAAGGTGTCGAAGAGATCGTGCCTATGGAGCTTGAAATTTACAAACCTCTAGAGGTAGAAGAAGCGCTTGATAAACTAAAATCAAGCGATAAACAATTTTACGTATTTAACGATGTTGATGCCAAAATGCGCGTCATCTACAAAAGAACAGACGGAACTTTCGGTCTTTACTAAAACCAGGGGGCAGCTTTGCCCCTAAATTTGCTAATGATTTATCTTAACCATTATCTCTTCAAAATTTTTATAAATTTGTCATCCCGCTAAAGTAATATTTTTATAAAGTCAAACTATCTTATAAAAATATCAATCAAAACTTAAATAATCTTTTTTAGATATTGTTACATTTTTACACATTTAACATTAAAATTTTTAAACTCTTGCATAATCATAAAAAACTTGATATCTCAGCTATGAGTTGAATTTTTATCTTAAAGATATTATTAAGCGCATTATATTTTTTATATAAATTTTTATATTTATGTTTACTTATCCTTAAAATATAATACTAATAACTCTTAAATTTATTTCTATTATTTATTTGTCACTTTTATGAAATATTTTCTTAATATTTATTAAATATAAATAGAGAAAAATAACAAAATTTAAGTAAAAACTAAGCGGGGGGGGATAATAGGGCAACCAAATTTAATAAAGGAGTTGAAATGAAAATTTCAAAGATTGCGTGCGTAGCACTTCTAGGTGCTAGTTTTGCAGTTTCTAGTGCGTTTGCAACGCCAACGCCACAACAAAGCGCCTATGATACTGCTGTATCTAACAAAGAAAATGCTATTAAAGCTAATAAAACCAGTCAAAAAGAGAAAGCTGATGCTTTCAATAATGTAATGACTCAAGTTAAAATCTTGCAAGGCATCAAAGAGTTAAAAGATTGGGATGGCACTAATACAAATACCGATCCTGAAAAAGCAAAAACTTTCAAAAAGATCTCAGACGCAGTTGCTGCTATAAAAGATGAGCTAACTAAGATAAAACCAGCTAGCGGTTCTTTAGAGTTAGTAGCAGCTGATAAGACTTCAAAGCTAACTATCGATAACACAGGTGCTGTTAAGGTTAATATCGATGCAAATGGTGGCAAACAAGAAGCTACAGGCGATGTAATACTTGATTTTGCTAACCCAGCTACAAATGCTAATGACATAGCTAAAATTTTTAGCGATAAAAATGCAAATGTATGGAATGAATTTGTTAAAGCATTTGCTGATGAGCATGCTAAGCTAGTTAAAGAGCGTGATGAAAAACTAGCTGATGATATAAAAAATACTCTAGACCCAGCTATCCAAGAAAAAGCCGTTGCTCTTGCTACAGCTGAAACAACTGCTACAACTTATGAAGGCACAGTTAAAAATTATGATGCGCTTAACAATGCTCTAAAAAATGATGTAGCTGCAAAAGAAAAAGTAAAAGCTGACAAAGAAAAAGAACTTGCAACTGCTGTTAAAGCTTTACAAACAGGCGCTGACAAAGATAAAGTAGCTCTAAAAGGCACAGATGCAACTAGCATCGCAAAGCAAGCTGATGCA